>PXQR01000054.1 GCA_003021235.1 Halobacteriales archaeon QH_6_64_20 | reverse complement strand
AGAAGCATCGCGGCGAAAGTCTTGCCCTGAGTGTCGGTGCGAAGCGACTCGCCCGCGCCGCCGTCGAGCGCGTCGTGGAGAACGAAGTTCAGCCCACCCAGTTCCGGGAGTTCGTAGCGGTCGACGCTCCCGACGCCGGGGTCGGCGAGGAACTCTTCGAACACGTTTGCGACGAACGCCTCGGTGAGGGTCTCCCGCAAAAACGGGAAGTCGTCGTGGTCGTGGGCGATGATCCCGACGTTGGCCTTGTTCCCCTTGTCGCCCGACCGGCCGTGAGCGATCTCGGAGAGCGGGGTGCTCACGCCTCGCTCACCTCCACCAGCGGGTCGAAAGCCTCCTTCGGTACTAACACGGGGTGGTACGCCAATTTCGGGCGAGGTCGCGGCCGGCCGGGGGTGAGAAGCGTCACCGCGGGCGGGCCGCCGAGGCCGAGGTTCGCGAAGAGTTTGCCGAACTCGTAGCCGTCGCTCTCACTTGGGGTCTCGATAGCGACGCGGGCCGCGACCTCCTCGGACTCACCCTTTGCGACGCCGTCGTGGAGCGTGTCGACGCCGAATTTCTCGGCGTGAAAACGGTCGTACTCGATACCACGTTCGTCGGCCTGCGTGCGGAGGAACGTTGCGGCGCGGTCTGCCTTGCGCTCGGCGTCGGGGTTGGAGTAGACGGCGCTTCCCCGGACCGTGTAGCCGTCGCGGTAGTGCAAGCTCGCCTTATAGGTATCCGTCGGGCTGGCGTCACCATCCCGCCGGTATTCGGCGGTTTGGTAATCGTCGTCGCGCCGTCGGCCTCGACCTCGGCGATCGGGAAACCGATGTGCTCGAAGTCGACGTCGTGCCAGTCACCCAGAAAGTTCCCGCCGGTGGCCTGTGCGCCACACTCGATGACGTGACCGGCCATCAGTCCCCGCGCGAGGCGGTCGTAGTCCGCGCGATCCCAGCCGTGTTCGTGGATGAGTGGCCCGGTGATGAGCGCGGCGTCGATGACTCGGCCCGTGACGATCACGTCCGCGCCCGAGTCGAGTGCCTGGGCGACGGGAAACCCCCCCAGATAGGCGTTCGCGGAAACCACGTCGGCGTCGGCCGGCAGGGGGTCGTTCGTGTAGGCGTGTCGAAGCGTCCCGGCGTCGAAGGCCTCGATCCGATCTCGGAAGTCGTCGCCCGAGACGGTAGCGACGGAAGCGTCGAGGCCCTGCTCGCGGGCCACCTCCAGGACGGCGTCCCGACAGGCATCGGGGTTGACGCCGCCGGCGTTCGCGAGGATCGTCACTCCCTGCTCTATCGCGTCGGCGAGAACGTCTTCCATCAGCGGCGGGAAGTCGGTGGCGTAGCCCCGATCGGGGTCGCGTTCCTGCTGGCGGACGAGCACCGCCATCGTCACCTCCGCGAGGTAGTCCATCGTCAGGTAATCGAGGTCCGTAGCGTTGTCGAGCGTCCGCCGGGGTGCCTCCTCGTCGTCGCCCCAGAAACCCGCGGCGTTGGCGATCGAGACGGTCACGGAAACCTCCCGGTCCCTCCGGTTCCGGGAGGCAACGCCGGAGGTCCGTACCCTACGAACGCCGGCGTCGGTCCTCGAATCGCGCGTCGTTTCTCGACCGGCGAGAGCACGATCATGATTCGACACCGGAGTGTTTATGCTCGCAGTATTATAGGTATCGACAGTCATGGCACTACTGCACACGTTTCGGGGGCGAACGCGATGAGCTTCGGCGAGACGCCGCCCGCGAGCGAGGTGTTCGCGGCCGATCTGTTCGACGGGCGGGTCGCGCTCGTCACCGGCGGCGGCACGGGGATCGGCGCGGCGCTCGCGCTCGCTTACGCCGACCTCGGGGCCGACGTGGCGATCGCTTCCCGGGACATGGAGCACCTCGGACCGGTCGCCGAGGGAATCGAGTCCCGGGGCCAGCGGGCCTGTGCGACGACGGTCGACGTCCGGGAGGAAGCGGCAGTCGACGCGATGACCGAGACGGTCGTCACGGAGTTGGGCGGGATCGACGTGCTCGTCAACAATGCAGGGGCGAACTTCCTCACGCCCACCGAAGACCTCTCGGCGAACGGTTGGCGCGCGGTGGTCGGAACGATCCTCGACGGTACCGCCTACTGTACCTTCTCGGTGGGCGAGCACATGATCGAGAACGGCGGCGGTGCGGTCGTCACGATGGGCGCGACCAACTCCGAGCGCGGAGCGCCCTATCACGCTCACTCGGGTGCCGGCAAGGCGGGCGTGCACAACCTCATGCAAAGCGTCGCCGCCGAGTGGGCTGACCACGGGATCCGCGCCAATACCGTGGCCCCCGGCGTGATCGAGACCGAGGGCCTCGCCGGGGCGATGGGCGGCGGGCTTCCCGAAGACCTCTTGACGGACATCCCGGCCGATCGCTTCGGCACCGAACGGGACTGCGTGCCGATGACGCTCTTTCTCACCTCGCCGGCGGCCGCGTACGTCTCGGGCGGCTACTTCACCGTCGACGGCGGGCAACTCACCGCGCCGCTCCCGATGTAACACCGGAGGACCGAACTCGATCCGGAGACAGGCCCCGGACACGACCTCGTCGCTCAGTGGAACCGTTCGCGGAGCGCGACCTTGTCGGTCTTCCTGGTGGACGTCTTCGGGAGTTCGTCAACGAACTCGATCCGACGGGGGATCTTGTAGTCGGCGAGGTGTTCGCGTACCGTTCCCTCGATCCGGTCGGCCGACAGCGAGCCGTCGGCCGGCACGACGATAGCCGTCACCGACTGACCGAGGCGGTCGTCCGGTGTGTCGATGACCGCCGCCTCCCTGACGCCGTCGATGCCGTAGAGCACGTCTTCTACCTCCCGCGGGTAGACGTTCTCCCCGCCGGTGATGATCATGTCGTCGACGCGGTCCTCGATGAACAGGTGGCCCTCGGCGTCGAGGCGACCGATGTCGCCCGAGTACAGCCATCGCTTGCCCCCACGCTCGACGAACGCCGCCTCGTTGCGCTCGGGATCGTTGAAGTAGCCCGGCGTGACGGTATCGCCGTGCCAGAGAACTTCTCCTTTCTCCTCGCGGGCCACTTCCCGACCGGTCTCGGGGTTCTCGACGCGCAGGTCGACGACCTCCCGGGTCGGTTGTCCGACGCTTCCCGGTTTCCGGGTGACGTCCGGGCCGGGCAGGTTGATCGCGGCGAGCGGCGTCGTCTCGGTCATGCCGTAGCCTTCGAGCAGTTCGCAGTCGAAGGCCGCCTCGGTGGCCTCGATTCGCTCTTTGGGCATCGGCGCGCCGCCGACGCCGATGACTCCCAAGCTACTCGTGTCGTACTCCTCGTGGCCGTCGAAGTTGAGCAGATCGATCACCATCGTCGGAATACAGAAGACGTAGCTCACCTCGCGGTCCGCGATCGTTTCGAGCGTCGTCGCAGGGTCCCACGACGGCAGGAGGTGGTTCGTCGCGCCGGCGAGTACGAACGGTGTAACCGTGATGTGAAGCCCCGAGACGTGAAAACACGGACAGACCGTCAGGCCGGTCTCGTGCTCGCTCCATTCGACGTATTTCACGAGGCCGCGTGCGTTCGTACTGAGGTTCCGGTGGGTGTGTTTCACGCCCTTCGGCCGGCCGGTCGTCCCCGAGGTGTACATCAGGTCCGCGAGTTCGGCTTCCTTGCGCGGGTAGACTGTCCGCTCGTCGTCGGCGCTCGCGAGCAGGTCGTCGTAATCGTGACCGCTCTCCCCGTCAACGACGATCCGGTGATCGAGCGCGACCACCTCGACGTCGTCGAGCATGTCCTCGAAGCGCCCGCTGGTCACGACGGCCGAGGCCCCGGCGTCCTCGAGCACGTACTCGATCTCCTGGCCCCCAAAGCGCATGTTCACCGGAAGGGGAATCGCACCGCGTTTCATCGCCCCGAAGTACGCCGTCACGAAGGGAATCCCGTTCGGGAGGTAGATCGCCACCCGGTCCCCGGCGGCGACGCCCAACTCGGCGATGGCGTTCGCGAACCGACTCGTCTCCGTCGCGAACTGCTCGAAGGTCACGCTTCGTTCGGGATCGGAAAGGGCAGTCTTTTCGGGAGCGTCTCGTGCCGCGCCGTCGACGTGATTGGCGAAGTTCATGCTTACCAGTCACGTTTCGCTATCGAATTAGCTGTTTCGGTGTGTGGTATCGTGGCACGTGATAGTCCGTACTCGTCGATCGTCACCGGCCAGTGATACGTCGAGGGCAGACGGGGACTGCGAGAACGGACGGAGACGGCCGGACGGTCGAGCGACCGCGCGCGACGGAGTACAATTATAAAACCGCGGGTCCGTGGCCGCGGGCATGGTCGACTTCTCGCTCACCGAATCACAGCGTGCAGTCGGACGGACCGCCCGCGAGGCCAAAGAGCGCGGCGAGTGGCCCCGTGAGGTTTAGGAGCGGGCGATCGGAAACCGGACTCGTCGGCGTCGAGATTCCCGAAGCGTACGGCGGTGCGGGTATGGGAAGCCTCGAATCGGTACTCGTCAGCGAGGAACTGTCGAGAGTCGACGCCGGCGTCCGCGCGGCGATCGGCATCGAGTTCGGCTCGCGCATGATCGCCGCGTACGGGAGCGACGCTCAGAAGGAACGGTTCTTACGAGGGATCACTTCGGGGAAACTGATCGGCGCGATGGCGAACACCGAACCCGCACACGGAAGCGACGCCGTGAGCATCGAGACCCGCGCGGAGCGGGTTCGCGCCGACGGCGGGAGCGAGGAGTACGTCATCGACGGCACCAAGACCTTCAC
>PXQR01000053.1:3388-17335 GCA_003021235.1 Halobacteriales archaeon QH_6_64_20 | reverse complement strand
GACTCGGCCCACTGGCGTAGCTCGTCGCGGGCCGTGTCGTTGCCCCGCAGTTCTGCGAGGGTTGCCGGGCGGTACGTCTCCGTCCAATCTGCCATTGGTGTGTCTATGCTGGTGGTTCGTTTAGTGGTTCCGAAGGCTCGGATTCTCCGAACACTCCCTGCTCTCGTCATTGGGTTCCACAGCCGTGTTCAGTGGGTGACGTTACGCTGTCGATCTTCGAACCGAAAGGGACCACTGGCTGTCGAAAGCCCCCAGCACGCTCGGCTCCCACGGCTCGCTGTCGTTCAAAAGACGCTTCGCGTCTTTTGTGATGACGAAACGGCTTCGCCGTTTCGAACCACGCGCTTCGCTCTCTCCCTTCGTTCGGTCGCTGCAGTGCTTATATCGCCGGAGTTCGCCGAGCGACCGGCCCCTCTTCAGTCTCACTCTGTGGTTTCTATGCACACAGTATCGGGGTAACAGTCTCGCTCGATACCGACGAACGTTTTTGCCCGCTCGCTCACACGACTCGACGTGTTTCCCGAACGAGTAGAGACCGACCGACTCCGTCTCGAACGCCTCACCCAGGACCATCTGTTCGAGGTCTACGAGCACGTCAAGCGCGGCGCGCCGGACATCGAGGCGATCACCGAGTACGTCTCCTGGTCGCCACACCGCTCGCTCGGGGAAACCCGCGAGTTCATCGCAGAGTCGACGAAGCGATGGAACGACGGCGGGGGCGCTACGTACGTGCTCCGACCCGCCGCGGGCGAACCCCACGAGGGCGAGTTCGGCGGCACGACCGGTTTCGGGATCGACTGGGATCGCCGCACCGCGGAACTCGGCCTGTGGCTTCGCAAACCCCTCTGGGGTCGGGGGTACTCCGGCGAGCGCGCCGGCGCGTTCATGGATCTCGTCTTCACCCAGTTGGATCTCGATCTCGTCGTGGTTTCACACCTGCCGGACAACGAGCGATCCGAACGGGCGATCGAGAAGTACATCGAGCGCCACGGCGGCCATCGGGAAGGACTCCTTCGTAACAACCTCGTCCGTCAGGACGGCACCGTCGCCGACGAGGTCCGTTACAGCGTCAGTCAGGCCGAGTACCACGAAGCTATCGAGGAGCCGTAACCGCTCTCGACGGCCGGTTCGGTCGCCTCTCGATCACCGTTGACCCTCGACCTTCGTACCTCGTTTCCGCCCGGCAATCGGCCCGACACGATCTCTCCTCTCGAATCACGCGAGTCGGATCGGCGATAGTCGTCACGTCCTCTGCGGGGCTCTTCTCACGGCGAGTAGATCCGCGCCCGTCCCGTGCCGACCTTCCTATGGAAGCTCGTCCTGCCGGTCGGACTCGTTGGGGATATACCGCCTGATGAGCGGGATCGAGACGCCGAGTTTGTCTTCGATAAGCGAAACGGGAATCTCGTCTTCGGGTTGGAGGCTGTTAGTCACGGCGAGTACCGCGATCGAGGCGATCCCGGTGACGACGACGAACACGATCAGTGCCGGTAACGAGAGGGTCGCCCGACCGGCGAGCACCAGCGCTGGCGGGAACAGCGTCGCCGGTAGTAAGAGAAACGCGCGAACGGTCCACCGTGATAGCGGATTGACACCGGATTTGTACCACAGCACGGCGAGCGCTGACCCGTTGAGCGTCACTGTCGAGGCCGTCGTCGCCAGTGCAGCGCCGTCTATGCCGAGCTGTGGAACCGGTCCGTAGCCACCGATGAGGACCGCGTTCAACACGACGTTGAGCACCCCCGCAACCGCGTTGATACCGAAGATATAGCTCGTGTAGCCGAAGGCCGATAGCGTATCCTGACAGCGCCCGAAGGACGCGCTGGTGAACGAACCGAGCGCGAGAATCGTCAGTGCTGACGCGCCGGCGGTGTACTCGGCACCGAAGACGGACGATATGAGGTCGTCGGCGAACACGGTGAGACAGAGCAACGCCGGGAACGAGACGACGAACACCCATTTGGTCGTGACCTCGTACATCCGATTGACCTCCCCGCGTCTCTCGCTGGCGTCGAGACGACTCATCAAGGGTAAGAACAAGAAACCAAACGAGGAGACGATCACGCCGATTCCTCTGGCGAGCGGCCAGGCAGCGCTGTAGATGCCGGCTTGGCTCGACGGGAGGTAGTAGCCGATCATGAGCGTATCGATCTCCGAGAGAAACATCGTGACTACCGAAGAGAGCACGAGCGGGAGCGAAAAGACCAGTATCTCGCGAGTATGGGTCTCGAAGGCGCCGACGATCGGCAGCAGTCGGTTGAACAGCCAGAGCGCGACAAAAAAGGCGGCTAGAGCGGAGATCAGGTAAGCAAATCCCATCGCGACGACGCCGTATCCGGCCAAGAGCAAGCCGACGACCATGAGGAGGCGAAGTCCGTTGAAAAGCAAGTCACGACTGTACGTGCGGTAGATCGTGTTCTCGCACCCCCGAATACCGGCGACGACGAGTTTCATCCCGGCGAAAAACGGAATCGTTGCGACGAACACCAGGAGGAGTTCCGGAGGAGTCGAGGGTTCGAACAGCCGATCGGCCAGGCGCTCGACGTTCGAAAGGAACAGGACGGTAACGAGAACCGTGAGGACAGCGCCGATGGCGCTACCGGTGACCCACACACCACGGATGTCCGATTCGCGATCGAAACGCGTCATGAACCGGGCAATGCCCTTCGTGAACCCGGCAAGGGCGAGGGTCGAAGCGACGGACAGCATCGAAAAGGCGATGCTCACCTCACCGTAGGCGCTCGGCGAGAGCAACTGACCCATGGCTATCCGTTCGAGCAAGCGAGAGAGCGAGCCGAGCGAGCCGAGGAACAACATCAACGTCGCGCTCGACAGCAGCGCCGAGAGGTCGCCGGCCGTTTCGGTCGTCTCTTCGTCAACAGTCATCCGAATCGTCTCGCCGAAGGGAAGTTATAGTTGCTTAAAAACTTTGAGTTGTAATTAAATTAGAAGCGGTTTCATAAAACAGCCGCTAGCGGCTATACAGCGCTAATAGGTTCGGCGACTCGAAGGTATCGAATCGGAGGGTCGATCGATGTGATCCCCCGGATAAGTCCACTTCTTATTCGAACGAAAAATACTTAGTTTCGTCTTCTATAATAGTCTATTATCGCTTCGGTTGAGACAGTATAACACACCATGGTACTACCGAACTCAATAGATCACGATACCAGCGCGGATCCCGTCGGGCGATCGCTCACCCTAACAGTCGGTTCGACCGTCGTTAATCCAGTCACGCAACGACGGCGATCCTCAGTTGTCGAACCACCGAGAAGCGCGGGGGCGAAAGCGGTATGAACGGAATACTGAGACGGATCGGGACTGCGATCTCCTCTCCCGGTAGCGTCTCGATCGTCACGAGAACGATCGCTACGAAGGCGTACTGGCTACTGAAACAGGGCCGAACCGGAGCATCGATCGGTTTCCTGATCGAATCGATCGTCGGATGGAACCCCTACTACGAACGGCTGGTACGTCGACACCCCGAGCGGTTCGTGGTAACGGACGTGCGGGATCACTGGATGAAGCTGGACTCACACGACACCGGGATCTCTCGAACGCTGCTCAGTTACGGAACCCACGAGCACCTCTCGACCAGCGTCTTCGAGAACGAACTCCGTCGACTCGCAGCCGAAATTACCGGCGAAATCACCGTTCTGGAGATCGGCGCGAACATCGGCTACTTCTCGTTGGTCGAGGCCGAAACCCTCGGAACGCGTGCCCGAATCCACGCTATCGAACCGGAACCTGAAAACGCTTCGCTCCTCGAACGGAACGTTGCACTCAACGGTCACGAGGACGTGGTCGATATCGAACGCTGTGCGATCGGCGATACGGTCGACCCCGTAGAACTGCACGTCAGCGACCTCTCGAACCGCCACGGGATCCGTCGGGCGAGCGACGACGCCGGCTCGACTCGAAGCGCCGTGATGCGTCACGACGCGGAGACGGTCGTGAACACGAACACGCCCAGCCTCGGGACCGTTCCGGTTAGACAGACAACCGTCGATCGGTTCCTCGCCGACCGTGACATCTCACCCGACGCAGTCGACGCTATCCGTATGGACGTCGAAGGCTACGAGACGGCGATCTTCGCGGGCATGGAGTCGGTGCTCGAAGCGACGACGCCACTGGTGATATACCTGGAGTTCCACCAGAACTACCTGACGGACGGATCCGCAAAAACGATCGTCACCGCGCTCGCCGAGAACGGTTTCGAGATCGTCTCGGCAGTGAACGAGGTCGGCGCTACCATCGGTGGCGTACCGCGATGGTACGGACGGCAACTCGATATCGAGACGTTCGAGGACCTGCTCGCCGAGGATCACTACGTCGAACTCGTCGTACGACGGTAGCGCCCTTCGACGTCGTCTCTACCTCCGCCGACGGGGAGACCCGTTGTGTCGATCGACCCCGTACGCACTCGCTCGTCCGCCTTCGCCTCGAGACCACTCGTGGACCGGTTCTTGAATTATGAGACCACTATAGAACAAAGATTTATTCAAGAACAATCGCGAATCAGCGACGAACCAGTTATGAACGTGTTTAGCTACGTATTGGCCGAAGACAGCGTCGACGCGGTACCGGACAAATCCAGTACGAAGTTCGTCGTCGACGATAACATCGGGGAAGCGATCCACATTCACCTGCGTAACGTCCGTTTAGAGACGAGCGTCGACGACTTCGAACTGTTAGCGCGCAATCTCGAACACGCACGAAGGAAACTCGACGATGGGAATCGTTGAGACGGAATTAGCGATCTTCGAGCTCTCGGACGGCCAGGAGTGTCGAATCGAACTGAACGCTGACGAGACGATCCACATACACGTCGGCAACGTTCGAATAGATATGTCCCCCGACGAGTTCCGCCACTTCGCCAGTACCGTTACCGACGCCAGAAAGACGCTTCACGAGACGAAAGAATGGTAACCAGTACCAGTCGTTTCAGTGTTCACGCCGAGGACCGTCGACGGACGTCTAGTTCGGGCACGGACGGTCCCTCCGTTCGTACTGGGGAAACTCCTGTCGTCACGCAACCATGACACGAGAGCCTCTAGAGCGATTGTTCCACAGCTTGAACGACGATCGACTGTCGTACGTGGTCGCTCGGAAATACGAGACCCTCCCGGCAGTGCCGGCCGACGGCGACGTCGATATTTACGTCGCTGCCGAGGAGTTCGAGACGTTGCTCGATAGCTGCGAACGGGCGGAGTTCGAGAACTCAGCAGCTTCGACCGCGTCGGATTCGTTGGCGTTGCTGGACCGAGCCGTTCGAAGGCCCGTGACGGCGACGACTATGCTGTTGCAGTCCCCACAGACGGTGTTTCGGCTAGTTCGAGGGGATACGATGCACCGACAGAACTATCGAAACCGAAAACTGTTCTGCGATGGTATAATGTTGGACATAAGCAATCATCTAGCGTATACCTCGCCGATGGACGAAACCAGGATCCGTGTCGATCCGAGCATCGAGCAACGGATGCTCGACAGACGCCGACGGCACAACGGCTTTTACGTCCCAGCCCCCGTCGACGAACTCGCGCACATCGTCCCCCACTGCGTGTTCGATAAGCAGGGCGACTTCTCCGATTACTACGTCGATCGATGTGACTCGCTCGTTCAGCAGCTGATGTCCGACGGAAACTCGAGTGAACTCAGGCAGTTGTTTTCCGACCTGTTCTACGAGGCGGGGGACCTCGTCTACGACTTGGTTCTCTCCGGGGAATATTCCGTTATTCGATCACGGCTCCGTAGCTTCGACGAGTATTAGCCAAACCTTCTCACTATTCGTTTCTCCTACGATCGTTCTCGTAGGTCGCGTGCCACCATCTCCCCCCAGTTCGAAAAGCCGTGACGTCGGTAAAACGCCTGCGCGCGGTCGTTGTCCCCGTCGACATCGAGGACGATCCGACTCAGAGGTAGGTCCTGCCCCCGGGCGTGATCGAGCGCGCGCTCAGTGAGGGCGTCGGCGACCGCCCCGCCCCGGCTGTTTTCGCGCACGTAGAGTTCGTTTAATACGGCGGCGTCCCAGATCAGCGCACAGTCGTCGGGAAGCACGAAGGCGTACCCGGCGAACTCCGTAGCCGCGTCCCCTTCGGAAGTCGGGCCGTCGTCGCCGTCCGGCGAGTCGTCGCCGTCGGTCCGAGGGGAACTGTCGTCGGCTTCGGCGACCACGATACAGCCCGGATCGCGCTCGACACACCGGTCGGCCCAGTCGAGGTACCGATCCCGATAGGCGTCGGTGAGCTTCCCGCTGTACTGTTCGCTTTTGTCCTCACCGCCGAGCGCGCCCAGTTCGCGCTCGAACCGTTCCTTGAGATCCCATAGCGCTTCCCTATCGGCCGGTTCGTATGCCCGGACCTGCATGACCGAAGAAAAGAGCCTCGGGCAATGTCCCTGGCGATCGTCCGCGAACGACCACCGGCGGTACGTTCGATACCGAAACCGCTCGGAGCGTCCAGGGGTAACAACGCTTTTGAGCGCTCCACTACGTCCTCCGTGTATGGCAGAGCGCGAGCGTGCCCGTGCCGAACTGCTTGCACTGTTGTGCGAGAACGCCCGGTACTCCACTACCGATCTCGCCCGCCTCGCCGACCTGAGCGAGGACGAAGTCGACGCGACGATCGCTGAATTAGAGGACTCGGGCGCGATCCGTGGCTACCAGGCCGTCCCGGACCCGAACCGGGCCGACGCCGAGCGGGTACGCGCGCTCGTCGAACTGAACGTCACGCTCGACCGGGAGACGAGCTACGACGACATCGCCCGACGACTGGCGGGCTTTTCCGAAGTCGAGTCGCTCAGGCTGGTGAGCGGCGACTACGACTTCGCGCTCGACGTCGAGGCCGACTCGATGGACCGCGTCTCTCGGTTCGTCAGCGAGAAGGTCGCCCGCTTGCCCGAAATCACCCAGACGGTAACTCACTACGTTATGGACACCTACAAGCATCGTGGCATCGAGATGGGCGGGCGCGGCGAGGACGATCGCCTGTCGGTCTCCCCATGACCACTACGAGCGAAAGGACACGGACGAAGCGGACGACGCGCGTTCGTCGTTCTCGCCTCGATCGCGGCCCGATCGCCGGCCACGAGCGCATGCGGGTCAGTGAATCTCGAAGCGATCGACCGCGAGGCGAGGGAGCCGAATGAAGCTCGCCGATCGGATCGAGCGCGTCCCGCCCTCCGGTATCCGACGATACTTCGATCTCGCCGCCGAGGCCGAAGACGTCATCTCGTTGGGCGTCGGCGAACCGGACTTCACGACGCCCTGGAGCGCCCGCGAGGCGGCGATCTCCTCGCTCGAACGGGGCCGTACCTCCTACACACCGAATCGCGGCCTCCGGGACCTCCGCGAGGCAATCGCCCGCCGGGAGTCCGATAAGCGCGGTCTCGACTACGATCCGGACGAGGAGATCCTCGTAACCACGGGCGCGAGCGAGGCGATCGATCTCGCCTTCCGCGCACTTATCGATCCCGGCGATACGGTCGCAATCGCCCAACCCTCGTACGTCTCGTATCCGCCGAGCGCGATCTTCGCCGGCGGCGAGGTCCTTTCGGTACCGACCCGCGCCGAAGAGGAGTTCGTCCTCACGCGCGAGGCCCTGGAAGCGAGCGGGGCTGCCGACGCCTCGGTACTCGTTCTCTGTTATCCGAACAACCCAACCGGCGCGACGATGACCGAGGGCGAACTCGCGCCGATCGCCGACTTTTGTCGCGAGCACGACCTCGCGGTGATTTCGGACGAGATCTATGCGGACCTGACCTACGACCGCGAGCACGCCTCGATCGCGACCCTTCCGGGCATGGGCGAGCGGACGATCGTCGTGAATGGCTTCTCGAAAGCGTATGCGATGACCGGCCTCCGGCTCGGCTACGCCCTCGCCCCGCCCGAAGCGAGCGCGGCGATGACACGGGTACATCAGTACACCATGCTCTCCGCGCCGACGACGGCCCAGCACGCCGCGATCGATGCCCTCAGAAATTGTGAGGCCGACCTCCGGGAGATGAACAGTCAGTACGATCGCCGGCGACGATACGCCCGCTCGCGATTCGTCGAAATGGGAATCGAGTGCTTCGAGGCGACCGGGGCGTTTTATCTCTTCCCCGAGGCTCCGGGCGGCGACGCCGAAGCGTTCGCACGAACCCTCTTGGAGGAGGCCGGTGTCGCGGTCGTTCCGGGCGACGTCTTCGGCGAGGGCGGGGCCGGTCACCTCCGGGTGTCGTATGCGACCGGACTCCCGGATCTGCGCGAGGCACTCGACCGGATCGAAGCCGTCCTCGAGTAGCCGATCGCGCCCCGCGTAGATCGGCCCGACCGTTCCGTTTTCGATCCCCAGCAGGGCCGTCCCTCCCGGCGTCGGCGAGGTTTTATAACCGAACACCGGGCCATCACCTCTCAGTGATCTTCGTATGCGAGGCTATCCGCTCGCGGGGACGGGGACGGTGACGGCGGTCGGAGCCGCTCTCGACCGGCCGGCGACGAGCGCGAGCGCGCCGATTGGAGAACACCCGTGATCCGGGATCGGAGCGACGAAAGCCGGGGGACGACGAAGGCTTCGTCGCCGGACGCGGACGCACAAACGCGGCTCGAAGCGGGCGCTCGGAACGCGAGCGCGCTTTCCGCGTTCCTCGTGGACCGGACGGTGTCAGTCCACGAGGCGGTCGAAGAGGACCGCTTTTTCACTACCACGGGAGGGGAGACGGCGCTTACCAATCGCTACGATCTCGAACGCACGGTTCCGAACGCGAAGAAGAGCCACTTCAGGGAGATCGATCGCTACTGGGTCAACGAGCCGTATGCGTTCGTCGTGCTCTTTCACTCCGATCGGGAGAACGAACGGAAGTACTACGTCGTCGAACCCCATCTCACGCCGATCGAAGCCGACTTGATCTCGTTTCTCACCGAGAAGCTCAGGACCGCGATCAAATACACCGACGACGAGACGATCGTCGCCGGCGACGAGGCGACCCGCGCGGACGTCATCGAGCGCGAAACGCTGGAACTACTCTCGCGATACGATCTGTACACGCCTTCGAAGGAGACCGAGAACCGGGGTTCGCTCTCGCGACTCAAGGGACTCAAGGAGTTGTTCGACCGCGGCGCTACCGACACCGACGCGGATTCCGAGGTCGATACCGACACTGACACCGATGTCAGCACTGACACCGACGTCGAGACCGCCACCGGTGTCGGTGCCGACGGTCCCGGACGCCGGTTAGAGGGCATCGCCGCCAGGCCGGAACCCGCCGTGCTCGCGGAGGACGGCGACACGCTGTCGGCATATCAGGTCGAGAAACTCCTCTACCGGCTGAAACGCGACTTCGTCGGTTACGAGCGGATCGACCCGATCAAACACGACATCAATATCGAGGATATCTCCTGCGATGGGTACAATTCTCCGGTGTTCGTCTATCACTCCGAGCACGAACAAGTCATCACGAACGTCTCGTATGGCGAAACCGAACTCGACGACTTCGTCGTCAAACTCGCCCAGCGCTCGGGAAAAGGCATCTCGAAGCGCTCCCCGCAGGTCGACGTGACCCTGCCCGACGGTTCGCGCGCCCAGCTCACGCTCGGGCGCGAAGTCTCCGATCACGGCACCAACTACACGATCCGCCAGTTCAAGGACGTCCCCTATACACCGATCGACCTCATCAACTGGAATACGTTCTCACTCGACGAAATGGCCTACCTCTGGCTGTGTATCGAAAACGAAAAGAACCTGATCTTCGCGGGCGGCACGGCGTCGGGCAAGACTACGAGTCTGAACGCGGTATCGCTCTTTATTCCCAGCAAATCGAAGATCGTCTCGATCGAAGACACGCGGGAAGTAGAACTCCCCCAGCGCAACTGGATCGCGAGCGTCACACGACCCTCCTTTTCGGCGGACGACGCGGGCGACATCGACGAGTTCGCCCTCTTGGAAGCCGCGCTCCGGCAACGGCCCGAGTACATCGTGATGGGCGAGATCCGCGGGGAGGAAGGCCGGACGTTGTTCCAGGTGATGTCGACCGGCCACACCACGCTCACGACGTTTCACGCCGATAGCGTCGGCGAGGTGATCAAGCGCTTTACGACCGATCCCATCAACGTCTCGAAGACGATGTTTTCGGCGCTCGACCTGGTGAGCGTCCAGACCCAGACCCGGGTCAAGGGCAGAAAGGTACGGCGAAACAAGTCGCTCACCGAGATCAACCACTACGACGCCGAGAACGACGAGATCAACGTTCAGGACGTCTATCAATGGCAAGCGGAGGCCGACGAGTACCTACTGATGGGCGACTCGAACACCTTGGAGGAGATCAAGTTCGACCGGGGATGGAGCGCGGAGGACGTAGAACGCGAACTCTTCGAGCGCAAAGTCGTGCTCGCCTATCTCGTCGATCGCGGTCTCAACACCTACACGCAGGTGGCCGCGACGCTTCAGGCGTACATCAACGATCCCGAGACGATCCTGACGCTGATCGCGAACGATCGACTCGAAAAGAGCCTCGAAACTCTGCGCGAGATGGAGTCAGTACTGATCGACATCGACCCCGACAAGGAGGACATGGTTCCCCGGCCCGACCCGACCGAAGAGACCGAAGCCGCCGCGATGTGGATCCTCGAAGAGGCCCGTTCCGATCTCTTAGGGAAGTACCGCGGCCGGGACGTCTCGGGACTCGCGAGCGCGCTCACGACTGACGGCGACGGCGACGGCGACGACGCCACCGGTTTCGCGGACGCTGGCCTCCCGGACACCGATTCGACGGACACCGATCTCACGGATACCGCCCTCACTGACACCGCCGACAGCGCCGATGACGAAACCGGCGCGGTCGCGGACGGCGGCGTCGACGCCGATGACGGATCCATCACCGGTGATGAGAGTGATTTCGACGGGCCTACCGACGCCGAACGCTCGACGACGCCCGACGACCGGCCGGGGAGGTCGGACGACGGGTGAGCGTCGACACCGACAGGCGCGCATACACGGCCTCGACTCCGATCATCGACGCGTTCTATCGCCTCTCGGAGCGCGTCTTCGACGCCGACGGCGACTTCGCCGCCGGGGTCGAGCGCAAACTCGCCGAGGCGCGGATGAGCCACACCGTCGAGTTGTACCTCGCACGGGCGCTCGCGATCGGCGTGCTCTGTGGAGGAACACTCTGGATTATCGGCACTGGACTCGGGTACGTACTCGTTTCGACGTTCATCGAGGGCACACCCTCGTTTTTCGGGTTGGTACTCCCCTCGAAGGAGGTCCTCTCAGTGATCCAAGCACTCAAGATACCCTTCCTGATCGTCTCCTCGGGGATCGCTCTCGGGGTCTTCGGGTTCGCGCTCGGTTTCGGCACCTACGTCGCGATCCCCTACTCGAAGGCGCGTGGCAGGAAACGCGAGATCGAGATGCTGTTGCCCGATTCGATCTCGTTTATGTACGCGCTGTCGGTCGGCGGGCTCAATCAACTCGAAATCCTGGAAGCGATGGCCCGGGCAGACGACACGTACGGCGAGACGGCGAAGGAGTTCCAGTCGATCGTCCTCGAGACCGAGTACTTCGATACCGACTACCGGAGCGCGATCCGTAACCAGGCGCTCACGACGCCCTCCGAGGAGTTGAGCCAGTTCCTGACCGATATGCTCTCGATCGTCAATTCCGGCGGGGATATGACGAAGTTCCTCGACGATCAGAAGGAAAAGCACCTCAGAACCGCGAAACAGCAACAGGAACTCACTCTAGAGACCTTAGAACTCTTCGGCGAGATGTACATGACCCTCTCGCTGTTTCCGTTGTTGTTGATCATCATTCTCGTGATTATGGGGATGATGGGCCAGGCGAGGACCTCGATGCTCTATGGCACCGTCTACGGATTGATCCCGCTGATCGGGGTCGCCTTCCTGGTGATGGTCTCGACGGTGACACAC
Source organism: Halobacteriales archaeon QH_6_64_20 (assembly GCA_003021235.1). Lineage (GTDB taxonomy): Archaea > Halobacteriota > Halobacteria > Halobacteriales > Halococcaceae > PXQR01. The sequence goes on along the minus strand of PXQR01000053.1, from coordinate 5,430 downwards.
GACGAACCCGGCGACGGCTATCTCGAAGGCAACAGCGATCGCCGCGGTGCGGCGAGTACGGGGATTTCGGATCTCGGCGCGATCGAGGGCTATACCGGAGAATACGGCGTGTTCGACCGTATCGAGCGCCGCGAGGGGACCTACGAGACCCTCCGCCTGCTCAAACGCCCCCATGTCTTCTTCCGCGATCACCCGCTGTACGTGCTCGCGCTATCGGTACCGGCCGCACTCGTCGCCCTCGCGGTCGCCGTGCTCTCGGGAAGCGCCCCGTTGTCGCTGTCGGGCTTCGTCGACAACCCCGTGGGCGCAACGGTGCTCTGGCTCTACGTTCCGCTGTACGTCTCCTTACTCCCGCTCGCGATCTTTCACGAGTGGAACGTTCGCTCCCGGCGGAAGGTCGTCGGCAACCTCTCCGATAGCCTCCGGAAGCTATCGAGCGCGAACGACACGGGGATGACCCTGCTCGAATCCCTCGCAGTCGTCGCCGACACCTCCTCGGGCAAACTCGCCGAGGAGTTCGAGACGATCCACGCGAAGGTCGACTACGGGACGAGCATGCGCGCGGCCCTGATCGAGTTCAACAACCGCTATCACATCCCTCGACTGGCCCGGACGATCAAACTCGTTACCAAAGCCCAGGAGGCCTCGAACCGGATCACGGCCGTTCTCTCGACGGCCGCCCAGACGTCGGAGAACCAGGACGACATCGAGCGCGAGCGCCTGTCGCGCGCCCGGATGCAGATCGTTATCATCGTCATGACCTACCTGACGCTGTTGGGCGTGATGGCGTTGCTCCAGGTGAACTTCCTCGATACGATGGCCGAACTCGCGGAACAATCCGCGGGCGCGAGCAGCGGGGGGTCCGGGGCGGCCGGGGCGGCGAGTTTCGGGAGCGGCGTCGACACCGACATGCTCGGGATGTTGTTCTTCCACGCCGTGACCCTGCAAGCGGTGATCTCGGGGCTCATCTCCGGGTACATGAGTGAAGGATCCCTGCTCGCCGGCGTGAAGTACGCGGTCGTACTGCCGGCCTTCGCCCTCGCAGTGTTCAGCGTGATCTGAGATGGGTGGGGAAGACCGTGGGCAGACGAGTCTCGATTTCGCTGCGGGGATGAGTGCGTTTCTGTTGGTGTTTGCGTTCACGCTGACATTCATTCCCGGTATGCTACAGCCGTTTACTGAGGGTAGCCAGGAGGAAACGGTCGTCGCCGATCGCATCGCCGACCAGTTAGTCGAGGGTATGCTCGGGGATTCGAGCAACCCGTATCACTTAGATGTGGGGTGTACGAATGCGTTCTTTAACAGTTCGAAGAGCGATGTGGGTTGCGAGTTCTCTAACAGCACATCGCTCCATGAACGCCTCGGGTTGGCCGAGAGATTAGACGTTCATATACAGTTACGCGATAGCGACTCCGCAGCGACGCGCGAAAGAGACACCGCCCCAGTGCCCGATACGGGTTCGGTCGTCGTTGCGCGCCGCACGGCTCGGGCTAATAACGATCTCGTTACGGTGATCGTGAGGGTATGGTAGAATGGATCGAGGCCAGGCACACACGCTGGAGGGAATTATCGCGGGGTTGGTTCTATTGTCCGGACTCGTCTTCGCGCTTCAGGCGACGGCGGTGACGCCACTGTCGGCGAGCACATCGAGCCAGCACATCGAAAACCAACTCGAAGCCAGCGCGGAAGGGGTATTAGCGACCGCGGCGAACAACTCAAGCAGAGACCCGTCTTCGCTGAAAAACGCGACGTTACTTTGGGGTGACAGCGACAGCGATGGGGACGACGAGTTCCGCGGTGCCGACAACGAAGACTTTTATACAAGCGACGTCCCTTCGAATCGTTTTGGTGATCTTTTAAACCAGAGTTTCAATAGAAGCGGGATCGCGTACAACGTCTACGTCGTCTACCAGCAATCCGACGGTAGACGGGTACGGCAGCGGATGATCTATCGCGGCGAACCGAGCGACAACGCGGTAACGGCGTCACGGCTGGTGAGCCTGTACGACGACGACGTAGTCTACCACAACACCGACGGCGAC
>PXQR01000053.1:0-3332 GCA_003021235.1 Halobacteriales archaeon QH_6_64_20 | reverse complement strand
AGCATCTACAACGTACTCGAAGTGGAGGTGGTCGTATGGCGGATGTAGACGTATCGGGATACGATCGGGGACAGATGCTCCTGGTCGGCGCGTTTGCCCTCTCGCTCGTGTTCGTCGCACTCGCCTTGCTGCTGAACTCTGCGGTCTATGCGGAGAACCTTGCCACACGGAGCAGCGGCGACGACACGCAGGAAGCGATCGAATTCAGCAAGGAGGTACGCCTCACGGCCCGAGGTATCCTCGCGAACCTCGAAAGCAGTAGCAGTGACACCAGTACGTTCGAACCGACAATGGAGAGTTGGGGCGACCGTGCTGCGAGACACTACGCCGCCGATGGCGTCACGGTAGAAGTGTCAGTGAAAAATCCGAGCATGGTTACATACGACTCCGCCGAGATCAGGGTCACCTACCGAAGCGCACAGGTACGGTACGTCGCCGTCGTCGAGGTGGATCGCAGCCCGTGACCCGGGCGCTCGACGACCGTGGCGTCTCGACGACGCTCAACTACGCATTGAACCTCTCGGTCACGACGATACCCGACCGTCTCGCCCGATCGGCGGGCACCGGAGGTACCGTCGACGTTGCGACCGTCGAGAGCGAATACCCTCGGGAGGTCGCCGGATCGAGCTATACGATCTCACTCAGCTTCAAGAGCGGCGATCGCTACGAACTCGAACTATCGAGCAGTAATCCGGCGGTGAGTATCAGCGTTATGACTGTTTCGAAGACGGAGGTCGTAGACGGTAGCGTAGCTGGTGGTCCTGTCGAAATCGGGTACAGTGATACGGCAAATGAGTTGGAGGTGCAGTCGGATAATGACTAATCGAGCAGTGAGCGAAGTGCTCGGGTTCATACTCGTTTTCGCGCTCGTAACGACGACTATGAGTTTCGTCTACGTTAGCGACCTCGCATCGCTCGAAGAAAGACGGGATGCAGAGCGCATCGACAACGCGGAACGTGCATTCGACGTGCTCGCCGACAACGTCGAAGACATCTATCGGCGCGACGCGCCGAGCCGTGCGACCGAGATCACGATCAGCGTTGTCAACGGTAGCAACGTGACGGTCAGTGGCAGTACGCTCGAAGCGGACGATGGAAGCGGAAACACGCTTGAGACCAACGATGGACGAATTCGATACTCCAGCGGCACGTATCTCACCCACCGGAGTCCGCTCGTCACAGCCGTTTATACCGCGAGTCCTCGACCGATCGAATACGCCGCCGACGGTAGTCGGATCGTCTACGAGAACGGGGCGGTGATTCGTGCTGACGCGGGCAGTGCGATCATGAAGCGGACGCCGAGCATGCATTTTGCCAAAACCGACACGGTCGTTCGATTGATCGAAACCAGGCCCTCCGCCCGGGACGGCTCTCGGAGCGTCGGTGGAACTACGACCGCGCTCGTCCGCGTGGAACGTGACAAAACGGCGGTTCTCACGCCGCTGGTCGACCAGTCGCCGTTCCTCGTCAATCTCACCGTCCGAACCACGCCTGCGCGAGCCGCGACGTGGGAACGATATCTTGACGCACGCATCGGCTGGACGAACCCGGGAACCGACAGCGATCCATGTGATGTCAGCGGCGATACCGTCTACTGTGCGTTTCTGGTGAAAGAACGGTTTGAAGTGGTCAAAGCCGGCATCGAGACGACGATAGATTGATCACTCGAACTTGACGTCGATCCGATTGTCGGTTACGTGGAGATATCTGACGACGCTGTTCGACGTATAGCTTATTTCGTACGAGGAGTCGCCCTCGGAGATAGCGTTGCCGTTGTTGCCATCGTCAACGCGTATCTCGAACTCTGGTCCGAGCAGCGCGAAGTAATGCTGTGTGAGAAGTTCGAGACTCTCTGTCGGTCCTACCGCCGCCCCCGGATCGGATGCGTGTTCGTCGAACACCGGTGAACTCTCATGCGATCCCGGATTGAACCGAACCGTATTCCTCGCCGAGAGACTCGTATCGTCCATACTGACGGTGTTGTCGAGGAAGTCGATCCGGATCTGTTTCTCATCGTTTCCGTCCCCGTCGTAGTCGAGACATTGTATCTTGACCGCATCGTCGTTTTGCCATCCCTGGTACTGCTGACCGTCCTCGCTGTAATAGACGCTGAGAACGACCGGATCACCACAACTCGGGTTGCCTGACTTCTTTCGGACATTAAATTCGAGCCCACTGTTGCTTCCTGTTTCGATATACATTGACCAGTCGAGACTGGCGAGCGGATTGCCGCGCTCGATCGGGCGGAGTGTGATCTCGTACGAATTGAGCGTATGGCCATCGAGGCCGCGTACAGGGTGTGATTCGGTGTTGTCGTCGTCTAACATCTCGAACTGCCCCTGCGGTCCGAGCGTGGTTAGTGTAACTCTAACCACATCGCCACCGGAGCAGGGATCGATCTGCCCCCCCGTCCGTTCGTCGAAATACTGCTCCCATCCTTCACAGTACTTACTCTCGACGGTAATGATGATATTTCCCTGTTCGATAGGATTCTGATTCGTCCCCCCGCTAGGGAAGACCCGGGTGAAATGATTCGCGCTCGGCGTGATTACGCCAGTCGGCGTGCCCGAACTGGCGTCATTTCCTTTCACTCTGGTGCCCTCGCTTCTCCGCCAGACGCCGCCTCCTTGATAAGCGATCTCGGTATCGCTGTCCTCGTAGACGACAGCACCGAAATCGCCCGTATACAGTTCGCGGTCGTCATCTCCGGAACCGTCATCGATACTATCGCCGTCGTCGTCAGTCCCACCATTGTAGTTGGCGTGTGTGATCGTGATGTGACCCGCTGATGACTCGACGCTATAGCGCCCATCGGATCGTCCCAATGGCACCGACTGCACCGTTGAATCCCCGAGTGCCACCTGGGCGGCCTTCGAATCGAACTGAGCCATCGCCTGCTCGGCGTTCGCGACCTCCGAACGCTGTTCGGTCGCGTCAAGCGCCTGTGACCCGAAGCCGATCACCGCAGTCATCCCAAGGACCACCATTCCGAGGATCAACACCACCCCGATGGTTTCGGACTGTGCCCGACTCGCTCCCCGGAGTCCCCCGCTCGACCGACCGGCCCCGCCGGGCGTACCACTCATGTAGGCTCTGGCCTCGCTTCGACACAAGAAGGCTCGCACACACCGAAGACGAACCGAACGATCCCTCCTCGTCAAAATATAATACGCCACGGCTACGAAGACCGATTCATCGGACGATGAGCACGATTCCCGACGCCGACCGGCGAGACTTCGCCGCGATCGTCTCGGTCACGGCACTGTTAGCCGTCGTCTACGTGCTCGTCCCCCACCCGATCGCCCAGTACGGCGCGTGGCTCACGATCTTCA
>PXQR01000052.1 GCA_003021235.1 Halobacteriales archaeon QH_6_64_20 | reverse complement strand
CGAAGCCGCGAGCGACGCGCTGACCGGTAACTCGGACGCCGAAGCGGGGGAATCGACCGACGACTCGGCGGACGGGGCCGAAGGGACCGAGACCGCCGCGGGCGGTACGTACGTCTGTATCGAAGGCCCGCAGTTCTCGACGCGCGCCGAAAGCGACTTTTATCGCGCTCAGGGGGTCGACCTCGTGGGGATGACGGCGATCCCCGGAGCGAAACTCGCCCGCGAGGCCGAACTGTGTTACGCGACGCTCGCCGGGGTGACCGATTACGACGTGTGGCACGACCGGGAGGTCTCCTTGGAGGAAGTACTCGAAAACGCCACAGCCAATCGAGAATCGATCACGGCCGCGCTCCGGCGGGCAATCGAAACGCTTCCCGAAGAGCGTGATTGTGACTGTGAGCACACGATCGCCGGGGCGATCAACACGCCCGCGGAGGCGATCCCCGCCGAAACGAAAGACCGACTCTCCGTACTCGTCGGTGAATACCTCTGAGTCGACGATCGCTCGTCGCTTGCTCGGTCGGAACTCGTGACGGCGATCAGTCGGCACGCGCTTCCTCGGAACTCGTCGGAGGTATCGGCTGTGTAACCCACAGATCGCCGAACAGGTCGTCCTGGCGGAGGCGGACCTGCCCGCGGTGGGAGAGAAAGAGCAACCCGAGGAAGGTCCGGACGCGCGACCCCCCGGCCGAATCGATCTCGGCGTAGAGCACCTCCTCACGCCCGGCGTCGTACTGTTCGTACAGCGCCGCTTCGACCTCGCTGACGATCCCCTCGATGTCCTCGGCGTGGGCGGTACCGGTGACGTCGGCGGCGGTCGGTTCGTCGTCGATCCGCAGGTCGTCGCCCGAGCGGTAATCGAGCGTCTGAGTGCCCCGGCTGAACCCGCGCGGGGAGTCGGTCGTATCGTAGGTCCGAGAGGGTTTCCAGAGACGTCGGCGTTCGGCGTCGCGTAGCTCGTGGACCAACTCGTCTAACGTCTCGGGCGTTCCCCGGGCCCGTTTGCGATCGAGGCGGCGGTCCATCTCGCGTTCGAGCGCGTCGATCGGGTCGGGGCCCGATCCGTCGGCCGGGAACGTATCCGGGTCGTCCCACGCCGCGAGCCGGTCGGGTTCGGGTTCCGGCTCGTCGGCGTCGTCGGCATCGATGATCGCGTCGCTTTTCATCCGCAGGAGGACACTCGCGTAAAACAGCGCCCGGCCGGACGTCCTGAGGTCGCCAGCGTCGAGATGGGCGAGGTACGCGTCGGTCACCGAGACGATATCGATGTCCCAGGGTTCGATCTCGCCCCGCTCGGCCAGTCGGACGAGCAACTCGACCGGCTCGACATCCACCGACTCCCCGGGTTCGTCCGTCCCCTCGTAGTCTTCGACGTCCGCCGGTTCGTCGATCGTCGATTCGTCGATCGCCGCCGCGTCCGCTCCCCTGCTCGTGTCGGAATCGGATTCGGACTTCTCGTTCCTCCGTCGTCCCTCCTGCTCGTCCCGTCCGTCATGCTCATCGCGCTCGTCATGCCCGTCGTGCTCGTCAGTCATCGGCGGGCACTTCCCCTTCCCCTTCCCCTTCGCCCTCGCGCGATCCGGCCAGGTCGATGCCGGTCACGGCCGAGACGTTGTTCTCGCCCATCGTGACGCCGATCGCCCGCTCGGAGCGTTCTAACATCGCCGCGCGGTGGGTCACGACGACGAACTGGGCCTCGCCGGCGAGTTCGTCGACGAGTTCGCCCACGCGTTCGGCGTTCGCCGCGTCGAGAAACGCGTCGATCTCGTCGAGCGCGTAGAAAGGAGCAGGATTGTGTCGCTGAAGCGCGAAAATGAAGGCGAGTGCCGTGAGCGATTTCTCCCCGCCGGACATGGCATCGAGGCGCTGGATCGGCTTGTCGCCCGGTTCTGCCTTCATCGTCAGCCCGCCGTCGAACGGATCGGACTCGTTCTCCAGGTGGAGTTCGCCGGTTCCGGCTGACAAACGCTCGAAGATCTCCCGGAAGTGTCCGTCGATCGCCGCGAAGGCGTCCATGAACGTCTCTCGTTTCTGTTGTTCGTACGAGTCGATCCGCTCGGTGATCGCTTCGCGTTCTTCTTCGAGCGTCCCCTTTCTGTCCCGGAGGTCCGCGAGATCGGCCTCGACGCTGTCGTACTCGTCGATCGCGAGCATGTTCACCGGTTCCAATTCGCTCATCTCGCCTTCGAGGGCTTCGATACGGGCTTCGACCGTCTCGCGATCGGGGATTTCCTCGCTGTCGTATTCGCCGATGTCTTCGGCGAGCGCGTCTATCTCCCATTCGAGCCGGTCGCGCGTCTCGTGGCGGTCTTCGAGGCGGCTTTCGATGCCTCTGACTGTTTCGTTCGCCTCGTCGCGGGCCTCACGGGCCTCGCGCAACTCGCCTTGGAGTTCCTCGCGTTCGTCCTTGAGGTCGGACAGTTCCTCTTCGAGGTCGGCGATCGTCTCGCGTTTTTCCGACAGGAGGGACTCCTGCTCGTCGATCTCTTCCTCGACGTCCTCGATGCGCTCTTCGGCCTTTGCTTTCCGGTTCTGGGCGCTTTCGAGATCATCGTGAAGATCCTCGATCGCCTCTTCGGCGTAGCGTTTCTCCAGTTGGTATTCGTTGAGCTTGCCATCCAGATCGTCCATCCGCTCCTCGCATTCTGCGATCTCTGCACGGATCTCCTCGGCTTCGGCGGTGAGGTCGGGGATGTCCGATTCGGCGAGTTCGGCCTCCAACTCCTCGATATCGGCTTCGGCGTCCGCGATTTGCTCGTCGTATGCGGCGATGTCGGCCTCGATTTCGTTCATCTCCTCGTCGACGGCCGCCCGCTTCTCGCGCAGGTCCTCTAAGTCGGCTTCGAGGTCCCCGACGCGTTCCTCGGCGGCCTCGATCGCCTCGTCGGCGCGGTCGAGGTCGGCTTCGAGCGACCCGACGCTCTCTTTCGCGTCCGCACGCCGGTCCCGGGCGGAATCGAGGCGACGTTCGAGTTCGTTCATCGATTCTTGTAGCGAGCGGCGCTTTTCTTCGAGTTCCGACACCCGATCGGCGACCGCCTGAAGCCGGCCGGTACTCGACGCAAACGAGTAGCGCGACCCACTCTTCGAGCCGCCGGTCATCGCGCCGCTTCGCTCGACGAGGTCGCCGTCGAGCGTCACCAACCGGAAGTCGCCCATCAGCGATCGTGCCGTGCTCATGTCGTCGACGACGAGCGTCGAGCCGAGCACGTACGAGAAGATTCCTCGATACCTGGAATCGAACTCGACGAGGTTGTACGCGAAGTCGATCACGCCCTCCCGGTCCGGCAGTCGCGGACGCGACCGGGTATCCATCTCCGTGAGCGGGAGGAAGGTCGCTCGGCCGGCGTTCCGTGACTTGAGGAAGTCGATACAGCGCTGGCCCACCCCGTCGTCCTCGACGACGACGTTCGCGAGCCGCCCGCCCGCCGCGGTCTCACACGCGGTCGCGTACTCGCCCTCGACGCTTCCCAGTTGGGCAACGGTGCCATGCACCCCCGGCTCGTCGCTTCGAAGGATCGTCGACACCGCCCGGCTGTACGACGATCCGCCGTCGTCGGTCTTGGTTTCGAGGTCGGCGTATTCCTGCTGTTTCGCCCGGAGGGTTTCTTCGAGGTCGTCCAAATCGTCGCGCGAGTCGCTTCGCTCGGCCTGAAGCTCTGTAATGACCTCCTCGATCCGGGCTTCGTTCTCCCGCGCGCGCTCGAGTTCGTCGGCGACATCCGCGCGCTCCGCACGGAGGTCCGGTACTCGGTCCCTTGTCTCACTGATCTCGGCTTCGAGTTCTTCCTCTTCGGTCGAGCGCCGGCGGACCGTATCGAGCAGTCGGTCCTGCTCGCGCTGGCGTTCGGCCCGTTCGTCCTTGAGATCGGATCGCGTCTCGCGCTTTTCCTCCAAGGCGTCGCGAGTGCTCTCGTATTCCGAATCGACGGCTTCGATCTCGGCTTCGACGTCGTCGAGGTCGTCCCCTAACTCGTCGATCTCGCCTTTGACCGAGGCCTTCTCGACTTTCGTCTCGCGCACGCGGGTCGCGAGGTCCTCTGCGGTCTCCTGTTTGCGATCGAGTTCGACGAACGCCTGGCGACGGTCGTTCTCGGCGCTTTCGGCGCGTTCCTCGGCGCTTTCGATCGCGTCCTTTAGTCGAGCGATCTCGCCTTTGATCGATTCGATCTCGCGCTTTGTTTCGAGCTGTTCGTCCTCGCCGGTCCGTTCGATCTCGGCGTTGACGTCCGCCAGATCCTCTTCGAGCCGCGTCACTTTCCCCTGGCGCTCGTCGAGCATGCGCTGGCGTTCGTCGAGGTCGCCCTCTAGGTCCTCGATCTTCGCTTCGACGTCGCCGAGATCGTCGCGTTTGCCTTCGAGTTCGGCAGCCTTTCGATACCCTTCGTACTCGCTTTTCTCCTCGCGTAGCTCCTGGTACTGGAGGGCGATCTCGCGCTCGTCGGCGAGTTGTTCGAGCCGGCTTTCCTTTTCCTCGACGCGCAGGGCGGCTTCCTCTACCCGTTCGGTCACGGTATCGAGCTCCGCGAAGGCGTCTTCCTTTTTCCCGTCGAAGGCGGCGACGCCGGCGATCTCGTCGATGATCGTCCGGCGCTGGGCGGGCGTCATGTTGATGATCTCGGTCACGTCGCCTTGCATCACGACGTTGTACCCTTCGGGCGTGACGCCGGCGGTCTCTAAGAGGTCCTGAATATCGGATAGGTTGACCGAGCGACCGTTCAGGTAGTAGTACGAGTAGTAGTTCGCCTCGGTCTCTTTCACCCGGCGCTTGATGTGGATCTCGCCCACGTCCTCGACGCCGTCCGTGTCGGTGTCCATCGCCGCGGCGATCTCGTTCGCGGTGAGCGTCCGGTCCCCATTGTCGAGGATCACTTCGACGCTCGCCTCCCGGGGACCCGCCGAGGCTCCGTCCTCGTGACCGGGATTGTAGATGAGGTCGGTGAGTTTCTCCGCGCGGATGCCCCGGGTCCGCGCGAGGCCGAGCGCGAAGAGGACGCCATCGATAATGTTCGATTTCCCCGATCCGTTCGGCCCACTGACGGTAGTGAAGTCCTCGTAGAAGGGGATCTCGGTGCGGCGACCGAAGCTCTTGAAGTCGTCGAGGATCAGTGCGTCGATGTGCATGGGGTGGGCAGTCGTCGTAGTCGGGACGTCCCGAGAACGCCGATGGTGTCGATAGTGCCGGTGGTGTTGGTGGTATCGGTGGCGGTTTCGAGCGTTCAGGCGACGATGATACCGTCGGTCTCCTCGTCAGCGTCGTCGGTGTCATCGTTGTCGTCGGCGGTGTCCGCTTCGGTATCTGTCCTCTCTACGGCCTGGGTACCGGTAGCGCTGTCGTTTTCGGTCTCGTCGGCGTCGGTGTCCGCTTCGGTGTCGGTCCCCCCGGCCTCGTCCTCACCGAGCAACTCGCCTTCGACGATGTCGGCGCGTCGCCCCGTCGCCTCCTCGCCGGCGGCCGCCCGCTCGACGGCTTGCAGGCGGTCCTTCGTATCGACGAGTTCGTCGGTGAGGCCAGTGAGCGTCGCTTCGAGTTCCCTGACGCGCGATTCGAGTTGCTCGACCTGGTTGCCGGTCATTATATGAGCGGACGGCCGTGTCCATATAAATCCGCGTCAGACGCCGCTCCGAACGCCGAGTGGGCCCGTCGGAGAACGGCCACCGTCGTCGATAACTGACCTCGTTTCGAAACGTACTCGTTTCACGGTCCGACGACGAGCAGTGCCGGCCCGAGCGGGTGCTTCGAGCGCAACGAGCAGGGAATCGGCTGGTAGCTGACGGTCGGATCGATCACTCAGTTCTCGACTGAACCCGAGACGGACGCGACTCGCCCTCGGTCGGTTGCTTCGAGCGCTAACTCGACGCCGAGTCCCGCCATCGCCGCCCCGGTGCCGATAACGAGGAGACCCACAGCCAGCCCTGCCCCGTCCGACAAACCGGGCACGAACTGGACGCCGAACAGCGAGGCGCCCGTGAGCACGCCACCGATGGCACCGCCCCATAGGCTACCGCTCGTCGTCCACACCGACCACCGACGGCAGAGCAGCCAGACCGCGAGCGCGTATACCGACCCGAGGAGAACGGCCATACCGAGGTTCGAATACACCAACCCGTAGACCGCCATCGCGGATACGACGCCGGCGACGAGACCGCCGAGGGGAGCGATTACGTCTCGGATCATTACGTATCGGGGTTATTAACTATACGATAAGTGCTTTGGGCAACCGAGAGCACTGCGGAGCTTTCGGCTCGATCGAGAGACGTTTCGTTCGGATCGTCGAGCATGGACACGGTCGAACGTAGCGGTGTCGGGGAGGCCGACAGGCAGGCGTTCCAAGGGGTATTTGTCGATCCGGGCCGGACTATCGTTATGGATTTACTGGATGAGTCGGTCGTTCCCGAGCACGCTCGCGATGTCAAGCGAGAGGCCCGCGAGTTCGCCGCCGAACACATCGAGCCGCGTGGCGGGGAGTTCTTCGAGCACGGCGAGTACCCCTGGGAGATACTGGAAGCGGGTCAGGACGCCGGTCTCATCGCCCAGGACTTAAGTGAGGAGTTGGGTGGTCGCGGACTCGATCTGTTCGAGACTCTCGCGATCGCAGAAGAGTTCTACAAGGCCGACGCCGGGATCGCACTGACCCTCCAGCTCGCGAGCTTCGGCGCGGAGATAGTGGAAAAATACGGCAACGACGAACAGAAAGAGCAGTTCCTTCGGCCAGTTGCAGAGTGCAAACAGATCACGGGCCTCGCCGTCTCGGAACCCCAGACCGGAAGCGACCTCGCCGGGATGACGACCCAGGCCGAGCGCGACGACGAGGCCGGCGAGTGGGTCTTAAATGGCGAGAAGTACTGGGTCGGCAACGCCGTCGAAGCCGACTGGCTCACCCTCTACGCCAAAACCGGCGATTCGGAGGACCGATACTCGAACTACTCGATGTTCGTCGTCCCGACCGACGCACCGGGCTACGAGGCCGAACACATCCCCGAGAAGATGGGGATGCGCGCCTCGAAACAGGGTCATATCTTTCTCGAGGACTGTCGCATCCCCGAGGGAAACCTCGTCGGCACTGAGGGTGCAGGTTTCTATATGCTCGCCGAGTTCTTCAATCACGGCCGGATCGTCGTCGGCGGCCATGGGCTCGGCCTGGCGGCGGCGGCCGTCGAGGAAGCCTGGGAGTTCGTCCACGACCGGGAAGCGTTCGGCCGGGAAGTAAGCGACTTCCAGAGCGTCCAGCACATCCTCGCTGACATGCGCATGGAGTTCGAAGCCGCCAGGAGCCTGAACTGGCAGGCTGCCCGGAAGGTCGCCGAGGAGGAGAGCAGTGGATTGTGGGCCGCAATGGCCAAGACGAAATCCACCGAGACCGCCATGCAGTGTGCCGAGCGGGGAATGCAACTACACGGTGGGCGCTCGGTGCTCTCGGAACGCCGGATCGCACGGGTCTACCGGGACGTGCGAATCCCCGTGATCTACGAGGGCGCAAATGAGATCCAGCGCAACCTCATCTACCGCCAGTCACAGTACTGATTGCGGCCGATTCGACACACGAATCGATCCGCCGACCGTTGATCCGCTCCCCGCTCATCCGCGCGCCGCTCGGCCTCCGGACGAGCGATGGCCCGCTACTCGGCTCAGAACCCTTCCCGGAGGAACGGCTCTCCGGGCGGAAACGCCGCCGCAAGCGTGTTTCGCGCGTCCGTCGATGCGACCTCGAAGTCGCCGACCCTCTCGGCACGTTCGACCGACAGATAGCCGACGGCGACCTGTGAGAGCGTCGCGATCGACGTCGTAAGATCGACACTACCGCTGCCGGAATCGGCGCTGGTACCGACATCGACATCGGCACCGGAACCGCCCTCGGGACCGTCATCGGTCGGCTCACAGGTCCCGGTTCCGTCGGCGATCGACAGCCGAAATCGGCCGTCGTTCCAGCCGGCGGTATCGTCGGCAACGGCGATCGTGAGGTCGGCTTCGATGTCGGCCGGATACGAGAGTGCCGACAGCGCCCGTGAAACGTCAACCATCCGGGCCATCGCGCCGGGTTCGATTTCGATCTCGACGTCGCGCGGGTCACGAACCAGGTCCTGCAGGCGGGCGTCGACCGGTCCGTAGAACTCGATCTCGCTCGCCTGGGAGTCGTGATACCGACAGAACTCGAGGACCGCTCGGTAGGCGCTAGAGTCGATGTAGCCGAGCTCGCGGACGACCATCCGGCGGCCGTCGTCGGTCTTGCCGGTGTCGTCGGTCCCCTTCTCGATGTCGTAGACGAGGTAGCCGACGAGCCGACCGTTTCGCTCGACGCCCGTCGGATAAGGATCGCCGTCCCACCCGGTGAGCACGCGCTTTCGCCACCAGGCTTCGGTACGGTCCATGGCGAGGCCCTGTGAGTTGGTGGCGCGATAGACGCGATCGAGCGCTTCCCAGTCGTCGGCCGAACAGCTAACGAACCGGCCGTTCGGTTCGTCGCTCGCCGTATCGATCCCCGCGAGCGCGTCGGGCGCACACGTCACTCGGCCGTACCGCGAGCACCTCGCCCAGCCGTATCGTCGGTAGAAGGGATGGTTGAACGGCCAGAGCACACAGACGCCGGCACCGCGCTCGCGGTACTCGGCCAGCGATTCGGCGAGCAGGCGACCGACGAACCCTCGACGGCGGTGGTGTGGGGGCGTCGATACCGCCGCCAGGCCGGGCACCTCGCGGAACGCACCGCGGACGCGGAGCCGGAACCAGTGGTGGATACCGGTACAGCACAGTTCGTCGTCCTCGTAGATCCCGCGACGGTCGCCGAGCGTCGCTCGCGCGGGGAGGTCCTCGACCGACTCGATCGGGTCGTGTCCGTCGGCTGGACTAAAGGCGTAACTGAGCAAACGTTGGAACTCGGGGACGTCAGCGTCCGGAACGGGTCGGTACTCGACCATGCTCGTTCGATGGCGACGCCGGGACAAAACGTCCGTCGTCTGCGGTCCTCGCTATCGGCCGAGCGATCGAGCACGGTAACCGAACGGCGCGGTTCGGTAGAGCGATCGAGGCGATCGCTCGGCCGGGACTTATGCTCCCGCCGGTCGAAAGGAGGTCATGGCTGACATCGACGTTCGGATACTGGATCGCGGGCGCATCCACGCCGACAAGAACTTCGCGGTCGATGGGACTACTGTCGCGACCGACAGCGACCCGAACCCCGACTTCGAGTACGTTCCCTACGCCGTCTGGAACCTCGTGATCGACACGCCCGAGCGAACGATCCTCTGGGACACTGGCTCCCATCCCGACGCCGCGACGTACTGGCCCGACCCGCTGTACGAGACCTTCGCCCACGTCGACGCCGACGAACACGACCTGGCTGACGACCTCGAAGCAGCGGGCTACGCGATCGACGACATCGACGCGGTGGTGCAAAGCCACCTGCATCTCGATCACGCCGGCGGGCTCTATCACTTCGAAGGGACCGACACCCCGATCTACGTTCACGAAGAGGAACTGAAGTTCGCGTACTACAGCGCGAAGAGTTCGGCGGGATCGATCGCCTACGTCCCCACCGACTTCGACCGGGATCTCGACTGGCGGGTCGTCCATCGCGAGCGCCAGTTGGTCGAGGGCGTCGAACTGCTACACCTGCCGGGCCATACGCCGGGCATACTCGGCGCGCTCGTCCACACCGACCCACCCCTGCTGATCGCCGGCGACGAGGCCTTCTTCGAGACCAACTACCGGGACGAACAGGAGATGGGCGCGAGCCTGCTGTGGGACTCGAGGGCGTGGGCCGAGAGCCTCTGGAAGCTCAGAGACGTAGAACGCCGCCACGGTGCACGGGTACTGTTCGGTCACGACCGCGACCAGATCGAAGGCATCGACGACGACTGGCCCTGACTCGCTCGCTTCGAGGGTCCGACTCCGACCGGCCGGCGACTGATCGGCCGGCGACCGAGCCGTCGATGATCGATCGTTGACCGGCCGGCGGTCGATCGCTGGAAGTCCGTGGCGTTTTAGTACGAACTGTCTCGGGGAGGCCATACCTTCATGATCGATCCATGCTGATGTGTACCAAACGCTTTAGTCAGCCGATGGCGAAGCATAGCGCACACGGTTTCGGAGACCGGGTGATCTCTCAATGACAGACACGGAACTCATCTGGCGGCTCGCAGGGGGGTCGGGCGACGGCATGGACTCGACCGGTCAGGCGTTTGAAAAGGCGCTCATGCGTATGGGTCTGTCGGTCTTCAGCCACCGACACTACCCCTCGCGGATACGGGGTGGACATACCTACTTCGAGGTCCGGGCGGGTCCGGAGAAGGTACGCTCGCGCGGGGACGGCTACAACTTCCTGTTGGCGCTCGGCGATTCCTTCGCCCGCAACCCACAGGAAGACCAGCCGGCGTACTACGGGGAAGAGGAGGTAAAACCCCTCTCGGAGAACTTGGACGACCTCCGGGAGGGCGGCGTGATCGTCTACGACGAGGGGATGTTGGACGACGAGGACATCGCCGACATCGAGCTCGACGAGCGCGCCGAGGAGAACGACTGGCACGTCTATCCGATCGACCTCCGGACGATCGCCCGGGAGCACGGCCGCGAGATCATGCGCAACACCGCTGGGGTGGGTGCGACCGCAGCGCTGATCGGTATGGACACTGAGCCAGTCGAACAGCTGATGGAAGGCCGGATGTCCGACGAGATCCTCGAAGACAACCTCACGGTGCTCGAAGAGGCCTACGACCAGGTCGCGGAGATGGATCATACCCACGACCTCGAAGTTCCGGAGGGCTCTCACGAGGCCGACCAGGTGCTCGTCTCCGGCAGTCAAGCGGTCGCGTACGGCGCGCTCGACGCCGGCTGTCGGTTCATCGCCGGCTACCCGATGACGCCCTGGACCGACGTCTTCACGATCATGTCCCAGAACCTGCCCGCCTTCGGCGGGATCGCCGAACAGGTCGAAGACGAGATCGCCGCCGCCTCGCTCGCGATCGGGGCCTCACATGCCGGCGCGAAGGCGATGTCCGGGTCCTCCGGGGGTGGGTTCGCCTTGATGAGCGAACCGTTAGGTCTCGCGGAGATGACCGAGACCCCCATCGTCCTCGTCGAGGCGATGCGGGCCGGCCCGTCGACCGGGATGCCGACCAAACCCGAACAGGGCGACTTAGAGCACGTGCTGTATACCAGTCAGGGCGACTCGAACCGGGTGGTCTTCGCGCCCGGCACGGTCGAGGAGTGTTACGAACAGGCCCGGGACGCCTTCCACGTCGCGTACGACTACCAGATCCCGGTCACCCTCGTCATCGACCAGAAGCTCTCGGGCGAGATCACGAACGTCGACGAGGCGCTGTTCGACCGCGAACCCGACCCGAGCCTGGGGAGCGTGCTCACCGAAGCGGAGGTCGCCGAAGCCTCACACCACGAGTCGGGCGTCTTCGATCGCTACCAGTACGACCCCGAGAACGACGACGGCGTGAGCCCGCGATCGATCCCCGGACAGCAGGACGGGCGATTCCTCGCGACCGGCAACGAACACACCCCACAGGGCCACATCGAGGAGGACCCCGACAACCGGGTCTTCCAGATGGACCGGCGAATGCGGAAACTCGAATCCATCCGTGAGGAACTCGCCGACTTCAGGAACCCTCATGACTCGTTCTACGGTCCCGACGACGCCGAGTACGGGATCATGACGTGGGGCAGCCAGCAGGGTACCGTCGAGGAGGCGGTCGACCGGCTCAACGACGGGGGCCACTCGGTCAAGGCATTGAGCGTGAGCGATCTCATGCCCTATCCGAAAGAGGAGGTCACCGATCTCCTCGAATCGGTCGAGGAGTGTCTCGTCGTCGAGATGAATGCCTCGGCGCAGTTCCGCGGGCTCACTCAAAAGGAGCTGGGTAGGTTCGGAGAGAAGCTCTCTTCCCTGCTCAAGTACAACGGTAACCCGTTCGAACCAGCCGAGATCGTCGAAGGCTTCGAGATCCAGGTGAATGGGGGCGGCGAGGCACCGAGCGCACAGACGCGAATCGAACCGGCGACCGGCGATTAGAGAGAACGAGGATTACAACAATGAGTGCATTCAGCGCGATCGGCGAGGAAGCGGAGATAGACAGAGAAGAGTTCACACCGGGGATCGAACCCCAGGCGACCTGGTGTCCGGGCTGTGGTGACTTCGGCGTTCTCAAGGCTCTAAAGCAGGCGGCACCCGAAGTGGGGCTGACGCCCGACGAGATACTCCTAGTGACCGGCATCGGCTGTTCGGGGAAGCTCAACAGCTACTTCGATTCGTATGGCTATCACTCGATTCACGGGCGAGCGCTCCCGGTCGCCCGGGCGTCGAAGCTCGCCAATCCCGGCCTAACCGTCCTCGCCGCGGGCGGGGACGGCGACGGGTACGGCATCGGGGGCAATCACTTCATGCACACCGCCCGCGAGAACCACGACATGGTCTACATCGTCTTCAATAACGAGATATTCGGGCTCACGAAGGGCCAGACCTCCCCGACGAGTCCGAAGGGCCACAAGTCCAAAACCCAACCCCAAGGCAGCGCGAAGGACCCGGTTCGGCCCCTCTCGCTCGGGCTCACGTCCGGGGCGTCGTATATCGCCCGGACTGCGGCGGTGAACCCACGACAGGCCGGCGAGATACTCGCCGAGGCCATCGAGCACGACGGGTTCGCCCACATCGACTTTCTGACCCAGTGTCCGACCTGGAACAAGGACGCCAAACAGTACGTCCCCTACGTCGACGTCCAGGATTCGGACGACTACGACTTCGACGTCCACGACCGCCGAGAGGCCGCCGAGATGATGCAGGAAACCGAGGACGTCCTCAACGAGGGGACGGTGCTTACCGGGCGGTTCTACGTCGAGGAGGACCGTCCGTCCTACCAGCAGGAGAAGATCGACCAGGGTCAGATGCCCGAGGAGCCACTCGCCGAACGGTACTTCGACGACGACGCCGAGTGGGAACGCACGGCCGACGAACTGATCGCCCGCCACCGCTGAGACGGCGATGGCACCCGAGAGCCCCCGAGAGCCGGGGATCGAAAACCCGGCCAGTACCGAATAACACCGGACGACACGCGATGAAAACAGGGTGAAACGGAAACAGGGCGGGAAATGTGGAATCGGCGATCGACCGATAACCGCTCCGCCGACCGCTCGCCTTCGCTCTCGCTTTCGACTCAGCACGCTTTCTGATTCGGAAGATATTTTTTCGCGGACATAAAACATAGTCGTATGAGCGTCGAATCAACGGAGGATCGCATTCTCGCGGTACTGGAGGAAGACGCCCAAGCCTCGTACGCCGAGATCGCACAGCGCGCGGGCGTCTCGAAGCCGACGGTCAGAAAGTACATCGACAAGCTCGAAGGCGACGGCGTGATCGTCGGCTACTCCGCCGAGATCGATCCGAAGAAGCTCTCGGGTCGATCGATCGCCATGGTCGGGATCGACGTCGAGAGCGAACGTTACGTCGATGCGACCCGCCGGCTCACGGAGTTAGACGAAGTCGAGACGTTGTATACGTCGAGCGGCGATCACATGCTGATGGCCGAGGTCAAAGGAGCCGACGGGAGCGCCGTCGGCGAGGTCATCTCCGAGCGGATCCTCGAGGTTCCGGGCGTCACCGCTGCCCATCCTTCCTTTCTCCAGGAACGACTGAAGTAACCGCTGTTGACGCTCCGGCGAACCCGTGGCACGCTCGCCGTCTTCCGTATGACCCGATGATCGCTGACCTTCGACCGATAGCGTGCCCTGACAACGGTGCCGCCGCCATTGCTGTCGGGACGCCGTCGCGACGACGGCACCCGGTGTCGGGAAATCAGTCGCGATAGGCCTCGATCGCCGCTCGATACCCCTCGCGGTAGGAAGGGAAGGCGAACTCGTAACCCAGTTCCCGTAGCTTCGCGTTCGAACAGCGCTTGTCGGCGGCGATACGTGTCTTCGCCGACTCGGAGAGGTCCTCGTCCGGCTCGTCGTCAACGACATTGACGATCTCGGCACGAGCCTCGTCTTCGGCCAGCAGGAACGCGACAGCTCCGGCGGCGTCGTCGCGGTGGACGAGATTGAGATATCCGTCGGTGACCGGCCCGTCGAGATACCGTTGAATGCGATAGCGATCAGGTCCGTACAGTCCCCCGAAGCGCGCGACGGTACCCGCGATTTCGTGCTCGTCCGTGGCGTCGAGCGCCGTTCGTTCGGCCTCAACGAGCGCCTCCTGCCGGTCGGTCGTCGGGTCGAGCGGCGTCTCCTCGTCCACCCACTCGCCGTCGAAATCGCCGTAGACGCCGGTGCTTCCCGTATAAACGAATCTTTCGGGCGACTCCTCGCGCTCGCCGAAGGCCTCGATCGCGGTCCGAAGCCCGTTGACGTAGGTTTCCCGGGCGCTCTCGGCGTCGCGCCCGCCCCCACTCGCGGCGAAGACCACCCAGTCGGCGTCCGGCACGGCGTCGAGCGAGTCGCGATCGGTCACGTCGGCCTGTACCGGTTCGAGGCCTGCCGCCCGTACGTCGTCGAGCCCGCGCTCCGAACGGCGAACTCCCCAGACGTCGTGGTCGGTGGCGAG
Source organism: Halobacteriales archaeon QH_6_64_20 (assembly GCA_003021235.1). Classification (GTDB taxonomy): domain Archaea; phylum Halobacteriota; class Halobacteria; order Halobacteriales; family Halococcaceae; genus PXQR01. The sequence goes on along the minus strand of PXQR01000052.1, from coordinate 4,613 downwards.
TCGCCGGCCGAGTTCACAGCCGACGTACCCACAGCCGAGGATCGCAACGCGCATATCAGCGACCCTGGCCGTCGATGTAACTCTGTAACTGGGCGAGTTCGTCGAGGGTCATGCGGAGCCGCCCTTCGATCTTCTGTTGGATCTCCCGGGCGTCGAACGCGCCGTCGATTCCCGACTCGACGGCTTCGACGTCCAATACGGCGGTCGTCATGCCCATGAGCAGGTGATCGCGTGTCTCCATGACGATGGCCTCCGCATCCGGTTCGTCTTCGGCGACCGCGAGGACCGTTGCACCCTCTTCGAGCGTGATGTCGGGCGAGTCGCTCGCCGCGAGCGCTTCGACGACCTCGCGCTCGACGCCCGAGACCTCGCTCACTTCCTCGACGCCGTACTCGTCGACGACGGCCGCGAGCCGGTCGTCGTAGCGCCCGCGCAGTTCGTCGGGCGAGAGCTTGCCGGCGTTCGCCACTTCGTGAAACATAGAAGGGATACTCGCCCGGCGATACAAGTCAGTTGAGATCGTCGAGCGATCGGGAAGCAGGGGACGGCAAGGGACGGCCGCCGGTCGAACCTTCGGCCCCCTCTCAACTCGGTGGTTCCGCCTCGCGGGTATCGAGACCATCGGAGCCATCGGAACGGTCGACGTCGCCGGGATCGCCCCGGTCGTCCTGGTCGTCTCGGTCGCCGAACGCCGCCCGGTAGCTCGCGAACCGGACGCTTCCCTCCACGAAGCCCGTTGCGGCGGCGATTTCGGTGACTCGATCCGACCGGCCGGCGGCGAGGCGGGCGGCGTCGAGCGGGTCGCGCCTAGCGCGCGCAGCGAGTTCCCCGTCGTGGGCCGAACAGAGCGCTACGAACCGCCCGGCGGCCAACAGGAACGCCGCGACGTCCCGCGCACACGCCCGCTCGGTGTCGTTGACGCGCACGCAGACCGCCCGTGCGTCCCGCGTCGAGAGCGCCCCGATCACCGTCTCCCGACACGCCGGACTGTGTGCCAGTCGGCCGGCACCCGGGCACCTCTCGGCGTCGACGAGGAGCTGATCGCCGTGAAAGGTCACCTCGCATCGACACTCGGATGTCCCCTCGTCCCGCCGTCCGTCGTTCCGTGCGGTACGTCGGCCCGATCCCTCGTACTGCTCGTGCCCCCGAGCAGGCCGATTACGATCCCGTGTCACTCGCTCTCCCCCATCCGATCGGCCATCGGTTGCTCACGAGGGGCGATCGACGCGGCTTCGCATATCAAAGGTCGCACCGGGGAGGACGGCGGGTAGAAGGAGGTCGTACCGAACGAGTCTCCCGATATGCTTCACGCGAGGAAGAAGATCAACACGCTGATCGCCATGACTGCGGCGATCACCGCGAGCGCGAACGCCCCGCCCATCGCGATCATGGCGTTGGCATGGCTCGCAAGCGTCTCGGTCCGATCGTTGCCGAAGACCGTCACGCGGGCGTTTTCGGTGTTCATGCCGACCTCGACCGGTTCGAGGTCGCGAGTCGCTTCGATGGTCAGGTTCTCGATCAGATCGAGGAGTTCATGAGCAGGGAGGGCCGCGCCCACCTGGTTGATCGAGTCGACCGTGTTGACGATGTGCGTGTCGGTCGTCATGACCTCCGCGATATCGACGATACCGCCCGAACCCCCGTCTCCGGACGTGTCCGAGCCGCGACGACCGCCCGAACCGTCGGGAGCGGTTCGTTCGGGCGCTACTCCGCCGTTGGCGGCCGTAGCAACGCGCTCGGAGCCAGGTCCGGATTCGGGGTCGGGACCGGGTTCCGATTCCGGTTCGCTTACCGCCGAGCCGCCGAGACGGGAGACGATCCGGTCGCGTAGCCCCGGTTCCATGTTGTTCCCGTCGACGAGCACGTAGGCGGTCCGTTCGCCGGCTATCTCACACACCCCGACCCGGACCCCGAGCGGGCCGATCCCTTCCCTGGGACCCCACGGCGTCCGGTCCCAGGCGACGCCTAACTTCGGCGCGCTCTCCGGGGCGTCACGGAGATCGCCCGTGACTGCGCCGACGGCCCGCATGAGATCGAACGAGCGCTGGCTGCCGGGGACGATGTGGCCGAGATCGCCCGTTTCGAGCCCGTCGTTCGAGTTGTGAGCGTCGATCAGCATGACCCGTTCGGCCCCGTTCGCGCGGGCCTCCCCGCTCGCCGCCAGCCCGACCGCGTAGTCGACGTCGTCGGCGAAGTTCGGCGCGTACGTCGAGGTCAGCAGTACGTCGTCGCCGAAGCGCTGGCCGAGCACCGTTACCTCCCCCGACCGAGAACGCTTGCCGGCCGTGGCCCGGTCGCCGTACTCGATATCGGCGGCCGCTCGGGCCGCGCTGTCGAGAACCGTGTCGACCTCGCGTTCGGTGACGAGGTTGAAGTCGTGGCCCGCAGTGGCGTGTGGCGGGAAGGCCAGTCCCTCGGCCTCGGCGGCGATCCGCTCGGGGAGGTTCCCGCCGCCGATCTCGCCCATCGGTCCCGGATGGACCATCGCGAGCACGAACCGGGCCTTCTCGGAACCATCGAACCGACGAAAGGAACACACGGTGACGGGGACGATGGCTTCCTCGCCGATCGCCTCGAAGAAGTCCTCCAATTCCCTGGTGCCTTCGGCGATGTGGCCGACGAACCCCCCGACGAAGTCGAGCACGCTCACGTCGAGACTACGGCGCCACGGCCGGTCGATAACCGCGAGGAAGACCCAGACCGCGAAGGCATAGAGCACACAGAGCAGCCCGAGGAGCGCGAAGTCGACCGGCACGATCGCCCGGAGTCCCGGCGGCGCTTCCTGCGGGCGGGCGAGCAACCACGCGACGAGCGGGCCGCCGCCCTCGATCGAGCGCAACGTCCCGCTGTAGACGTATAGGAGAACGGCCGTACTGGCGGTCTGGATCCCGGCGGGGATCGCAGCGACGAAAAGCGACCGGCGCGAGACGGCCATGACGACGAGCAACTGAAGGGCGAACACCGCGGCGAGGCCGGCGACGAGCGCGTCGAAGACGAACTTCTGGGCGAAGGCCGTAAGCACCGCGATAGCGCCGGCGACGGTAAGCGTCACGACGATCACTAACTCGCCGCCGAGTGCGAGCAACGACGCCCGGCTCGGGGTGAGCTGGCCGCCCAGCCGACGATCGATCCCCGCCATCGCGAGGCTCGCGACGACGGTGGGCACGCCGATGAAAAACACCCCTTGCCAGGCGTCCTCGAGGACAAATCGTGAATCGAACGCGGCGATCCCGGCGGCGGCGGCGATCAGCAGGGCAAAGGCGAGGCTCGAATACCACCGCGGGGCGCGAAACACGTACCGCGAGAGCGCGGCCAGGTCGCCTTGTGTCGTGGTCATCCGGTGTCAGTTGGGGGAAAGGGCACGGTCGGGAGCGATACGGCTCGATCGAAGGTTACCGATCCATCGGGAATCGGGCCTCGATCCGGGTTCCGGTTTCGGTCCGAGTCCGCAAACGGCGTCCCGACGGTTTCGAGCCGGTTAGCGTTCGCATATCGATCGGAAGTTCTCGAACACTTCGGTACCCCGCTCGGTATGGGCGACCTCGGGGTGCCACTGGACGCCGTAGAGCCCGGCCGATTCGTCGGCCATCGCTTCGATCGCACAGATCTCGCTCCGGCCCGTGCGGACGAACTCGGGCGGGACTGCTTTCACCTGGTCGGCGTGGCTCGTCCAGACCCGAGTCTCGGGGGCGAGCGACCCCACGACCGGATCGTCGCCGTCGGTGATCTCGACCGTGACATCGGCGTACCCGCCGTACTCGCCCGGACCGACCTCGCCGCCACGTTCGGCGGCCATGATCTGCATGCCGAGACAGATACCGAGCACTGGAACTCCGAGATCGAGGTATGTACCACACGAACCGCCGGCGTCGGCATCGGTAGCCGAGTCGGGCCCCCCCGAGAGCACGAGCCCGTCGGCGTCGATCTCCCCGGGGGGCGTGGTGTTCTCGACGATCTCGCATTCGACGCCGATGTCGCGTAGCGCCCGGCGTTCGAGGTGGGTGAACTGGCCGTGGTTGTCGACCACGTCGATCCGCGTCATTGCCAATCTTCAGCTACCGACGGGTATATATCCGATGATGGAACCGAAGCCGTCGGGGGCTCGCGTTCCATGGGGTATTCGGCGGCTACCGGGTGTGTCCGTAACCCCGTGATACCCGTCCGTCGGGCGGCCTCGTAGGACGCGTCAACAGGCGGTGGATCCCGGCTCGCCGCCGGCCGGTCCCGCTCGACGATATGGATAGTAGGCGGTCCCGAACGCTCGATAGCGGATCATTTTATTAGTTTAGGAAATGAAATATTATAGTATCGGGACGCTCCGGTTCGCCCGCGAGCACACATGGGTAGCGAGGAATCAACTGCGGGCGACGGGCGCATCGAGCGGGAACCATCTCGACGGACGACACCGGGCCTTCCGGATCGACGGACGTACCTGAAGGGTATCGGCGCGTACGTCGCGGGGCGTGTGATGATCGGCGTCTCCGGGCGCACGAGGGCGGCGAAGCACACGACCTACGAGGTCGACGCCGGCGGGACCTTCGAGAAACGGGTTCGAAGCGACGAGACGTTCGAGAACGCTCTCGTCGACGTGAGCGCCGAGAACGCGGGGTTCG
>PXQR01000051.1 GCA_003021235.1 Halobacteriales archaeon QH_6_64_20 | reverse complement strand
CTCGGGGTCTCGACTGGGACGTTCTGTGTCATTACCGCGATATCCTATCATCGCCTCGTGTGGACGAGCTATCCCGAACTGCGCGATGAACTGCCCGCCGCGAACCGGCTCCAAGGTCTGCTGTACACGACGCTCGTGGTCGCGGCCCTGCTGGTCCTGCTCTCCATCCCACTGCTACTCGAATAGGCTTTCCCGAGCGGGCACCGAGCACCGACCATGCGCGAGATCTCGGTTGCGCGGTTCGTCCGTGCGACCCCTGCGGAGCTCGAACGAACGGTGACGCCACCCGGAATCGTCGAGTATGAGGGCAGCTTCTCCGTTCGTGAGGCGCGAGAAACCGGGGAGGGGTGGGTGGTCGTGGTTCGGGGCGGCGGAATGACCTTCCAGTTGGCCTTCGAACGGAGCGAGCACGGGTTCCGATACGAACAGCGGAACGGCCCGCTCGAAACCCTCGTGACGACGATCCGGTGGCGAGCGGAAAACGACGGCGCACGGGCGACGATGGACTCGACCGTTTCGACGGGCGTCCCGCCACGGGCCCTCACCGACCGGGTAGCCGCCTGGAAGCGACGAGGTGAACTCCGGCGAGCGCTCGACCGGCTCGCCGCGGACGTCGAGTGATCGGAACGGTCGGGATCGATCCACGCGCCGACGTCGAACCTGCTACGCCGGCGGTCGTGCACCACGAGCGCACACCAGAGGTCGGTTTTTACTCCACCGGGCCGAGGTCATTTTCATGGGATTGTTAGGTACACTGAAGGAGACGTTCGAGGCATCGACGCAGTCGCCGAACCGCGGCGAGAGCGAACGAGAGGTCTCGGCGGGCGCGTACTGGTGTGACGACTGTGGCGTGCGTCTGCGCGATTCGGAGGTCGAGACCGAATCACCGACGTGTCCCGACTGCGGCGAGGAGATGCGCTTCGAGCGATCGATGTCCTCGACCGGGTGTGCCTGCTGACCGGTAAGCCGGCAGCCGACCGCGAACCAGTGAGGTACTCGCGTCCACTCCACTCTACCCCATCCCGCTTCGCTCGACTCGGCGGCGACCTGTCTCGCCGTCCGTTTAAGTATCGGACGCGCTAGTGGTAGCGCATGACGCTCGCTGCGCGGATCGAGGCGTTTCGCGACTGGCTCGAAGAGGTGCTGCACGGGCTGTATCACGGTATGATCGAACACCCCGCCTTCGAGAAGATCGAAAACGAGGCCGAGGACGCCGAAGACGCTTTTCTGTTCGCCTGTTTCGCCGACGCCTTCGGGATCCCGAGCCCGGTTTCGTACTACACCGCCGAGCTCCTGCCGTATCTCGCGGCGGACTTCGAGGCCTGGGAGCGGCGGATGTGGGACCGCGGATCGCTGCTCGAACGGAAGGGACAACAGTACCACTTCGGATGACCGTTCTCGCACACCACCACGACTAATGGAGAAATTCGTCTTCTTCGGCGGGAAGGGCGGCGTGGGAAAGACCACGGTCGCGAGCGCCTATGGCGTGAAGTGTGCCGAGGCGGGTCTTCGAACGCTCGTCGTTTCGACCGATCCGGCACACAGTACTTCGGACGTGTTCGACCAGGCGTTCACCGACGACCCCGAACCGGTCGAGGGACGTGATGGGCTGTGGGCGATGGAGATAGACCCCGACGAGGAGGTCGAAGATCACCTCCAGGAGATCCGGCGGACGATGGCCGACCAGGTCTCGGCGGCGATCGTCAACGAGATCGATCGACAGATAGAGCTCGCTCACCGAACCCCCGGCGCCTACGAGGCGGCGCTGTTCGACCGGTTCGTCGCAGTAATGCGCGATTCCGACGAGTACGATCGGATCGTCTTCGACACCTCGCCGACCGGGGGCACCTTACGACTGCTCGCGCTACCCGATTTCTTGGGCGAGTGGATCGGCCGGCTCATCGACAAGCGCGCGGGTAGCATCGACCTGTTCGAGAAGGCCGCCATCGGCGACCGGGAAGCCCGCAAACGCGCCCGGGACGACCCGATCATCGCCCGGCTGCGCGAGCGAAAGGAACGCTTCGAGTTCGCTGCCGAGACGCTACGCGAGCAGGCCGCCTTCTTCCTCGTAATGAACCCCGACGAACTCTCGATCCGCGAGACCGAACGCGCGATCGGAACCTTACGGGAGTACGGACTTACCGTCCGCGGGCTTGTCGTCAACCGACTGACCCCCGAACCCGACCCCGACGAAGCGGGCCGTGGCGCACGCTACCTCCGCGAGCGATGCGCGACCGAACGCGAGCGTCTCGCCGCGATCCGTGGGACGTTTTCGCCGCCGGTGGTCGCGACGATCGAGACCCGCGTTGAGGAGGTGCGGGGCGATCTCGTCGACGAGGTGGCCGCCGAACTCGACATCGAGGTCGTGCCCGAAGTCCGAGCGTAGTCCATGGCCTCCCAGCGGACGTCGGTGTCAGCACTCTCGATCGCGGTCCTGGTCCTCCTCGCGGGCCGTCTCGGCGGCGGTGACGATGACGACGCCAGGCCCGTACGGGCGAGCGGATGCCCGCGACCGTCGGGTAACGGAACGCTCGCGCCGACGGGCTACGAACGCGTCGTGCTCGCGAACGAGACTACGAGACGCACGAGACGCTCGAAACGACTATGACGGGCACGCCGTGGAGTAGCGGCGAAGGCGCGAGAGCCGGGACGGGGTGGCGACGATGCCGACCGCGGTACTGACGGGGGACCGATCGCTGGCAGCGGCGACGGTCGTGAGCGCGCGCCGACGGTTCGCGTGTTGGAAAACCTGCCGACCGACGGGAACCCGACGGCGTCGCTCTCGCCCGGCGAACGTCGCCAGTTCGCCGGGCGAGCTACGACGGCATCTCCGACTCCCGGGAAACCGGCGACCGATCGATCACGACGAACGGCTCGGTCTCGATGCTCGAAGCCGAAACGACCCTCTGGAGCTACACTAATATTGCAGGTCGCGGGAACCAGTCGGTCTCGGTGAGGGTACACGCCACGACCGTTGAACAGGAGGGTGACTTCCCCGCCGTGGCCGTCCGCTATCGGCCGTGATTTCCGGAATCGGATGTTCGACGTCTTAATTAACAATTTACGCAGATATTAAAATGTTCTGAAGCCCTCTGTCTGGCCATATCGTCCATATCGGTCGACAGGACGGGTCGAGACAAGCTTTAACATTCGATTCCCCATTGTCCATGATGGAGCGCAATCATGGTTCAAGTCCTGTGGATGGCAGTCGCAGCGCTAGTAACGTTCACCATCGGGTATATCGGGTACTCGCAGTACCTCGCTCGGTTCGTCGACCTCGACGACGAGCGTGAGACGCCGGCACACAAGTATCGGGACGGCCAGGAGTACGTCCCGTCGAAGAAGCCGGTCCTGTTGGGCCACCACTACTCCTCGATCGCGGGCGGGGCTCCCATCGCGGGCCCGATCACGGCCGCGGCCGCGTTCGGGTGGCTTCCGGCGTTGTTGTGGATCGCCATCGGCAACCCGTTGTTCGGTAGCGTCCACGACTTCATGTCGCTCTCGTCGAGCGTCCGCCACGAGGGCAAATCGATCGGGTATATCATCGGCCAGTACGTCGGCGAGCGCGGGAAGGACATGCTGCTGTGGTTTGCATATCTGACGATCATCCTCGTGATCGCCGCCTTCGCCTTCCTCATCGGGCTGGTGTTCGACGCCTTCCCGTGGTCCGCGACGGCGTCGGTCGTCTACATCGCGCTCGCGTTCCTGTTCGGGATCTACCTCTATCAGCTCGACGGACCCTTCCTCCCCGGGGCGGCGGCGTTCGTCGCAATGGTGTTCGGAGGCGTGTGGGTCGGGCTCCAGTACCCGATCGCGCTGTTCGCCCGCGAGGGCCTGCCAGCAGGAACGATCGTTCTCTTCGGCGAGGGGGGCGGGTGGTTACCGCTCGCGGCGGCACAGAACCCGAACATGGCCGGCTGGGTGCTTGTGACGGTGTTGTACGCGTTCGCCGCGAGCGTCCTGCCGGTGTGGGTGTTACTGCAACCGCGCGACTTCCTGACGTCGAGTTTGCTGTACACGGGTATCGGTGGGATGATCCTCGGCGTCATTGTCGGGACGGTGATCGGGTTCCCGGGCGTCACGGTGGACGTAACCTCCGCCGGTATCGAGAGCGTGCAGGTATCGACGTTGACGACACAGCTCCCCGCGTTCACCGGGTTCATCCATTCGGATCTCGGCCCACTGTTCCCGTTCCTGTTCGTCACCATCGCCTGCGGGACGATCAGTGGCTTTCACTCGCTCGTCTCCTCGGGGACGACCGCGAAGCAACTCGACAGGGAAACCGACGCCCGCCTCATCGGCTACGGTAGCATGCTCGGCGAAGGCCTGTTGGCCATCACCGCGGTGATCGCCGTGTCGATCGTCGCGGGCGGCACCGACTCGCTCAGTTCCGCGCTCGTCACCTTCCCGGCGGGCGGCGGGGCCTTGCTCACCGTCTTCGGCCTGAGCGTCACCGCCGCGGCGACCTTCATCGGGTTGGTGTTCGTGAGCTTCCTGCTTACCAGCACCGACACCGGAATGCGCCTCGGCCGATACATGTTAGAGGAGATCGTTGGCACGCCCGAGACGTCGCTCGAACGGACGGCGGTCAACCGCTACGTCAACGCTGGGGTCCTCTCGCTGGCGGGCTACCTGCTGGTCGCGAGCGGCACTTGGGAGAACATCTGGCCGCTCTTTGGGGGCGCGAACCAGTCTCTTGCCGCGCTGGCGCTGCTCGTCGCAACCGTCTGGCTCGCCAACTGGGACGAGTCGAAACAACTCGTTTCGACCGGCGCGCCGCTTGCCTTCATGATCGCGGTCACGGTCATCGCGCTGTTGTGGATCGGCGTCTACCGCAACCCACAGACCATCCTCGCCGGCGAGGCCGGTGGGACGGTCGCGGCGGTATCGCTCGGGTTCCAGAGCGTCATTGCGATCGTTCTCGTGGGTCTCATCATCGGTCTGCTCTACTTGGGGCTCTCTAACATCCGCAGCACCCGCCGGACGACCACCGGCGAGGCCGTCCCCGACGGCGGCGGGGTCGAGACGGACGATCCGTCGACCGCTGCTGGCGACTCCGAATCCGACGGAGGGCGTTCGGAAATCGAAGACTGACGATTGCCCCGCTCGTTTCCGCGGTCTCGATACGCTGCGCCATCACTGAACGCCACCGTCGATACCACTGCCGGACCCCGCTGGGCCCGCTGCTCGCCGGCCGCCGGCGGACGTACCGTTCCTCGCGTGCTCGGAGCGGCTCGGATCGATGTCGCTCCGTTCGCGATCGAACTATCGTCCCCGTCGGGAGCGGACCGATCGACGTCGAGCGTCAGCTCCACAGGCGACGGACGATCGATCCGAAGAGGCCGGAGTCCTCCGTCTCGACCGACTCCCACAGCCGGAAGGCTTCCTTGACGTGTGCTTCCCGGCTCGCGACGATCGTCTCGTCCGCGGGCGCGACGACGACTAAGTTGATCTCGTAGTGTCCGTAGAAGCCGAACTTGAGCAGCGTCCGGTCGCGAAAACCCGACACGAACGCTCGGACCGCTTCGATGATTTCGGGGACGACGAGCACGAACGTGAAGTCGGTGCTGTAGTGTTCCTCGTCGGCGTCGATCCACTCGTCGGCCAGATCGTGCCCCAGCGCGACAAGGCGCTCGCAGTCGGCGACTGTGACCCGGTTCGACCGCCGACAGAAGAGGTGTTCGGCCGAGCCGTGATTGGCATAGGAGAGCGAGGGGTGCACGAAGTGCTTCTGGCTCTCGATCGTCATCCGCCCGTAGAGCGTAAATGGCTCGCCGTGAGCGCTGACGTCCTCGTCCAGGTCGTAATTGAACACCAGGCGATCGGCCACCCGATCGATGTACTCGTCGTCCCAATCGGGGGCGTCCCGGCGGGCCTCGGCGACGACTTCCTCGCTCGGTAGCTCGCTATCGACGTCGGTTCGTTCGCCACCGTCCCGATCGCCAGCAACCCTGTCGTCGCCGTTGTCGCTATCGTCGACACCCGTCTCCTCGACGTCCGACGGGTATCGGTTTTCGTCCTCGGAGCTCACGGCTCGTAGGGGCCGATGTCGTTCACTGCTGGGGCACCGATCGTCAGGAGCGTTGCCGATCCTGTCGGCTCTTCGGAGCGGTGAACGCACTGTGAGCGCTCGGAGTCGACGACTCGATGGCGCATACTAGGAATTACCGCCGGATCGGGCAAAAGGCTATCGCGGTCTCGGTTCCCGCTTGTGGCCGGTCGCCCGTCGTCCATCGACCGAGCCACCGGTCGTTATCCGTTCGTTGCGATCCGCCGTTACTACGTTCGCCGGTTCGTCGTCGGTTCGTCCTTCTATACCGCGGTCTCATGCGACTGCAGGATCAGGAACTCATCGCCCGGTTGGCCGAAGCGGGCCACCTCGATCCCGCCTCCGTCGAGACGATCGAAGGGACCGCCGGGCGCGACCGCGAGCGCGACTGCGAACCCGAAGGGCGACGAGCCGGCACCCCCGGCCGGAACGCGGGCGTCAACGGGCGGCGGGCGGCCTTTCTCAGGGAACACGGCGGACCCGAGTCACGCTCGACGACGGCCGGCCGCGCTCGAAACGAACGTCCCGCGGGCGAGGTCGGTCCCGGAGGCGAGATCGACGGCGTTCAGGAGGTCGTTCGCTGTGAGAGCTGTGGCACCGAGAACGCCGCCGAGTTCGGCCTCTGCTGGAACTGCTTGGAGTGGGTCGACTGAATCCGGATTCGTCGCTCGCCGATCGCGCCGGACTTAAGCCCCTCGTGTGACTCTCCCCGGTATGAGTACCCAACAGGACCTCGGCATCACCGAGTCCAAGGAACACAGCCCCGGCGAGTGGTACGCCGAAGTCGTCCGGAAGGCAGGGCTCGCCGACTACGCGCCCATGGGCGGCTTTATCGTCACCCGTCCGCGGGGGTACGCGCTCTGGGAACGAATCGAGGACCACCTCGATAGCCAGTTCAAGGCCACCGGCGTCGAGAACGCCTACTTCCCCTTGTTCGTCCCCGAGAGCTACCTCGAACGCGAAAAGGAGATCGTCGAGGGATTCGACCCCGAGGTGGCGTGGGTTACCCACGGCGGTCGCAACGAGCTCGACGAGCGCCTCGCGGTTCGGCCGACCTCCGAAAGCATCATTGCGCCCTTCTTGAGTCAATGGATCAGAAGCCATCGGGATCTCCCCATGCGAGTCAACCAGTGGTGTTCAGTGGTGCGCTGGGAGGCAACGGATACGAAACCGTTCTTCCGGACCAAGGAGTTCCTCTGGCAGGAGGGCCACACCGCTCACCGCGATCGCGAAGGCGCGTGGGCAGAAACCCTTCAGCGACTCGATCAGTACGAACACACCTACGAGGACCTGCTCGCGATCCCCGTTCTTCGGGGACGGAAACCCGACCACGACAAGTTCCCCGGAGCCGACACGACGACGACGCTCGAAGCGCTCATGCCCGACGGCAAGTCGGTCCAGGGGTGTACGAGCCACTATCTGGGCACGAGCTTCGCCGAATCGTTCGATATCACCTACGTCGACGAGGACGAACACGAACAGGTCGCTCACACTACTTCCTGGGGGCTGACCTGGCGAGCGATCGGCGCGCTGATCATGACCCATTCGGACGACCAGGGGCTCGTTCTACCCCCAAAACTCGCCGCCGAACAGGTCGTCGTCGTCCCGATCTGGCAGGAAGACACCCGGGAAGAGGTGTTAGACTACGCCGAAGGCGTGGCCGACGACCTCGGCGAGGCGGGATTGCGAGTTCACCTCGATGACCGCGACGAGCGCAATCCGGGTTTCAAGTTCAACGAGTGGGAGCTCAAGGGCACACCTCTCAGAATCGAGATCGGCCCGAACGAGGTCGAGGAGAGTGAGCTCACCCTTGTCCATCGACCCGACGGCGAATCGGTAGTGGAAGACCGGCAAGACGTCGCCGAAACGGTCGACGAGCAGTTGGGCGAGATCGAGGCGAAGCTGTACGCCGCGGCGGAGACGAACCTCGCCGAGAACGTCCGCGATGCCGAGAGCAGAGACGCGATCTTAGGCACTATCGGTCGACACGGCGGGTACGTCCGCGCGCCGTGGTGTGGCGACGAGGCCTGTGAGACCGAGATCAAGGATCAGATCGCCGCCGAAATCGTGTTGATCCCGTTCCCCGATGACGAGCAAAAACACTTGGAAGGCGTGCTCGCGGGCGACGCGACGTGTGCGGTCTGTGAGGAACACGCCGAGGAGACGGCCTATTTCGCCAAGTCGTACTGATTTGCCGTTCTCGTCCGATTCCAACACGACACGGCGTGCGTGTCACGTGTCTTTGTATGTCAAGGACGGGGCCAAGCAATGTATAATAATTTATCAGTCGCCTTCGACTGCGATCGATCCTCGCTCGGTTCGTAGGAGTAAATCCGGTCACGGCTCTCGTATACATATCTCCTTATGTGGGTTTAACACGCATATAGCGTTTCAGGGACACTCTCTTATACGCAACTGTGCAAGCCGAGTACATGGTTGGTAGCACATACACTCGAGAGGAGTCCGTACGAGAGCTCGCGGACCCCGCCGATGTCCGGTCGAACTGCGGAGCTGGGGTGGTCATGGATCTGGAGGGCGGCACCGATCACTCGGTGATCGCCGACGGGCTCAGCTTGTTGACGGATTTGGAGCATCGCGGCGCGCTCGGAGCCGAGGCGGACACCGGCGACGGGGCAGGCATCGTCCTGCAGACTCCCCGGGATTTCTTCGCCGACGAACTCGACACCGACTTGCCCGAGACCTACGCCGTGGGCGCGTTTTTCCTCCCGCAGGACGAGACGGCTCGAACTGCTCTCCAGGATCTCGTCGAGGCTGAACTCAGCGAATACGATCTCTCGGTGCGTCACTGGCGAGCGGTCCCGACGGACAACAGCGGTCTCGGCGAAACGGCACTCGACTCCGAACCCCAGGTCCGTCACGCCATCGTCGCGCCCGACGAGGGGATCTCGACCGACGAGTTCGACCGGCGGCTGTACGTGGGACGCCGGGCCGTCGAGAGCACGGTTCGCGAGCACGAACCGGCGGGAGCCGACCGATTCTATGTCATCTCGCTCGATCGGAAGACGCTCGTCTACAAGGGACTGCTCACCGCTTCACAGCTCCCCGAGTACTACCCGGACCTGCGCGACGAGCGGGTCGAATCGACGTTTGCGATGGTTCACGCGCGCTTTTCGACCAATACGCTCGGCGCATGGCATCTCGCCCATCCCTACCGTTCGATCATTCACAACGGCGAGATCAACACCATCCAGGGCAACATCAACTGGATGCGCGCCCGCGAGACCGATCTCGAAGGCGAGGTCTTCGGCGAGGGGATCGAACGCATCAAACCGATCATCGACGATCCGGACCAATCGGACACTGCGAGCGTCGACAACGCGCTCGAACTCCTGTTGCAATCGGGCCGGGACCTGCCTCACGCCCTGCGAATGCTGGTCCCGGAGGCCTGGCGCGACGACGCCAACGGCGTGAGCGAACGGCGAAAGCAGTGGTACGACTTTCACGCCTCGCTCGTCGAGCCGTGGGACGGACCGGCGCTCGTGTGTGCGACCGACGGTGATCGGGTCGGGGCGGTGCTCGATCGTAATGGCCTCCGGCCGTGTCGCTACGAGGTTACGACTGACGGGCGGTTGGTGATGGCAAGCGAGGTCGGCGCGATCGAAAATCCGTCCGACGAGATCGAAGAACGCGGTCGGCTCCAACCCGGCCAACTCTTCCTCGCCGACCCGGAGAAGGGTCGTATCGTCCCCGACGAGGAGGTCTTCGCGGACCTCACCGAGGAGAAGTACGGAAACTGGGTCGACGACGAACAGGTTCGCCTCGAAGACGTTGCCGGCGACGAACCACATGCATACGCCGATCGCGACCTCGAAGGGACGATAGACTCCCTGCGGAGCCACCAGGCCCTCTTCGGATACACCCACGACCAGCTCGACAACCTGCTCGAACCGATGGCCAGAAGAGGTAAAGATCCCGTCGGATCGATGGGCGACGACACGCCGCTGTCGGTGCTATCCGAGTTCAACCGTCCCCTCTTTACGTACTTCAAGCAGCTGTTCGCCCAGGTGTCGAACCCGCCGCTCGATTACATCCGCGAGGAACTCGTCACCTCGCTCGAAAGCCGGCTCGGCGATCAGCGAAACCTGCTCTCCGAGACGCCCGATCACGCCCGCCAGCTGGTACTCGACTCGCCGGTCCTGACCGACGCCGAGACGGAAGCGATCAAACACCTCGACCGAGGGACCGAACGGGGACGGATTCGGGGGACGACGATCGACGCCACGTATGACGCCGAGAGCGACTTGGAAAGCGCCGTTGCGGACCTGCGCGGGCGTGCGACCGAAGCCGCCGAGGCAGGCTACGACGTGCTCGTCCTCTCCGATCGGCGGGCGAGTGTGGATCGACTGCCGATCCCGTCGTTGCTCGCCACTGGCGCGGTGCATCACCACCTCGTTCGCAACGGCCTTCGCAATCACGTCGGGCTCGTGATCGAATCGGCCGATCCCCGGGAGGTCCACCACGTCGCGACGCTCGTGGGTTACGGCGCGGACGCGATCGATCCCTACCTGGCGTATCAGACGATCGCCGATCTGGTCGCCGGGCCGGAGGGTGCCGAGCTGGAGAAAGCGGTCTCGGCGTACGTCGCGGCGCTCGAAGACGGCCTGCTCAAGATCATGTCGAAGATGGGTATCTCGACGGTCGAGAGCTACCAGGGTGCTCAGATCTTCGAGGCCGTCGGGTTGAGTTCGGACCTGGTCGCGGAGTACTTCGAGGGCACGCCGGCACGCACCGAGGGGATCGGAATCGAGGAGGTAGAGGCCGATCTGCGAAAGCGCCACGCCGTCGCCTTCGAGGAGAACCCCGACATCGAGCGCCAGGGCGAGTACGAGTTCCGTTCCAATGGGATGTTCCACCAGTGGAACCCCTCGACCGTGGGCGCACTCCAGCAGGCGGTGCGTTCGGGCGACTACGAGAAGTACGGCGAGTTCGCCTCACAGATCAACGAACAGAACGAACGGCTTCAGACCCTTCGTGGACTCCTCGAGTTCGACGCCGACGACCGCGAGTCGATTTCGATAAGCGAGGTCGAACCGGCGAGCGAGATCGTCACTCGGTTCATGACCGGGTCGATGAGTCTGGGTTCGCTCTCCCCGGAGGCCCACGAGAACAACGCGATCGCGATGAACAGACTCGGGGCCCAGAGCGGATCGGGCGAGGGCGGCGAACCACCGGAACGCTTCGGCACCGAGAAGGAATCGGCTTCGAAGCAGGTCGCCTCGGGACGCTTCGGCGTCACCTCACACTACCTCTCCGAGGCAGACACCATTCAGATCAAGATGGCACAGGGCTCGAAACCCGGCGAGGGCGGTCACTTGCCGGGCTCGAAGGTCAACGAGATGATCGCTCACGTGCGGTACTCCACTCCCGGCGTGGGCCTGATCTCGCCGCCGCCACTCCACGACATCTACTCGATCGAGGACCTGAAACAGCTGATCCACGACCTCAAATCCGCGAACGAGGACGCCGACATCGACGTGAAGCTGGTCTCGGAGGCCGGCGTCGGCGTCATCGCGGCGGGGGTTGCGAAGGCCAATGCCGACGTCGTTCAGATCTCGGGTCAGTCCGGGGGAACTGGGGCCTCACCGAAGACGTCGATCAAGAACGCAGGGTTGCCGTGGGAACTCGGCCTCGCCGAAGCCAACCAGATGTTGCGTGAGACCCGCCTGCGCTCGCGGATCGAGTTGACCGTCGACGGCGGGTTCAAGACCGGCCGGGACGTCGCGATCGCGGCGTTGTTAGGTGCGGAAGGCTACGGTTTCGGCACCGCGTCGCTCGTGACCTCGGGGTGTGTGATGGCGCGTCAGTGCCACCAGAACACCTGCCCGGTGGGCGTCGCGACCCAGAACGAACAGTTACGGGAGCGGTTCCCCGGCAAGCCCCAACAGGTCATCAACTACATGACCTTTGTCGCCCAGGAGCTACGGGAGATCATGGCCGAACTGGGCTTTCGGAGCTTGGAAGGAATGATCGGCCGGGTTGACGTGCTCCGCCAGCGAAGCGACGTTACCCACGAGAAGGCGAAACGCCTCGATCTCTCGGCGTTGCTCGCCCAGCCGTCCGAGGGCTCGCGTACCAAGACCGAAGCGCAGACCCACCCCGACGTCCGCGATCATTTCGATCGGGAGCTGATCGACGCCGCCGAGGGTGCTCTGAGCGGCGGGGAGGCGGTTTCGCTCGATCGCTCGATCACGAACGAGGACCGCGCGGTCGGTGCGATGCTCTCGAACCGCGTGTCACAACGATACGGCGGCGAGGGGCTCCCCGAGGACTCGATCGCCGTCGATTTCACAGGGACGGCGGGCCAGAGCTTCGGGGCCTTCCTCGCGAGCGGCGTGAGTATGCGGCTCACCGGCGCGGCGAACGACTACGTCGGTAAGGGGCTATCGGGCGGGAAGGTAGTGGTGCAAACACCGCCCGAGGCAGGCTACACTGCTCACGAGAACTCGATCATCGGCAACGTCGCCTTCTACGGGGCGACCCGGGGCGAGGCCTACATCAACGGCGTCGCCGGCGAGCGCTTTTGCGTTCGTAACTCCGGCGTGAAGGCGGTGGTCGAGGGCGTCGGCGACCACGGCTGTGAGTACATGACCGGCGGGGTCGTTACCGTGCTCGGGAACACCGGCAAGAACTTCGCCGCCGGCATGTCGGGCGGAGTCGCGTACGTCCTCGATACCGAGGGCGACTTCGACGAACGGGCGAACACCGGCATGGTGACGATCGACGACGAACTCGACGAGAAGGACGAGTCGATGCTACACCGGCTGATCGAAAATCACGTCGCCTACACCGACAGCGAGCGCGGCCGGGAGGTCTTGGACGACTGGGAGTCGTTCGTCGGGCAGTTCGTGAAGGTGATGCCCGACGCCTACGCGGAGGTCATCGCCGACCGTGCCCGCGAGGACGTCCGGACCTCGCCGCCGCGCAGCGCCGCGGTCGCTACGGACGGCGGCCCCGCCGAGAGCGACGCCGACTGACACTACCGACGTTTTCGCTTCTGGTTCGTCCGTCCGTTTTCGATCCACGTTTCGACCTCGATTTCGGCGGGTAACATAGCGTTCGATCGCGAGACGGCCGGTCGCAAAGGACGACGCTTTTTCACTTCGGCCCGTCCGTGAAGATCCATGGACGACGCACTGATCATCGGCGGGACGCGCTTCATCGGCCGGCACACGGTAGCCGAACTGCTCGATCACGACTACGAGGTAACGCTGTTCAACCGCGGCCGCCACGAGAACCCCTTTGGCGATCGCGTCGCGCGGGTTACGGGCGATCGAACCGACGGGGCGGCGCTCGAAGCCGCTGCCGCGGAGGTCGATCCCGATCTCGTGATCGACTGTGTGGCCTACGATCCCCGTGACGTCGAGACGGCGACCGAGGTCTTCGCCGACAGCGAGGCGTACGTCTACGTCTCGAGCGGCGCGGTCTACGCGGCCGACGAGATCCCGAAGCGCGAGGACGAGACGCCTCTTCACGAGTGTTCCGCCGAACAGGCGCGCGACGATTCGAGGGCGAGTTACGGCCCACGGAAGGCCGAAGGCGACCGAAAGGTGTTCGCGGCCGCCGAGCGTGGCGTGCGGGCGATGAGCGTCCGGCCCTCCGTGGTCTACGGCCCGCACGACTACACCGAACGGCTGGATTACTGGATCGATCGAGTGAGACAATACGACCGGATCGTCGTCCCCGGCGACGGCGGGAGTGTCTATCACCTCTCGGCGGTCGGGGACGTCGCGAGCGCCCTGCGAGTGGTCGCCGAAGAAGGCGATCCGGGGACCGCGTACAACGTCGCCGACCGGCGAGTCGCAACGCTTTCCGAACGCCTCGATCTGATCGCCGATGCGCTCGACACGACGATCGAACCGGTCTACACGAGTTCGCGCGAACTCGGTAGTCGGGGTCTCTCGCCCGCCGAGTTCGTGCTTTACCGCTCTCGACCGCACCTACTGGCGACCGAAGCCCTCTCGGATCTCGGCTGGGAAGGGGCGTCGCTTTCCGAAGCTACCGAGCACGCCGTCACGGATCACGTCGACAGCGAGCGGGCCGGCCGCGAACACGGGCCCGATCGCGAAACCGAAAGACGACTGCTCGACGAACTCGGATAGTCCTGTGACGGCCGGGCGGCCGTCGAAACGACGACAGTACGGGAACGACGGGCGGCGACTCGTGTACTGGTCGAGGGCAAACGGTTTGCGCGTCGGCCCGTTCGTTGAGCTATGTTCGACAAGTCCTCTTGGATCCGCCTGCCGCGCAACGTGGTGATCGGTCACGATACCCTTTCTCGTACCGTCGAAGCAGTTTCGGAGTTGCGCCTCGGCGGGCGACCGCTGCTGGTGACGAGCCCGACCCCGAAGGAAGTAGCCGGCGGGCGGGTCGAAGCCGCCTTCGAGGAAGCCGGTGAGAGCCCGGAGACGATCGTAATCGAGGCGGCGAGCGTCGAGAGCGTCGAACGCATCGTCGAGGCCGGCCGCGAGTTGGATGCAGGCTACCTAGTCGGGATCGGCGGCGGCAAGCCCATTGACGTCGCAAAGACCGCGAGCGCGACGCTCGGCCGTGGGTTCGTCTCGGTGCCGACCGCGGCGAGCCACGACGGGATCGTCAGCGCCCGCGCGTCGATGCCCGAAGGCGACACCCGTCACAGCGTCGCCGCCGAACCGCCGTTGGCCGTGGTCGCCGATACCGGGGTGCTCGCCGATGCCCCCTGGCGGCTGACGACGGCGGGCTGTGCGGACATCATCTCGAACTATACGGCAGTCAAGGACTGGCGGCTCGCTCACCGTCTGAAAGGTGACGAGTATTCGGAATACGCCGGCGCGCTCAGCCGGATGACCGCCGAGATGCTCGTCGACAGCGCCGACTCGATCAAGAAGGGCTTGGAGGAGTCGGCCTGGATCGTCACGAAGGCGCTCGTCTCCTCGGGGGTCGCAATGAGCATCGCGGGTTCGTCGCGGCCGGCGAGCGGTGCCGAGCACCTCTTCAGCCACCAGCTCGACCGGATCGCCCCCGGAAAAGCGTTGCACGGCCACCAGGTCGGCGTCGGGACGATCATGATCGAGTACCTTCACAGCGGCGACACCGACGGATACCGGGACGTCAGAGACGCCCTCTCGCGTATCGGCGCGCCGGTGACCGCCGAGGAACTCGGCGTCACCGACGAAGACGTGATCGAGGCGCTGACGACCGCTCACGAGATCCGCGATCGATATACCGTGCTGGGCGACGGTATGAGCGAGGCCGCCGCCCGCGAGGTCGCGAGCGTCACTGGTGTGCTCTAATGCACCTTTTTGCTGGCGTCCTCGCTCGCGCTCACTGCGTTCGCGCTCGCTACGGGGCCAGCAAAAATCTGCATCAAAAACCGCTCGCTCACCGCCGAAGGCGGCTCGCTCGCGGCGGAACTGCTCGTGAGTTATTGTGACACTGACGTCGCGCTGAATTTCTCAACCAGTCGAGCGTCCGCCGCTTCGTCTGATGGAAAACAGTCAATGACAAGTGATCGTGTAATTGCCGTTCGATGTCTAACCGATGTCCAGCCTAACTCTTCCCGACGGTAGAACGCTCGCCTACGCCGACTGTGGCGCGCCGGACGGGACGCCAGTGATCTTCCACCACGGAACGCCCGGATCGCGGCTGTTCGCGGCCCTGCTCGACGACTCGGTCAGCGAGGCCGGCGTCCGCGTCGTCGTTCCCGACCGACCCGGCTACGGCCGCTCCGATCCGGTCGACCCGGCCGAAGCGTCGCTCGCCGACGTCCGGGCGGATGTCGAAGCACTCGCGGATCACCTCGGCTTCGATTCGTTCGGCATCGCCGGCTTCTCCGGCGGCGGGCCGTTCGCGCTCGCCTGTGGCGATCTAAACCGTGTCGATCGGGTAGCGCTGGTTTCGGCGCTCGTTCCCGGAGCGGATACGGGAGTATTCGGAGCGCTTGCGACCCGCGCGAGTCCGGTGCTCGGTCCGTTCTTTCGAGCTTCCGACGCGCTCGCCGGAGTAGCACCCGACATCGTCGCTGGGCAGTACACCGATCGTGACGTATCCGACGAGGTACGCAAAGCCGTCGCTCGTGACTTCCGAGAGGGGTTCCACCGGGGACCGAGCGCAGCGATCCGTGAGAACCGGCTGTTCGCAAAGGCTACTCCGTTCGGCCCGGACGCGACGATCGGTGCGTGGCACGGGACCGACGACGCGAATGCGCCGCTCGTGGCCGTCGAACGACTGGTCGAGCACGCGCCGAACGCGACGCTCGAACGAGTGGGCGGCGATCACCTCGGCGCGTTTCCGGATACCCGCGGCGACGCGCTTTCGTGGCTCACCGGGTAGACGTGTTCGAGGAACGTAGCGACAGCCCGATTGCGATCGACTCCCTCCGGATCTTCCGGACATCGATCCGAACCGAAGACGGTCGGAGGAATACGAACGACCTTCATTGTCGCCGCATAGCCCTACTACGTCGACCGCCGTCATTATAGATGCGCGTCCCAGTCCTGTTCGACCCACTCACTTTCCGGGGCGGGGCCGCGCGGCCCGTCATCGACGTCCGCCCAGCGTCCATACCACCACCGCCCGTCGGGCGGACGGGCCTTTTAGCGCTCGAAGCCCCATCCACCGTCGTAGGGCTCGGAGACGCCGACAGCTCGTGACCCGTCGTCCCCGCTACCCCGTTAGACGTGTTCGTCGAGGAACCCTGCGATCCGCGTGTATGCTTCGATCCGGTTTTCCAGCTTACTGAACCCGTGGCCCTCGTCCTCGAAGTACAGCGTCTCGACCGGGACGCCCGTCTCCTCTGCCTTCTGGGCGACCTGTCTGGCCTCACCGACCGGTACCCGGGGATCGTTCTCGCCGTGGAGGACGAACAGCGGCGCTTCGATCCGTCCGACGTTGTTGAGCGGGCTGATCGACTCCAGGAAGTCACGATCCTCGGCCAACGAGCCGTATTCGGCCTCCCGGAGTTCGCGACGCCACGAACCGGTGTTCTCCAGGAAGGTAGTGAAATCGGCGATCCCGACGATGTCGATACCCGCGGCCCACAGATCGGGGGATTCAGTGAGCGCCGCGAGCACCATGAAGCCGCCGTACGAACCGCCCATTGCCGCGATCCGGTCGGGATCGATCGCGGGGTGCTCGGCGAGCCAGCCGACGCCGGCTTCGATGTCCGCGACCGAGTCCATCCGATTTTCGACGTCATCGAGATGCGTGTAGGCTTTGCCGTAGCCCGACGACCCGCGGACGTTCGGCTCGAAGACCGCATAGCCCCGGTCGAGGAAGTATTGCGTTACGGCCGCGAAGGAGGGCCGGCGCTGACTTTCGGGTCCGCCGTGGATATCGACGATCGCCGGTGTCGTCCCCTCATCGGCGGTGTCCGTGTTTGCGTCCGTCGGCAACGAGAACAGCGCCGGGATCTCCCGGTCGTCGAAGCTCCTGTAGCGCACGAGGTCGGGTTCGACGAAACTCCCGGGCGGGATGCCCGCCGTCGGGGCTCGGGTCCACTTCCGCGTGTTTCCCGTCTCGATCTCGACCACGTACACGTTGGTGTTCTCACGGCGACCCGTCGCCGTGATCGCGAAGCGCTCGCCGTCGGTATCGAAACTCACGCCGCCGGCAACGCCTGTTGGTACGTCCGGCGACGGGAACTCCCGCAGGTCGGTTTCACCCACGAGTTCTGCAACGGTGAGGTCGGTGTAGCCCTCCCGGTTTCGCGTGTATGCCAGTCGGCCGGTTTCCTCGTCGAGCGCGAGGCCCCCGAGGTTCCACTCGTCCGCGACGACCGTTTCGAGGTCGTACGATTCGAGGTCGAGCCGACACAGGGCGAGGGTGTCGCGCTCTCGATCGCTCGCGAGATACAGCGCCTCGCCATCCGGTCCCCAGTTCGCGCTCCGATACCGAACGGACCCCTCGTGGGGCGTCACGTGTTCAATGCCACCGGAATCGAGATCGAGAACGTAGAGGTCCTGATCGAAATTGGAGTACGCTTCGCTCACGAGCAGTCGGTCGTCGTCGGGCGAGAAGTCCCCGACGGTGAGCCAGCCCTCGCCCTCGTGAACCAGTTCGGCCTCCTCGCCGCTTGCTTCCCGGTGTTGGGTATAGACGTCGAACACGCTTTCGTCGCGTCGGTTCGAGGTAAAGGCGAAGCGCTCGCCGTCGTGGCTCCACCCGCCCCAGCGGTGTTTCGCGTCGGGGAGGGCGGTGAGTTCGTCGAGCGAGCCCGAGTCGAGGTCGTAGCGGTGAAACTGAGTGCGCTCGTTGCCGCCTTCGTCCATGCCGAAGACGAACTCGGGGCGAGCGGGCGAGAAGGAAACGAACGTAACTCGCTCGTCGGCGAAGGTGCGCTGTTCGGGCCACGCACCCGGGGAATCGAGCGTCCAGACCTGGGGGACGCCGGTCGTATCCAGCAGAAAGGCTAACTCGTCGTTCGGCCCGAGCGACGCGCCGTAGGCGCTACGGGCGTTGAGATAGCGCTCGATGTCGAAGGTCATGCCTCGTTACACTGGGGCATCCTCAAAGCGTTTCGGATCGACGAGGGCGAGGGGATCGACGCCGGTGTGAATCGTGAGCCGGCACGGGTTCACGTCGAAGGGTACCACCACGGCGATGGTGAGGACCCCTCCACGATTATCGGCCGTTAGCGTAATACGTGCCTGCGGAGTACGGAAACCCATCCACGGTGAGAGCGTCTCGAATCGGGGGTTCCAACGATGAGTGATAGCGACGGGGACAGTGGCACGAGCGAATGGCCGGAGGGATGGCGAAGCAGTACGGCCTCGGAATCGAGCGAGTCGTCCGGATCGCGCCTTCTCACGGCGGCCTACGATCGCGACGGCTCGGCGATCGAACGGCGACTCGCCCCGGTAATCGCCTTTCTCGTCATTGTGAGCCTGATTCTGACCGGCGGCTACCTGCTGTTCACCGCGTTCGGGGGAGCCAGCGCCCCGGCGACGGACGCCGCTGGTACCGGTCCATCAGACGTCCAGGTGGCCGGAAGCGATGCCCCGCCGCCGGCTAACGGCAACGAACGCGAAACGACCGCCGGCGGAACGACCGTCACTGCCACCCCTACCTCCACGCCCACTCCCACCGTCACCGCCGCCGCGACCGGCGCAGCGACGACCGCGAGCGGGAAGTCGGTAGGGGACTCGTCGGCCAGCGAACCCGAAACCGAGACCGGAACGACGACCGACCGATCGACCACCGACGAGGCGGCCAGTGTACTGTACCCACCGACCGATAGTTCCGACGACGCCGGAGACGACTCCGACGATGACGCCGATGGGAACGATGACGAGACGACCATCGCTGACCCCGACGAGAACGACGGTGACGGCGAGGACGATGGCGACGGCGACGAGGACAGTGAGGACGACGACAGCGACGACGGATCGGACTCGGCCGACGAGGGCGGGAGCGACGACGAGAGCGGCGACACGGACGGGAACGACGGTGATCCGGACGAAACGGACGTAGGCGGTGACAACGATGGTGGAGACGACGATGCGGGTAGCGGTGACGACGACGAAAGTAGCGATGCCGACGAAAACGGAGGCGAGGGCACCGACCCCGACGAGGACGATCCGGGTGACTCCGACGACGCTGAAGACGACGATTCCACTACTACCGAAACCGAGACCGGGGACGACGCGGCCGGCGAGAACGGCGACGACAACGACGGCGAGGAGAGCGAGGAGAGCGGCGATAACGCTGGAGACGGCTCGAACGGAAACGACGATGGCGACGGATCGACAGCGACCCCGGAAGCCACCGAGGAGGACGACGCCGGCGGAGGCTCCGACGGCGAAACCGACGACGACAGCGACGGAGACGATTCGGACGATTCCGGGGAATCCACCGTCGCCGAAGCCGAGGACGACACGGAAGCCGAAACCGAGACTGAAGACGACGCGACCGAGGCGAACAGCGACGACGGAGACGGCTCCGACGAGACGACTGAGAGCACCGACGACGACACGACCACTGAAGCGGACGAGGACGACACGGCCTTCCAGTACCGCGTGCAGGACTCCTCGGAGACGGCGGTGATCGGAGCCACGATTCCGCAGGGAACCTTCACCTACGAAGGCGTGCTCGGCCAGTTTGACGGGTTCAGTGGCGACGACGTGGGGTACCAGTTTATTCCGATCCGCGTCTCCACGGGCTTGCCCGTCGAGCTTGCCGACTTCGACGCGGTGCGCAGCGGATCGTCGGTGGAGCTGCGGTGGCAAACCGCCAGTGAGACGAACAACGCCGGCTTCCGCGTCCAGCACCAGACGGACCGGGGCTGGCAGGAGCTCGGCTTCGTGGAGAGCAAGGCCGAAGGCGGTACTACCACGGAGGTCCGCTCCTATCGGTATGT
>PXQR01000050.1:44840-49371 GCA_003021235.1 Halobacteriales archaeon QH_6_64_20 | reverse complement strand
GGCTTCCCGTGCGGTCGTTCTCGTTCTCGAAAACAGGTCGCCCAACGCTCCCCGACGGGCGTAGAACAGCCCGGCACCCAATAGCACGTAGATCACGGTATAGGCGTAGAGTACGACGATGCTGAGTGCCGTCGCCCGGGGTTCGGGTATCGTTTGAATGACGGCGAACTCGATCACGACCTGCGAGACGAACAAGACCAACAGTCCCACGGCCTCGCGCATCGTGATCTCGAAGTTGGTGAGAATGGCGATCGCAAACAGGCTCTGGGCGGCGGTGATCCAGATCTCGGCGACCTGCTTTTGATCGAACGGCAATCCCCCGAGATGGCCCGCGGCGATCGAGTAGACCACCGCCAGCGTCCCGATGAGGAGCGTCCACTGGTTGAGCTTCGAGGAGATGAGCGCGTTGAAGCCTGCCGTCGAGCGTGCCTTGTTCACCAGGTAGGCAACGACGATGAGTTCGGGGCTCTCGGAGGCGAGCGGGGCGAGCCACTGGATCATGAAGAACTCGGGAATCCCGTACTGCAGTCCCAGCTGTTCGAGCCCGACGGCGAAGGGCTCGACGGCGATGAAGATCATCGTCCCGGAGTACGCAAACAGCCCGAGCACGCTCGCGACCCGTGGGCCCTTCGACCACGACTGGAGATACGCCGGCACGCCGACGTGTTCTTCGGACTCTTCGACGTCGCCGCGGATGATGATGGCGATATATAGCACGTAGAGCCCGACGAGAACCACGGTATCGAGCAGGCCGATGCCGCCGATGGAGCCGCCGCCGAATGTCGTGAGGCTGAGCGGAACGAGAAACGCAAAGAGCGTCGCGACGAGCAGAAAGGCGATCTCGGTCGAGATCCCGCGATCGAGCGTGACGGCATCGGTCAAGAATCCATCGCGGTGGGAGACGGCGGGGTCGTTTCTATGTCTCGCCTGATAGACGGTAAAGAGCGCAATGGCCGACCAGCCGAGCCCGATGAGGATACGGTTCGCTCCGGTCATGTTCGCGACCGCGAGATTGGCGGCTTGCATTCCCTGTTGGGTGCCCTCGAACGCCCCGGCGTTCCACGCGTACAGCGCGTCGACGGCGTACTCGGGCGCGACCGCGAGCACCGCGAGCACCGCGATGGCAAAGGCCTGAGGGACGTCCTTCTCGGCGGTTTCCGCGCCCCATGCGAGCAGGAACGACGCCCCGAGCACGGCGAGCCCGGCGACGGCGACCGCCCTCAGGGGAGCCATGTTCTCGCCCGGATGAACGGTCATATACCCCCCATAGGAGACGAACGTCACGACCCACGGGATCGTCAACAGGAGAGCGCCGGCGACCGCAACGAGCGGATGGCGGAGACGATCGAGCATGAGTGAAGGGACGAGAGAGGTTTACCTATCTCTTTTGCTGTCCAGTGTCGCCCGATAACCGCCGACCTGGCCGTCGCCGCACGAACGGAACCGTTCAAGCCGCTCGCCCGCAAAACGAGCTTATGCAAACGAACGCCGAACGGCCCGCGAACGCAGCCAGCACGCGGATCGACCGCCAGCGACAGTCCGATCGGAAGAATCGAGATGGCCGGAAGCAACGGAGGGAACGAACGTGGACGTCTTCGGACTGATCGGCAATCCGGTAGGCCACTCGCTCTCGCCGCCGATGCACGAGGCGGCCTACCGCGAACTGGATATGGACGCCCGCTACGTGACCTTCGAACCCGCTCCCGGCGACCTGGCCGACGCGATTTCCGGAGCGCGGGCGCTCGGGATCACAGGTCTAAACGTCACGATCCCGTTCAAGCGCGACGTCCTCGACCTGTGTGAACCCGACGACCTCGCTGCGCGCATCGGAGCGATCAACACGCTCGATTTCAGGTCCGTCGGTGACGGGTCGCCCGCCGTCGAGGAGCCCACCGCGAACGGGGACACCCTGACGCGTCCGCAGGGATACAACACCGACGCTATCGGTGCCCGGCGCGCCCTCGAAGACAGCGGAGTCGACCTCGAAGGCCGGGCGGTCGTCGTCGGCGCGGGCGGGGCGGGCCGGGCGATTTCATTCGCGCTCGCCGACGCGGGCATGGACGTGACCGTCGCCAACCGAACGGCCGAAACCGCTCGTGAGTTGGCCGCCTCCCTCTCCGAAGACGCGAGCGCGGACACGGATGTGGATGCGAGCGCGAACGGGACCTCGGACGGTCACGGGCTCGACGCCCTGCCCGCGTTGCTCGCCGACGCCGACCTGCTGGTGAACGCGACGAGCGTCGGGATGGACGAGGACAGGTCGCCGGTACCTCGCGGAGCGCTACACGGCGATCTCGCAGTGTTCGACGCGGTGTACCGGCCGATCGAGACGCGTCTATTGTGCGAGGCACGTGCGGCGGGCGCGAGAACGATCGACGGCGCGACGATGTTGCTCCACCAGGGCGCGGCGGCGTTCGAGCGCTGGACCGGACGATCGCCACCCCTCAATGTGATGGACGAGGCGCTTCGGGCACGGCTTTAAGTGGTGCGACCCTGTACGCCGATTATGGCGTTGCTGGACAAGCTGAAGTCGTGGCTCGGCATGAACGACTCGCGCTCGCGAGCGCGTTCGGGCGACAGCGAGGGGGTGGGCGTCCGCGTCGAACGGGAGGGCGATAGAGAGGAGCGTTCGACGCCGGAAACGGGACCCGAAGCCCTCGGCGGGGCCCCGATGGACGAGGACGCGGGAGCGAACCCCAACCTCAACCCCAAGTCCGATTCCGACCCCGGCGCCAGCATCGACGAGGAGACCGACGCCGACACCGACACCGATACCAACAGCGATGCTACCGTCGACGTCGAGGACGGTTCGACGGCAGTGGACGACACCGACGCGAGCGCGTCGACGGGCTCGATGACCGACGAGGACAGTTCCACGGGAGCCGCCGAACCCGGCGAGGCCGCCGGCCCGGTCGGCACCGAAGCGACCGATTCGGACGTCGATAGCGGCGTCGATGCCGGCACCAGCACTGACGCCGATACCGACGCCCACGCTGACAGCACGACCGACGGCGAAACCGGAACCGGAGCGGTGAGCGCCGACGAATCGATCGGGACGGCCGGAGCGGGGAAAACGGACGCGAACGCCGACACCGAAACGGCCGACGCGAGTGCCGACCCCGAATCGGAAGAGGCCGCCGCGGCCGGCGCGGACGCGACGGGATCGACAGGATCGGTGACGACCGAAACCGAGGCCAACGAGTCGATCTCGGCGGCCGAACCCGCCGAAGCGACCGGCCCGACACGGAACCCGCCGACCGAGGACACGGGCACGGACTCGGTCGACGTACTCAAGGGAATCGGGCCCTCGTATTCGGCGACCTTGTCCGACGCCGACATCGAGACCGTCGCGGACCTCGCGGAGGCCGACGTCGACTCGCTTTCGGACGAGACCGGCATCTCGGAGAAACGCCTCGAACGCTGGTCCGAGCACGCGAGAGCACGACGACAGTAATGCGGGTGCGGTGAACGTGAGTCCTCAGCGCCGCCACTAACCACCATCGACGCTGTCGATACGACTCGGAAGCCGACGGCGCCGAACGCCCACCGCCGCCATCCGAACGAGAGTTCCTCCCTACCGATGTACTATCACGTCGACGGCGACCTCGTCGAACGCGAGAACGCGGTCGTGGGGGTCGAAAACCGCGGTTTTCTGCACGGCGACGGGTTCACCGAGCGACTGCGGGCCTACGGAGGAACTGTCTTCGAGTGGCGCGCTCATGAGCGACGGATCGAAGCGAAGTGCGAGGCGCTTTCGATCCCGGTGCCGGCCGATCTCCACGAGCGGATCGAGGGAACGCTCGCGGCGAACGATCTAACCGACGCCGCGATCCGACTGTCGATCGCCAGGGGTGGTGAGCCGACGTTCGCGCTCGATCTCGACGCGACCCCCTCGGTCGTCATCGGCGTCGAGGCGGCCCCGCGCGGCGGCCGAGGCGGAGGGGACGAACGCCAGGACGACGGGGACGAGGCCGACCGAGCGACCCCCGCGGTCGTACAGACGGTTACGATCCGTCGATCGAGCGACTCCGATCCGTTCGGCGAGCGAAGCACTCGAATCCGTGCCCACCTCGAACTGGCGCGGGCGGCCACCGACGAGTACCGTGCCGACGAGGCGCTCGTCCGCGACCGCGGGGGAGCGCTCACCGGTGGGGCGACGAGCGATCTGTTGTTCGTCGACGAGTTCGCGCTTCACGTCCCGGCGGCCGATCCGGTCGGCGTTCTCCGGCCGGTGGTGTGTGATCTCGCGCACGAGGAGGAAATTCCCGTCGAGACGGGCCGGTACGCGCCGAACGCGGTCCGAGAGGCCAGCGAAGCCTTTCTCGCGAGCGCAGTCGAGGGAATCCGTCCGATCTCACGGCTGGATGGCATCACGATCGGCGACGGGCCGGTGACACGGCTGCTTTCGGCGACGTTCGACGAACTGGTCGAAGAGGAGTACTACGCAGCTTCTTGCTGACACTCCTAAGTGATACCGACCGAGTCGAGCGCGGGTCCGTACACCGCCTCGGGAAACGAAGCGACGGTCTCC
>PXQR01000050.1:0-44796 GCA_003021235.1 Halobacteriales archaeon QH_6_64_20 | reverse complement strand
CCGATCATCCGCCGCGCGTGAATCGGGTACGAGGAGTCGGCCGACCGTTCGCCACCGGAAACAGCCAGGAACTTACCGCCGGGCTCTCTACTACCGTTATGCGAGAAAACGGCCGGACGCACGTCGAGGGCGGGCGCGAGCGGGTCACGCTCGTTCCCGAGAGCCTCGACGACCTCTGGCATCTCACCTATCTCATCGAACCTGGAGACCTCGTCTCAGGCGACACCACTCGGCGGATCCAGCGCGCCGACGACCGGGTTCGGGACACCGGCGGCGAGCGCGAACCCATGGGAGTGACCCTCGACGCCGAATCGGCCGAATTCGACAAGTTCGCGAACCGCTTGCGGGTCTCGGGCGTGATCACGTGGGCCTCCCGCGAGGACCAGATCGGCGCACATCACAGTTTAAATATCGAGGAACGCACCGAGATCGAGATCGAAAAGCACTGGAAACCCGATCAGACCCAACGCCTCGAAGAGGCCATCGAGGCGACCGACGCGCCCGACGTGGTGATCGCTACGGTCGAGGAAGGTGCGGCGGCGGTCCATACCGTAGCGCAGTACGGGGCCGAAGAACGCGTCTCGCTGTCCGGTCCCACGGGGAAAGGCGAGTACGCCCGCGACCGCTCGGAGCTATTCGGCGAACTCGCCTCGGTACTCAGCCACGTGGACGCCGACGCGATCTTGCTCGCCGGCCCGGGCTTCACTAAGGGAGACGCGCTCAAACACTTCGAACGCGAGCATCCCGAGGTCGCACGGGAAATCACGACTACGGTGGACACGAGCGCGATCGGCGATCGCGGGGTCCACGAAGTGCTCAAGCGTGGCGCAGTCGACGAGATCCAGGCCGAAACCCGGATCGCCGAGGAAGCCGAGCTGATCGACGAGCTGACCGGCCGGATCGCCCGCGAGGAGCCCGCGACCTACGGCGTCGACGCCGTTTCGAAGGCCGCGGAGTTCGGCGCGATAGAGCAGTTGCTGATTCTCGACGAACGCCTGCGCGCCGAGCGCGCCGGCGGGGGCGACTGGGAACACGACGTCGATACGATCATCGAGAACACCGAACATCAAGGCGGCTCCGTCACCGTGTTTTCGAGCGAGTTCGCCCCCGGCGATCAGCTGAATAGCCTGGGCGGGATCGCGGCGCTGTTGCGATACCGCTTAGAGTAGGGATTTCAGGTTTTCCACCTCACTAGCCCGTTAGAGTTCGGTAGGTTCCGAGTGCGCTGAACCTGTCTACTACTCCTTCATCGATCGGCACAGCACCCTGGACAGCTACCTGCTTCAGATCCTTGGGGTCTGGCGCTCTCTTCCCTTCGTTGAATTAGTTCTTCAGTGATCGTTGCTAACGTCCCAGCAACGAGAGGAGTCGAGTAGCTAGCTCGCGCTCTTCCCATGTCATCGTTCTCTTCGAACTCCGCTCGGTATCCGTATCTCTCCTTCGCCGGACGAGTCCCCCTCGAACCGCTGTACATTGCCGGTCGGTATAACCGCTTGGCTCCCCGAGTTCCCGTATGACGATCGAGTACCTACAGCTCGGCCCGGCCGACCTCGCCACCGAGCGCCGACAGCTCGCCGACGCCGGGCGAGCGGTCGAGACGCTCGACGCGGAGTTCGATACACTGATCGAAGCCGATGCGACCGGGACTACCGACTGGCGGACGGCTGCCGAGGACCTCCTCGACGAGGCCGCGACGCTTCCCCAGCGGTCGGGGTACGAGTACAACGAGCCGAACGACCTCGACGCGATCCGAGCGGCGCGACCGGTCGATGCCCCGTCGCTCGACGATGCTGGCGGTCTCGACTCCGAGGACGTTGCCGGTTCCACTGCCGCCGACCTCAACGGCCGGATCGCCGGCGCGTGGGCGGGTCGCTGTGCCGGGTGTCTGCTCGGCAAACCCGTCGAGCTGTGGGACGGCGAGACGATCGAAGGATTCCTCCGCGAGACCGATCGCTACCCGCTTGAGGGCTACCTCTCGTCGGATGTTCCCAGCGCGGTCGCCGAGCGCTACCCGATGAATGCGACGACCGGGTTCGTTGACGAGACCGACGGCATGCCCCGCGACGACGACGTCGACTTCACGATCGCGGCGCTCGATACGGTAGAGCGGTGCGGGCGCGAGTTCACGACGAGCGACGTCTCCGACACCTGGATCGAGGGCTTTCCAGTTGGGAGACTTTACACCGCAGAACGCGTCGCGTACCGGAACGTCTGTAACGGTTACGAGCCACCGGCGACGGCCACCGCCCGGAACCCCTACCGGGAGTTCATCGGGGCGGGGATCCGGGCCGACCTCTACGGGTGGATCACCCCCGGGCAACCGACGCTCGCCGCCACACTCGCTTGGCGCGACGCGCGGCTCAGTCACGTTCGTAACGGGATCTACGGGGCGATGTGGGTCGCGGCGATGCTCGCGGCCGCGCCAGTGGTAGCGAGCAGGGAACGACTCCTTCTGGCCGGACTCGTACAGATCCCGGCGGCCTCACGGCTCGCAGAGGCAATCGAGGACGTCCTCGACCAGTACGAGCGCGGCCTCACCTACGACGAGGCCGTTGCAGTCGTCGGCGACCGGTGGGACGAAAGTACCCTCTACGGCAAATTCCACGCGATCAGCAACGCCCGGATCGTCGCGATCTCGCTCCTGTGGGGCGAGGGGTTCGGCGATGCGATCTGCCGGGCGGTCGAGGCGGGCTTCGATACCGACTGTAATGGCGCGACGGTCGGCTCGATCGTCGGATTACGCCGCGGTCGGGAAGCACTCGACGAGCGATGGACGGCACCGCTTTCCGGCCGCGTCGAGACGGCTCTCAGCGGGTACGCAACCCCCCGGATCTCGACGCTCGCCGATCGAACGGTAGCGCTCGCCCGCGACGAGTCGTGCTGAGAAGACGGAACACGGAAAACCGGATCACGAGAAACGAGGATGCGAGAGCATGAGGGCGTGAAAACGACGAAACGTCTCTGTTCGGTGCCTGTTCGGTGAGCGTTATTGCCACTGCCCGGAACCGCCGGAGACACGACGGACCGAGGACACGGCGGATCGAAGCGATGAAGAGGAATGTTCTTCAATCTTCAGATCGGAGGTGTAGATGAATTTCAATGACTTCGAACACGGGGTGGATCCGTACATGAGCGAGACGACGGCCGAGGGTGGCTCGGTGCTCGACGGGATCCGGGGGGAGTTCACGACACAGACGTGGGTGCTCATCCCGATCGGCGTCGCGATCAGTGTCGTCGCGGCCTTCTTCGTGAACGCGCTTCGGCTCCCGATCTACCTCGACGCGCTCGGGACACTGCTGATCGCGGTGCTCGTCGGGCCGTGGGCGGCGGCGCTCACGGGGCTGTTCGTCAACCTCGTCGAGGGCGTGCTCGTCAATCCGACCTTTATCCCCTACACGCCGCTCCAGGTCGCCTTCGGCCTCGCCGCGGGCTACATGGCCAATCGTGGTTGGTTTCGGACCTACGGACGGATCGTAGGTGTCGGGCTCGTCGTCGCCTTTCTCTCGATCGCGCTGGGCGCGCCTATCACGGTCACCGTCTTCGGCGGAGTCACGGGCACCGGATCGGACGCCGTGACGGGATTTTTCCTCGCCACCGGATCGGAGCTGTGGGGGGCGGTGATCGGACAGACGATCGTCGTCGAACCGGTCGACAAGGTCATTACGGCGGTACTCGCCGCGCTCATCGCGAAACGCGTTCCCGAGCGATACCGGCCGTCGACCGCCGCGCCGGTACTCGATAAAGCGGGCCGGCTCTCCGAGCGGTTCCGGTCGCTACGGGGATGAACGGCACGGGTTTCTTCACTTATCAGCCCGCCGATAGCCCGATCCACGCTCTCAGCCCGGTCACGAAACTCGTCTGTGGCGCCGCGTTAGTGCTCGTGACATTTGCCCTCCCGGGATGGGGTGGACTCCTCGTCACGTTAGGGCTGGCGGTGCTGAGCGCTTTCGTCGGCGGTGTCGGGCGAAGCGTAGTCCGAACGGCCGCGACAGTACTGGCACCGCTCGCGGTCGGGCTCGTCGTTCTGCACGGACTCTTTACCCCGGCAGGGCGGGTTCCGCTGGCGACGCTCGGCCCGCTTACCGTCTGGCAGGGCGGGCTCGTCCTCGGGCTCCGGACGCTCGTGATCCTCGCGACGTTCGTCGTCGTTGCGCTCACCTTCGTCGCGACGACCCACCCCAAACGGCTGACAACTGCGCTGATCGAGCGCGGCGTCCCGGAGAACGTGAGCTACGTCTTTCTGGCTTCCTTGCAGTTGGTCCCCGATCTCCAAGCGCGTGCCCGCCGTATCCTGGACGCCCAGCAGTCCCGCGGATTGGACGTGAGCGGCGGGCTCACCGATCGTTTTCGGGCGTTCGTCGCGCTCGCGAGCCCGCTTCTCATCGGGGCGCTCGTCTCCGCACAGACGCGCTCGCTCGCGCTCGAAGCCCGGGGCTTTTCCGGGCAGGGACCGCGAACCCACCTCTACCAGGTGAGCGAACCGCCCGCCGAACGCCTCTTACAAGCGTTCGCCGTCGTCGGCGTGCTCGTGACCGCCGGGTGGCGCGTTCTCGCATGACGACCTCGGCTGACATCCGCTTCGAAGGCGTCACCTTTCGTTACAAGAGCGGCGTCGATAGCAACGACAGTGACGATAGCGACAGTAGCAGTAGCGCCGGGTCGGAGGCCGACTCCGCCCGGCCCGCCTTGATCGATGTCGACTGTCAGGTCGAGGCAGGAACGTTCGTCGGGATCACGGGGCCGAGCGACGCCGGCAAGAGCACCTTTTGTCGATGCCTCTCGGGGTTCGTTCCGCACTTCTTCGACGGCGATCTCGACGGAAGCGTATCGATCGCCGGCACGGACGTCCCGGAGTCGTCGATCGGCGAACTCGGCGAAACCGTCGGATACGTCTTCGAGGACCCGTTCGACCAGTTGACCGGGGCGGCGACCACCGTGTTAGAGGAGGTCGCCTTCGGCCTCGAGCGGATCGGAACCCCCCGCGAGGACATCGAGCCGCGCGCCCGCGAGTGTCTCGATCGCGTCGGGATCGAAGCCCTTGCTGATCGCGACCCGGGGACGCTTTCCGGAGGGCAACTCCAGCGCCTCGCGATCGCCTCGGTGCTCGCGCTCGATCCGGGTATCTTGGTTCTCGACGAGCCGACCTCCCAGCTCGATCCGGCGGGCACCGAGGCCGTCTTCGATCTCGCCGAATCGATGCACGAGGCCGGGTACACGATCTGCCTCGTCAGCCAGGATCTGCACCGATTGGCTCCGCGGGCCGACCGCCTGCTCGTCCTCGGGGACGGCCGGCTTCGCTACGACGACGATCCCCGAACCGTCCTCACCGCGATCGAGGAGGCCAGTGAGGCCAATGAGTCCAACGGCTCCGTGACGATTCCCGGTACGCTTCGGATCGGCCGAGCACTCCGCGAGCGCGGCCTGTTCGACGGCGACCTGCCGCTGACCGTCGCCGAACTGGAGGTGGGAACCGACATCGAAGCACTCCGATCGACGAACGCTCGCCGCGCTTCGAGCGGCGAGGCGACGACCCCAGCGGCGTCGGCGCCATCGAACTCGGCCGCGGCGGTTCCACCGGAGTCGGAATCGGGCACATCGGGATCGAACACGCCGGAGTCGGCCGTGTCGGAAGCGAACCCGCCGAACTCGGATCCGTCGGATTCGGCTTCGCCCCCGGCCTCGGCTTCGAGCGACGACCCACCGTTGATCGACGTCGAGAACGCCTCGCATACCTACGCGAGCGGGACCGACGCGCTAGCGGACGTCTCGTTGAGCATGGACGGCGGCTGTGTTGCGATTCTCGGGCACAACGGTGCCGGGAAGACGACGCTCGCGAAACAGCTCAACGGACTCCTGACGCCCACGAGCGGCACGGTACGGATCGCGGGGCGTGACACCAGCGAGGCCCCCGTTGCGAGGCTCGCTCGGGAGGTCGGGCTCTGTTTCCAGAACCCGGACGACCAGCTGTTTCGCCCGACGGTCGAATCCGAACTCCGATTCGGCCCCGAACGACTGGGCTACGACGAAGCACGCGTCGACGAGTTAGTCGAAGAGGCCCTCGCCGTCTCGGGTCTCGACGCCGTTCGCGACACCGATACCTACGATCTGGGGCGAGCACAGCGCGGGCGGGTGGCGATCGCCTCGGTGCTCGCGATGGACACCCCCGCGGTCGTTCTCGACGAACCGACAGGCGGCCAGGATTCGAGTGGCGTCTCGATCGTCGGCGACATCGTCGACGACTGCCGCAGTGCCGGTCGCCTCGTCGTGCTCGTTACCCACGACGTCGGGTTCGCCGCCGAACACGCCGATCGCCTCGTCGTGCTCGCCGACGGCGCGGTGATCGCTGACGGGCCGCCGCGAGCGGTCTTCGACTCGGATCGGGCGGCGATCGAGCGCGCCGGGGTCACGATACCGGTTGCGACGCGGGCGGCGTCAGTCCTTGGTCTCGGCGAGGACGTGCTGTCCGTCGGAGAACTGCTCTCGCGTCTCGATACCTCCTGACCGAAGCCGAGCGAAACGGCGAGGTCGAACGGATCCGTCTCGACCGTGTGATCGTCGTCGGTATGACCTCGATCACGTCCCGTGTCGCTTCCGATTCGGCCCCGGAATTCGATCCGATGTGCGACCGTTTCGGAAGGCTTGACAGATGGGGGACCTTCGTTCCGTCGTGACCCGTCGGCTCTTCGGCACGCTCTGTGGGCTGGTCTTTCTCGTCAATCTCGGGCGGGTGGTCTTCGCACCGCTCGTCGAACCGCTCATGAGCGCCTTCGCGGTCGAGGAGGCGACCCTCGGTGCGGTGATCACGCTCGTCTGGCTCGCCACCGCCAGCGCGCGGATTCCAACGGGCTATCTCCTCACACGGGTCTCCCGGCGTCGCGTCGTCCTCGCCGCGGGCGGACTGCTCGCCGTCGGCGCTGTGGTGGCTGCGAGCGCATCCTCGATACCGGTGCTCGCGGGCGGCGCTCTCGTAATAGGGCTCGCGACCGGGGTATATTTCGTCGCCGCAGTGCCGTTGATCAGCCGATTGTACCCCGACCGCGTCGGTCGCGCCGTCGGGATTCATGGAACTGCGACCCAACTCGCCGCCGTCGCCGCGCCGACGCTCGCGGTTGCGGTGCTCGCGGTCGGCTCCTGGCGAGGGGTGTTCTGGGCGCTCGCCGTCGGGACCCTCTGTACGACGCTCGTCCTCCGGTACACTATCGACGAAGCCCCCGCGTCGAGTGCCCGGACCCCCGATCGGGCCTTCAGCGACGCCGTTCGTGGCTACTGGCCGTTGCTCGCGACCGCGATCGTCTTCGTCGCCGCCGCCGGGTTCGTCTGGCAGGGCGTGTTCAACTTCTATCCCACCTACCTGATCCGCGCCAAAGGTCTCTCGCCGGGTCTGGCGAACGCGCTTCTCACCGTCGCCTTCGCCGCCGGCGTTCCGGGATTTTGGTTCGGCGGGCGATTGGCCGACTCGCTCCCCCAGGTGCCCTACGTCCTTTCGATCATCGCCGGGTTCGCGGGATCGCTGTTCGTGCTCACCTACACCTCGTCCGTGCTGGGACTCGTCGTCGTTACCGTCTGTATGGGCTATGCGATCCACAGCCTCTTTCCGGCGCTCGACGCCTTCCTGCTGGGAGCGCTACCCACCGACGCGGACGCGAGCGGGTATGCGGTGTACTCCGGTGGAGCCCTGTTCACCGAAGCGACGGGCAGTGCCGTGACCGGAGCGCTCGTCGGCGCGGGCGTGGGCTTCGAGACGGTCTTTCGGGCCGGCGCGCTCGGATTGGGCGTCGTTCTCGTCGGGCTCTGTGCGCTCTATCGGCTCGACCGGCTGCCCGGCGCGCGCCCGACGCCCGACCCCGATCCGAGTCCGGCCCCCGGTCGCCCTTGACCGTCGCTCACGAAATCGGGTGTCGAATCGGGCACTCGCATCCCTGCGGTCGAACCCACCGGTCGGGAACGAGTCGCTTCGCAGTCACGGATCCGAGCGGTCGTCACCCGATCTCGATCGTCAGGCCGTCGCGTGCGAACCGAACGTCGCCGTCGTAGCGTTCGGCGATCGACTCGGCCATCTCCTCGTGGTGCCCCCTCGTGTGAGGGTACAGATGCGTGAGGTAGACCCGATCGATTTCGCCGTCGGCGCTCGCAAGCGCGTCGCCCAACTGCGTCGGTGTCGGGTGGTTCGAGACGTCTACGCTATCGGGGAACGAACAGTCGTGTGCCAACGTTCCGCCGTCGGCGAGTTCACACAGCTCCCGGAAGGCTTCGCTGTCGCCGCTGTAGGTAAACGCCGACCTTTCGTTTCCGTCGTCGGTTACCCGGTCGTTCGTGTCGGCGTCTTCGCCGAGAGCTTCGAAGCGGTAGGCCAGACAGTCCATCGAATGGCAGGGCTCGATCGCGCGAACCGCGAACCCGCCGACCTCGAAGTCGCCTGGGCCGATCTCGCGCACCGAAACGTCGAGCCGGCCTTCCATGTAGTCGTGAACGTCGAACAGGCTCTCGACGAGGGTTTCAGTGCCCGCCGGACCGACGACGTCGAGTTCCTCGGTACCGGCGAGCCATTTAGCCTTACACAGCGGCATGAGGTCGGCGACGTGATCGAGATGGTGGTGAGTAAGCAGAAGCGCCGAGACTCCTTCGTAGCCCGGGTCGGTCCGTGCGAGATTACGCAAGACGCCGCTCCCGCAATCGACGAGTACGGTTCCGGTATTACCACCATCGGCGCTATCGCTACTACCGGCACCGTCGTTACCGTCGACGCTATCGGTGTCGCTTTCGAGCAACAGTCCGGTCTGAGCACGCTCGCCGTCAGGCATCGCGCTTCCCGTCCCGAGAAAGGTCACCGAGAGATCAACGCTCATCCGTGTCCCTCCAACACCGTTGCATACCCTCCGATCGCCCGCCGCCCTCAAAACTCCTCGTCGCGTCGAGCCGGGCCCCGTTCAGAACAGTCCCATGCCGCCCATACCTCCCATGCCGCTTATGCCACCCATACCGAACGTAATGAGGCCAAGTAGACCCAATACGAATCGAACGGCGAGGATCGCCAGCCACCCCACGAGCGCGATCCCGATCGCCGCGAGCCACCCGCCGGGATAGCGCCAGTTGATGACCCAGATCAGCGCGATAAGCGCGAGCAGCGGCGCGAGAACACCCAGTAGTGGAATCGCTCCGACGAACAACACGACGACCGCCCAGACGGCCGCGCCGATCAACGCCGTGACGAGGGCGTAGGCGTAACTGCTCGCGTCGGTGATCACGCGCCCACCCGCGTAGATCCCGAAGGCGCTGATGAGCAAGCTAACGACGAACGCGATTATCGGACCGATGAATCCGGCTTCTACCATGCCATACCACTTGAGGTTCCGAGAGCCTAAACCAACCGTCTTCGAGCAGTGACCGAGTCAGGACATGCTCACCGCCGGGCAGCGTACCGCCGATTCCCGAGAAACGTACCGAACGGTCGCTCATCGAACTATCGCGCAGGTCGTGCTCGCATGCCGATCGGTCGGGAGTCCCGATCCGTGACTCCAGTGCCGGCCGTCGATCGCGGTTGGCCGGCGAACTATCATACCGTCGGACCCGATCGTCCCCCGAGGTGTCGGCTCAGATAGCCGGAATGCCGACCGCATCCGGCGTGACGAGCCCGATGATCGCGAGCAGGTAGACGATTACGAACACGGCGATCCACGCGATAAGCGCGATTCCGGCCGCAGCGAGCCACCCGCCGGGATAGCGCCAGTTGATAACGCCGAGGTAGGCGAGCAACGCCAAGACGGGTCCGATCAACGGAATGAACCCGACGAAAAACGATACGACGAACCAGATCGCCGACCCGATCAACGCGGTGATGATCGCATACACGTAGCTGTCCGTGTCCGTGATGACCCGCGCGCCGACGTAGATGCCGGCGGCACCGACGAGCAACGCCACGACGAATCCGATGATCGCACTGATTTCGCTTGCTACCATATCAACTCCCATACGCTCCGAGAGATTAAAGCGATTGCTTTCGCTGACCTGTCTCGACTCCGATCGCCGAGCGGGCGGACGAACCGCGACCGGGACCGGACGCGAGTCCCGTGACCGAGGTACGTTTCCCGCGACCACGGCGGCGAGAGCGGTAGCGATACGGTAACAGTACCGACAGGCGGTCAGGACCGCTTGACAGCCGTCCCGCGGATCATCGGCGTCGCCGGCGGCGGCGCTCGGATCGTCTCCATCTCGGTCATCTCTAACCGAGCGGCGGCCAGGAGGGCTTCGCTGTTGCGGTTCAGGTGACAGCCCGCCCCGACGACCTTCCAGGCCGGCGCGAGGAAGTCCTGAGCGCGTCCGAGAAACCCCGAAGCGCGGACGTGTTCGAGCAGTCGTAGCTCGCCGCCGGGACGCAGAACCCGATGAACTTCCTCGAACGCGCGCTCGGGATCGGCGATCGTACAGAAGACGAGCGAGGCGATCACGGTGTCGAACGACTCGTCGGGATAGGGCAACGATTCCGCGCGGGCGAGTCGGAGGTCGATGTCGAGGGCTTCCTCCCTCGCCGCCCGCTCGGCGCGCTTTTCCATGTGTGGGTCGGGTTCGATCCCGTGAATCGAGAGTTCACCACTACTCTCGGCCGTACGCGCGAGGACCGGGAACATGTCCCCGGTACCGGCTCCGAGGTCGAGTACCGACCCGTGTAGGTCGCGCGCGAGATACCGGCGGTGCTCGCGTAAGAAGTCCTCCCCGATGCCACCCAGACGGTCGTAGGCGGCGGCGAAGATCGGGTGGCCGTCGATCGCGCCCTCCGCTCGCCCCGTGTCCGCTCGCTCACGCTGAGTCATACCCGTTCTTCGCCCGCGATCGCGTTAGTTTTCCGGCTTTCGCCGGATCGCTCGAAACCGAACCCGCTCGGAGGTGACAGAACGGCCAATCCGAACGCGCAGTCCGGGCAGCCCGCCGGCCGTCCCGTACTGCCGCCGTCCGAACCGACTTGCCGTTGGGCGAGCGAGCGTACGTAATGAGCGGACGCGAGTTGCTCCGTGGTCTCGACGCCGATTTGGGCTTCGATCCTCGGGAGGTAGCGATCGCCGACGAGGACGTGCTCGCCTCGTTCGAACCCGTAACGCGAGAGTGGTGGGTGCGTCAGTTCGGCCAGTACGTCCCCGAGAACGGCGGGTTTTTCACCCCGCCACAGCGCGGCGCGATCCCGCTCGTCGAACGGGGGACGAACACGCTCGTCTGCGCGCCGACGGGAAGCGGGAAGACCCAAGCTGCCTTCGCCTCGATCGTCGACGAGCTGTATCGCCGCGAGCGCGACGACGGCCTGGAGAACTCGGTGTACTGCCTCTATATCTCGCCGCTCAAATCGCTCGCGAACGACATCCATCGCAACCTCGAAGTCCCCCTCGGAGAGATCGCCGAGATCGCCGCCGAGGAGTCGAATCCGGGTGTCGAGGACCAAGGGCACGACAGCGACGGCGACGGTGACGGTGACGGCGACGGGATCGATATCCGCCACGCCATCCGTCACGGCGATACGAGCAGTGCCGACCGCCAGCGGATGTTGAAAGAGACCCCCCACATCCTCAACACCACTCCCGAGACGCTCGCCATCCTCCTCAACTCGCCGAAGTTCAAGGAGAAGCTCTCGACCGTGGAGTACGTCATCGTCGACGAGATCCACAGCGTCGCGGCGAACAAACGGGGCACCCACCTTTCGGTTTCGCTCGAACGCCTCGAAGCGATGTGTGAGACCTCGCCGACGAGAATCGGCTGTTCGGCGACCGTCGAACCCTTGGAGACGATCGCGGAATTCCTCGTCGGCCGCGAGTCGCCCGGCGGCCCGCCGCGCGAGTACGAGATCGTCGACGCCCGCTTCGCCCGGGAGTTCGATTTGGAACTGTCCTGTCCGGCCGCCGACCTCATCGACACGCCTCGTGAGGTAGTCAAAGGGCGTTTCTACGACGAACTGGCCGAACTGATCGAGGCACATACGAACACGCTCGTGTTCACCAACACCCGCTCGGGGGCCGAACGGGTCCTCCACACCCTCCGTGAACAGTACGGCTTCACCGAGGAGGACTCGGGCTGTCACCACGGGAGCCTCTCGAAGGAACGCCGCCAGGAAGTAGAGGGGAAACTCAAAGAGGGCAGTCTCGATGTCGTCACCACCTCGACGAGCCTCGAACTCGGGATCGACATGCCACACGTCCCAG
This sequence comes from Halobacteriales archaeon QH_6_64_20, assembly GCA_003021235.1. GTDB lineage: Archaea > Halobacteriota > Halobacteria > Halobacteriales > Halococcaceae > PXQR01. The sequence continues at coordinate 32,614 of PXQR01000050.1, read as the reverse complement.
CGCGTCGGGCGGGCGGGCCATCGGCTCGGTCAGACGGTCAAAGGTCGGGTGCTGGTCCTCGACCGGGACGAACTCGTCGAGTGTGCGGTCATGCTCCGGAAAGCCGAAGAGAACTTCGTCGATCGGGTGTTCGTTCCCGAGGGGTGTCACGACGTCGCCGCCCAGCAGGTCTACGGCATGGCGATCAACGCCGTCCGCCCTGAAAAGGAAGCAACAGGCATCCTCCGGCGTGCATATCCCTACCGAGAGTTCGCCGACGCCGACTTCGAGACCCTCTTTTCCTATCTGACCGCCGACTACGAGGGCTTGGAGGACAAAAACGTCTATGCGAAGATCTGGCGCGACAGCAACGACGCACCCGACGGCGAACATCACTACCCCGACTTCGACGTCGGCGAGGCACTGATCGGCAAACGCGGTCGGCTCGCCCGCGTGATCTACATGACGAACATCGGGACGATCCCCGACTCGTTTTCCTGTTCGGTGTTCGTCCGGGGCGGGAACGAGCGCGTCGGGCAGTTGGACGAGAACTACCTCGATACGCTCGAAAAGGGCGACGTGTTCGTCCTCGGCGGGAGTCACTACGAGTTCCGGTACCGACGGGGATCGAAGGTCTACGTCGATCCGACGGGTGCCCGGCCCACCGTCCCGTCGTGGTTCGCAGAACGCCTGCCGCTGTCGTACGATCTCGGCCGCGAGATCCTCGCCTTCCAGGGTGAGTTACTCGCCTGCTTAGAGGAGGGTGGGCCGCCGGCCGTACGGCGGTGGCTCCGGGAGTTTCCGGTCGACGAGGCGGCGCTACGGGCACTGACCCGGATGTTCGACGAGCAGGTCAGGTACGCCGGGAGCGAGAGCGTCAGTACACCCACGAGGCTCGCCGTCGAAGAAGAAACCGATCACGGCGAGTACAAACGCCGGTATTACGTCCACTCGAACTACGGGAGACGATTCAACGACGGGTTTTCGCGGCTGCTCGCCTACCACTGCGCACAGGAGGCGAACGCGAACGTCGCAGTGGCGGTCGCGGACAACGGCTTCTCGCTCGCGATGCCGCTCAATCGGAAGCTCGACCTCGTGGGGATCATCGAGGACATCGATCCCGAGGCGGTGCGGGCGGACCTACGAGCGAGCCTCGACGGCACCGACCTCCTCAAGCGGTACTTCCGGATCGATGCGACGCGGGCACTGATGATCCTCAAGCGCTACAAGGGCTACGAGAAATCCGCCAGCCAGCAACAGGTCTCGAGCGAGATGCTACTGGGTTTCGCCGAGGAGTTAGAGAACTTTGCCGTGATCGAGGAGACCTATCGCGAGTTGTTAGAGGACAAACTCGACGTCGGCGCGATCGAGGACGTAGTAGCCGACGTCGAGACCGGGAAAATCGAGGTCCGGAGCCAGCGGCTTTCCTCGCCGACGCCGCGGGCCTTCGGACTCGCGACGCTCATGGCCAGCGACGTCGTGCTCGCCGAGGACGAGAGTCGCGTGCTACAGGAGTTCCACGAACGGGTCCTGGAGTCGATCGACGACGGGCGGAGCGAAGCGATTCCCGGCGTCGATGCCGAGGGCTGAGGGCGATATCGTGTTCTCGCTCCGACGGAGGCGGCCCGTCGCCACGCTTGGATCGGCTTCTCTCAGTCGAGTCGACCGCCACGGCGTGGCTCGGGCCGACGAATCCTCCACGCTTAAGAACCACAGGGCTCAATTCCGTGCGTGATACGATGACAGTGCCGTCCGTCGCTCTCCGGAGCGGGGACTCGATACCCATCGTCGGCTCCGGCACGTGGGACATCGGTGACGAGACCGTCCGCGAGTCCGTTCGCGTCGCTCTCGACGCCGGCTATACCCACATCGATACCGCCGAGGGGTACATGAACGAAGGCGAGATCGGCGAGGTGCTGGCCGATCACGACCGCGATCGCCAGGAGTTGTTCCTCACCTCGAAGGTCCTCCCGTCGAACCTCGCGTACGATTCGGTCATCGAATCATGTGATGCCTCGCTGGATCGGCTGGGCACCGACTACCTGGATCTGTACTTGATCCACTGGCCTAATCCCGCGATCTCGTTGCGCGAGACCTTACACGCGATGGAACGGCTACACGACCGGGGGAAAGTCCGGAACGTCGGGGTTTCGAACTTCAGTGCCTTCCAGCTCAGTTGCGCCCACCACGTCTCGGACGTGCCGATCGCGGTCAATCAGATCGAGTTCCACCCGTGGTTCCAGCGCCCGAAGCTGGTCGAGTACTGTCGGGAGACGGGTACGGCTATCGAGGCGGCCGCGCCGCTCGCCCGAACGGAGGTCCTCGGCGACGAGACCGTCCGGGAGGTGGCCGAAGAATACGACAAGACGCCCGCTCAGGTCGTTCTCCGGTGGGCGGTCGAAAAGGACGTCGTCGTGCTTCCGAAGTCCACCTCCGGCGAGCATATCCGCGGGAACGTCGCGCTGTTCGACTGGGAACTGGACAGCGCGGATCGCCAACGTATCGACGAACTCGACCGTGACCAGCCGATCTACGACACCCCCGCCAGGGACTGGACCGGCGATGTGTACGGGATCTCGCAGTAGTCTAATCGGACCTACCTCGGCTACCTCGGCCCGTTCTGCCCTCCCGCCCTCGTCGGAAGCTGATAGCCGGTGACTGGGATGTTGAACGCCGTCAGGTTCGTGGGATGTCGGCTAACGTCTTCGTCCGCTCGTATGCCCCTTCGACGCCCGTCTCTTCTGCCGGGCGCTGGCCGTCTTCCGTGACTTCCCAGGCGACCGTCCCGTTCTCGCGCTCTACTCTCCTGACTTCCTTCGCTTCTAACAATCTCCGCAGGTGAGCGTGAATGCAGTTCATACTGTTGGCGAACCAGCCGTCGTTCGCGTAGTCGTAGCGTTCCTTGATCACGAACGTCTCGGCGTGGAGATCCGGAATCGTTAGCTCCCCGTGTCGGCTCAAGAGTACGAGGATCCGCTCTTCGAGCTGGCGCCCTCTGAGCAGTAGCTCCCGCAGGTAGTCCTCGACGGCGTCGGCCCCGAACCGCGGAAGCCCGTGCCCTGAAAAGAGGGAGTCGGCTTCGAGCGTCAGACACTTCTCGACGCTGGCGATCTGCTCCGCGACGTTCCCCATCGGATAGGGGTGTAGCGGCGTCGGCCAGTACATGACGTCCGCGAGGTAGAGGCTGTTCGACGACGGGTTGTAGACCGAAAGGTGACCGGGCGTATGCCCCGGCGTGTGTAGCACCCGTAGCTCCAGTTCGCCCAGTGTAACGGTGTCACCGTCCTCGACCGTCCGGTCCACCTCGACCGGATGGTTCCAGTGCTCGCGGACCAGGGCTTTCGAAGCGGTGATGTCCGACGGGTCGTCTAGGGTCAACTCCGCCGCGATCGTCGCCGGATCGCCGCCCATGGATTCGATGTACTCCGTGCTCGCCAGGATCGTGGGGTCTTCGATCACGGGTCGATCCTGTGCGTGACAGAGCACCGTCGCCCCGTAGCGGTCCTTGAGATGCTGTGTATTGCCGACGTGATCGTAGTGAAAATGCGTCTGTACGACGTATCGCAGACGGACGTCGCGTTCGTCGATCACGTCACAGATCGTGTCGAGGACCCCGGTCGGGTACTCCGGTGCCGTTCGGCGGCCCGTATCGACGAGCAGGGCTTCATCGCCGCTACGGATGAGATAGACCCCCGAAGACGTCCCTGGACGTGTTCTCGACGCGGCCGAGACGCCGTGCGGTCCGAAGACAGCGGCCCCGTCCCGAGTCTCCGTCTCTCCCCACAGTAACTCCGTGTTCATGGTTTGTACAACCGATACGCGCCCCGTCTGTGCTTCACACTCACGATTCGACGACGGTTTCACGAGTTCGGTCGCCGGGTCGACGACGGCCGGCCCGATTCGGGAACACCACACCGTCCTGAAGTGCTTCTCTCGGTACCGTGTGGACGGACGACGCCGGGTCGGCGGTGCTACTTCGTCTCCCGATCGACCGTCTTCGGTTCGAGAGACCCGTGTGGCGTCGTCGGACGATGCGAGCGGTGTGATATATACGCCTAGCTCCGATTTCACGCCGCCAGCTTCACGCTCGCCGAGCGTCCTCGTGCCGAACGGTGGGATTATGACGCCGTGCGGTGAGAGATAACGTGTGACAGACAACCCTGTGCAGAAAAAGGACTACTCGGTGCTACCGAAACAACAAGCGTTCAAAGTTCACGCGCCGGACGCGCCGACGCTCGTCGAGGGCGGCGGCACGGACCTTCAGACCGTTCACTCGGTGATGCTCACTAACGATATGTACGTCACCTGGACCACCGGCGAACCGGGCGACTCCTTTCCGATCCATTCGCATATGCCCGAGATGTATCAAATCCTCACGACGATCAAGGGCGAATGTGTCTGGTATTACAAGGACAACGACGGCGAAGAGCAGTCGATCGAGGCCGGGCCCAGCGACGTCGTCTACCTCCCCGGCGGCGCGGAGAACCGCGTCGAAGTCGTCGGCGACGAGGAACACATCCATATCGGATCGTACCCCCGAGTTCGAGTCCCCAGAGTCGAGCAACTCACCGGCATCGTTCCCTCGCAGTTAGAGGACCCGAAGGACTTCGCCGTCGGGGTCGACTTCGACAACGTCCGGGACGAGTATCACGAGCGTGATGACTCGTGCTTCGAGGAGGGATAGCCTTTCTCACCGCAACGTAACCTCGAAAACGGACCACTACGTGCTACCTGTCAGGATCCGTCCCCACTCGGTGTTGCAGTCGCCGTTACGGGCTGCGATCGACGCGACGGTGCGATCGAAGGCCACCGTCCGATCACACGAGGCGACCGTTCCGCCGACACATAGCCGGCGGTTTCTATCGCTCGACGTTCCGGAGGCAACATACCTACGAACGACGAGACCGAACGTCGACGCATGACATCGCTGTCCGGAGGACTCTGAGTGGCCTCGGGTACCGACGGGCGGGTCATCGTCCTGGGCATCGCCCGGATGGCCGACGCGCTCGGCAACTCGTTTCTCATCGTCGTTCTCCCGCTGTACATCGCCAGCCCCAACGTCGCCGGTAGCGGGTTCGGGCTCACCGAGGCGCTGATCACGGGACTCGTACTCGCGCTGTTCAGCCTGGCCAGTAGCGCCGCCCAGCCGATCGCCGGTCGGCTCTCCGATCGTGCCGGCAGACGCAAAGCGTTCGTCATCGCCGGATTGGGGTTGCTCGCGGTCTCGAACTTCGCGTTCTCGCTCACCGGCGATTACGTCGGGCTCCTGGTAATCCGCGTACTCCAGGGGATCGGCGGTGCGTTGACGATCACGGCCTCGATCGCGCTCGTCAACGAGATCAGCGCGACCGAGAACCGCGGTAGCAACATGGGGACGTACAACTCGCTCCGGCTCGTCGGCTTCGGCAGTGGTCCGCTCGCCGCCGGCGTCGTCATCGCCGCCGGTCCGTACACGCTCCCGATTTTCGGCGAACTGACCGGGTTCAACGCCGCGTTTTACATCGCGACGCTGTCTGCGCTCGTCAGTATCGCGCTCGTGGGCGTCTTCGTCCACGACCCGGCCGAGACGACGGCGACGACCGACGATCTCGCGCTCGCGATCCGAGCGCGCGGCGAGGGCCTGCTCGATCCGGTCTTCGCGCTCGGGATCGCAACGCTGTTTATGGCGATGTGTATCGCGTTGATCGCGCCGATCGAACCGCGGATCAATACTCGCTTAGAGCAGGGACCGACGCTGTTCGGCATCGAGTTCGCAGCGCTGATCGCCACGCTCGCGCTCGTTCAGCCGCTGGTCGGTCGGGTGAGCGATCGCTACGGTAGACGGACGTTCATCATCGTCGGGCTCGGGTTATTGATCCCGACGACGGTTGTGCAGGGCCTGGTCGTTACGCCGTGGCAGATGATCGTCGCGCGATTGCTTCAAGGGGCGACGGCCGCGATGGTGTTCGCGCCCGCGCTCGCGCTGGCCGGCGATCTCGCGAGGTCGGACCAATCCGGCGCGCAACTGTCGGTACTGACGGTGGCGTTCGGGCTCGGGATCTCGTCCGGTCAGCTTGCGACCGGCTACCTGGTTCGGTATGGCTTCGTCCCCCCCTTCGCTTTCGGCGCGGTGCTGGCCGCTATCGGCGTCGTCATCGTCTACACGCAGGTCGAAGAGACAGTTCTCTCCGGCGAGGTAGAGGGGTCGTCTCCCTCCCCGACGGATTAACCGATAATACGACCGATGGGACCGACGCCGCTGACGGCGAAACCGATCAGAGTCGACGCAGGAGGAGAAAGGCCGGGATCGCCAGCAGTGCAACCGCAGCGATCGCCGGAAACGCCGTTCGGATTCCGACCGCCTCGGCCAGCCAGCCGAAGGCCAGCGGCCCGGCCGCGCCGCCGAGCGACGCGGCGGTAAGCATCAAGCCGAACAGGCTCCCGCTGAACTCCTTTTCGGAGTACTCGGTGGTGAGCGCGTTCAGTGCCGGGAAGATCGCGTAGACGACCACGCCGAGAAGCAGGAACCACCCGTACAAAACCACCACTGACGCCGGGACGAGGGCGGTCGCGATCAGCCCGCCCGCCGACAGCGCGAGGACGCCGACGCTCAGCGAGACGCGGTCGAGTCGATCGGCGAGATGGCCGGCACCGAGCGAGGCGACCCCGCCGCCGACGAGCATGGCGAAGAAAACACCATTGGCGGTCGCCGTCGACTCGCCGACCCGCTGAAAGAGATACGAGGTGGCGTACGTGCGGACGGCTCCGATCTCGAACGATACCAAAAAATCCGCGAGGAACAACACGACGACCCACCACGCTAAGGGCACGTTGAACAGCCGGCTCAGCCGGGCTAATAGCCCGTCGCGCGAGCGCGAATCGACGCCGCCGTCGGTGTCGAGGCGTTCGGAGTCGGCGTTGATGCCTTCGGTTTCCCCGCCTTCCCCGCTTTCGATCCGGCTCTCGCTCCGGTTTTCGCTGTAGCTGGCCGGTGGAGCGTAGAGCACCGCAAACACGCCGGCGTAGAGGACGCCGACCAGCGCGCCGACCTGGAGCGCGATCCGCCAGCCATACAGCGCGGCTACCCCGCCGATCAGCGCCGGGGCCAGGGCGGTGCCGACGATGCCGCCGAGCCCGTGGATGCCCATCGCGCGGCCCTCGGTACCGCCGGTCTCGAAGTCGCTGACGAGCGACATTCCTGTCGGATGGTAGGTACTTCCGCCGAGTCCCGCCAGCGCCTGGGCGACGACGAGCGTTCGGTAGTCGGGGGCGACGCTCGCCAGCCCGATGCCGGCGGCGAGGACGACCATCCCGCCGGCTAACAGCCCCCGCTGGCCGATCCGGTCGGCGAGCAGGCCCGCGGGCAACTGAAAGATCGAATAGACGACGTAAAAGACGGTCACCAGCGCGCCGGCCCTCGCGTACGAGACTGAAAAGTCCGCGACGAGCAGGGGAAGCAACGGCGGCAGGGCGACGCTGTAGAACTCGTTGATGGCGTGCGCGCCGGTGATGAGCCAGATCTGCCGCGGGTTCGACACCGAGACCAGCGACCGCGGCGAGGGGATCATACGACCCGGACGAGGTCCGGCGTGCTATGGATTGCGGTCTCGGTCCCGCGTCGGTGGGTTGTCGGATCACCTTACCGTGTACTAACGATCGATATGGCCGATCACGTGATCGGGTGGGTAGACGGAGTACCGGGCGCGTCGATCCTACTAGCTCCGACGTTCCCCTGAAAGCGCTCGGTTGGTCACAACGTTTTCGTTGTTACTTCCCGACCTGCCGTGTGGATGTACGAGATCGAAACCGACGATGCACCGGCTAGCCTCGGGCCGTACTCACAAGGGATCGTGGACCGAGACACCGTCTACGTCTCCGGACAGGGGCCGGTCGACCCCGAGTCCGGCGACGTCGTTAGCGAGGACATCGAAGCACAGACCGAACGGGTACTGGAGAACATCGCGGCCGTACTCGAAGCGGCCGAGTCGTCGCTCGACGACGTAGTGAAGTCAACAGTGTTCGTCCGGGACATGCGATACTACGACGAGATCAACGAGGTGTACGGCGAGTACATGACGGTACCGTACCCCGCTCGAAGCGCCGTCGAGGTGGACGACCTCCCGATCGATATCGGTGTCGAGATCGAGGTCGTCGCATCGCTCGATGACTAACAGCACGTCCCGAGGGTACTATCGAGCGAGTTCGCGAGAGTAGAGCCGGCCGAGTCTCCGATCGGCTCTCCTCGATACAGGACACGGATTTCACCGTCCATCGGCTACCGTACTGCCACTCCGGCAGTAACATTCGAACGCCCGTCGTGCGAACGCGGTTTTGCTGGACTGCGAAGGGGTGCGAGCGGTTCGATCGGCCACTCGGCTCGTATGCCACGAACGGGGAGTCGTTCGGAAACCGGTATATCCCTTCCCCGCGGGAACGGTAGTATGCCATCGACGAGGGTCACGATCTGGAACGAGTTCGTCCACGAACGAGAGAACCCCGACGTCGCGGAGGTCTACCCCGACGGGATCCACACGACCATCGCGAGCGCGCTCGACCAGCATGGATTCGAGACACGAACCGCGACGTTGGACGACCCCGAACACGGCCTCACCGAGGACGTCCTCGACGAGACCGACGTCCTCACGTGGTGGGGCCACGCCGCTCACGACGCGGTCGAAGACCGGATCGTCGAGCGCGTCCACGAACGGGTGCTCGACGGAATGGGACTGATCGTGCTTCATTCGGGTCACTACTCGAAGGTCTTTCAGCGACTGATGGGGACCTCTTGTAGCCTGAAGTGGCGCGAAGCGGCCGAGCGCGAGCGTCTCTGGGTCGTCGAACCGAGCCACCCGATCGCTTCGGGGATCGACGAGTGCATCGAACTGCCCGAAGCCGAGATGTACGGCGAGCGGTTCGACGTCCCCCGACCCGACACGCTCGTGTTCACCTCCTGGTTCGAGGGCGGGGAGGTATTCCGCTCCGGATGTTGCTATCATCGCGGAAGCGGCAAGGTGTTCTATTTCCGACCGGGCCACGAGACGTATCCGATCTACCACGACGGGGCGATACGGCAAGTCCTCGCTAACGCCTGCGACTGGGCAACACCCGTCGACGAGTCCCCCGAGCCGAGCTACGGGAACACCGATCCGCGCGAGGAGATCGATACGAACGACGAGCGTACCGTTCACTGAGCGGGTTCAGCAACCTCGCGAAGTCGAACGCCGGGATGCCGATCGGACCGTGAGAGTTCGACGGAACTGATTTACTAATACGCTCCGTCGTCTCCCGGTATATGTCCGCACAGGACGGCAAAGCCATCTGCGAGTGCATCGAGGACAAACGCGACGACCTCGTTTCCCTCCTGAGCGACCTCATCGCTCAAGAGCCCGTCATCGGTAACAAAAAGCCCGCCCAGGAGGTCGTTTGCTCGCGGCTGGAATCGTGCGGTCTCGACGTCGATACGTGGGAACCGGACGCCGACGAACTCGGGAGCCATCCGGGCTTCTTCGAGACGTCCTCGTACGCCGAATACGGCTACGAGGGTCGCCCGAACGTCGCGGCGACCGACGACGGCGCTGGTGACGGCCGGTCACTGGCCCTTAGCGGCCACGTCGATGTCGTCCCGGTCGACGAGGACGAGTGGAGCCACGACCCCTGGGACGCCACTGTCGAGGACGATCGTCTCTACGGGCGTGGGAGCAACGACATGCTCGGCGGCGTCGCTTCGATCCTCGTCGCCTACGACGCGCTCCGTGAACTCGGCGTCGACCTGTCGGGCGATCTCACGCTTCAGACGACCATCGAGGAGGAAGCCGGCGGCCCCGGCGGCGTGCTTTCGGCGCTCGAACGCGGCTACCGGCCCGACGCCGCCGTCATCCCCGAACCGTCCGGCCTCCCCGACATCGGAATGGCGAGCGCCGGCGTGATGTACTTCCGTCTCACCGTCCCCGGGCGGTCAGCACACGCCGCTCGGGGCTACGAGGGCGTCAACGCGATCGGCAAGGCATCGACGCTTTACCGGGCGCTCGACGAACTCGACCGCGAGCGAAAAGCACGGATCGCCTACGAACCGGCGTTTCGGCAGAACCCCCAGTTGGAGGGCCACGAGACCAACCTCAACGTCGGCTCCATCGAGAGCGGCGACTGGCCCTCGACGGTGCCCTCCGAAGCACGGCTGGAGTGTCGCATCGGGTGGCCGCCCGGCGAGACGCGTGAGGACGTCCGTGCGGAAGTGGAGACGACCGTGAAAGAGGCCGCCGAGGGCGACGAGTGGCTTGCCGAGCACCCGCCCGAGATCGAGTGGTTCGGGTGGAACGCCGCTCCCCACGAACTCGACACCGACGAGGAAGTCGTCCGGCTCGCGCGGGACCACGCCGAGACCGTCACTGGCGAGGAGACTACCTTCGGCGGCGGGAGCGGCGGGAACGACGAGCGCTTCTATAATCTGTACTACGACATCCCGTGTCCGTCCGTCGGCCCGCGCGGCGCACACATCCACGGTGCCGACGAGTACGTCGAGATCGACTCGCTGGTCGAGACGGCACGGACGCTCGCGTTGACGGCTATCGACTGGTGTGGCGTCGAAAAGTGAACGATAATAAAACGATAGCCCGTCGGTCGAGTGTCGCACGCGACGCCACGTACTCCATGAGCTTCGGCCGTGAACGCCGGACCGAGTCCCGATGTCTAATCCCGATCCCGATCGAGGTAGCGAAGCGCCTCCTCGTCGGGCACTTGGTCGAACGAGCGATAGAACTGCCCGACCGCGCCGAAGTTCGCGGGTGTATCGAGACAGACCACCTCGTCGGCGTCGCGCTCCGTGCGCGAGAGCGCGCTCTGTGAGCCGACCGGCGCGGCGAACACCACGTGCTCGGCTCCCGCCTCCTGGAGTTGGCGTAGGCAGGCGACCGCCGTCGGTCGATTAACGTGTTGTTAAGACAGACGCTACCGTCCGCGGTGATTGCTCCGAGCGCGAGTTCGGGGTTTCCCGGCGCGCCGATCTTCGACGCAACAACGACGTCCAAGGGTACTCCGAGCGCGTCAGCGACGGGCCGGGCGACCGGGAGCCCCCCACGTGGAATCCCGAGCACGACGTCGGCCCCGAAGTCGCGCTCGGCCAGTCGTTCGCCGAGTCGCTCGCCCGCCGCGAGACGGTTTTCGAACATAGAGACGCTTGCTATCACGATACGGCGATGCCTAACGTTTGTGCTGATTGCGATCAGCGGTGTTCAGTTCAGTAGCTTTGTAGGAAAGAGCCGCTGAAACCGCTTTGGAAGCCCCCGGCCGCTCGGCTTCCGCGACTCGTTGTCGTTCGAAAGGCGCGGAGCACCTTTCGTGATGACGAGACGGCGAACCCCGGCGAAGTAAGGACCGCAGGCCGAAGGCCGAGGACCGTGGTTCGCCGGGGTTCGCCGAGCGACCGGCCCCTTCCAGTCCCACCCGAAACGGTCCGTGATGGCCTTCGCGCTTAATCGAACACTGTCATTGCCATTGGTTTCGTCGGCGGTTGAACTCGTGTCCCTGTCGATCTCGTCGATTCATTGACCCCTCGGTCCTATGGAGCCAACGGGTGTATACACGCTCGGTGATCAGCAATCACGGTCGGTTCCGGTCGCTCGACGGCCGTCGAAGCGCTAATTGACGTGTTCACTCCGAGCGTCGTCGTGTGCCGGTTCTGGTTCGATGCTGTTTCTGACTCGTAGCGAAAGCGCATCACCGTCGGGGCGTTCTGCCGCGGTCGTATCCGAACTCGGACGTCGACCGACCCGTCTCCGACCGGCACCGTCAGCCCGTGGGTGAACGTCGAGACTGCGCTATCGGGGTTTCGCAAACGGAGCCACGAGCGGACGGTATGCGCCCAGAAGTACCGCAAGGACTTCACTCGCGGTTCTGCCGTCGGCGGCCCGAGGGTCACGACGTTCGGCAGACCCTCGACTTTGAGCAAGGCCTTGGGTGGGAGGCTCTGCGCCTCGCGCTCGGCCTCGACGAGCGCTTCCTCGGTGACGTTACCGGCGTGTTCCCAGCCGTCGTAGGGCTGGACGAGCGGCGAGCCGGCGACGAGCGAGCATGCGAGCGCGGCCGCGAGCGCGAGCGCCGTGAGGTTTCCACCGACGCTGAGACCGGCACGGAGTATTCCGATACTTCCGGTTCGTCCCCGGTACCGGTCCTCACCGTCGCTGGCCAGTTCGGTGAGCGCACGGTAGAGTCCTCCGGCGGCGGCCGCAGTAATGAGAGCACCGAGCGCGGCGACGGGGACGAGCGCGATGTACCCCGTCCAGGGCGAGTACTCGCCGACCCTGACGATCAGGGGGAGCGGGACGAGCAACCAAGCAGTGTAAAAGACCCCAAGGCAGCCGATCGTCCCGCGGAGAAACGGCCGGAGTCCGTCCGCGGCGACGAGCGCGAGCAGTCCTAGGCCGGCCCAGACGGCACCGACGACATAGATCGTGGTCGGGACGTACGTGACCGCCTCGCCGAAACCCAGGACGTCGACCGGGTACAGAAGGCTCAACAGATACTGGGAGACGATCAGTTGGATTGAAGCGTCCTTGACGCCGCCAAAGGGCCCAACGTACCCGCCGATCCCGCCGAGCAGGCTCACCCGGAGCCCGAGGTACCCCAGCGAGACGACGGCGTAGCCGATCCCGACGAGAACGGTTTCCCTGACGGTTCGGGCTACCCGGCCGCTCCAGCCATACGTATCGAGGGCCGTCCACGTCACCGCGAGAAAAGGAAGGACAACGGCGACTTCCTTCGAGCCAAGTCCGAGTGCGTAAGCACCGAGCGAGAGCGCGAGGTAGCGGAGCTTCGAACCGGGCCGGCTTTCGTTCAGTCCCCGCCCGAGCGTCCACAGCGACGCGAGCACGAAGACGGTCGCGAGCACGTCGTGCCGACGCGCGGGAACCGGCACCACCTCGGCGGTAAGCGGATGGGTAGCGAAGAGGCCGCCGGCGAGCGCCGCCGCGAGGAGACCGACCGTCCAGGCCCGAGAGGTGGCCGATCCCGGCCGTCCGCTCGCGCCGGATCGACCCCACTGTTCGACGAGGAGGACAACGACGAGGGCGGCCGCGACGGCATGTAACAGCAGATCGGTGAGGTGATAGCCAAAGGGATCGAGTCCCCACACCCAGTACTCGACCGCATACGAGAGGCTCGCTATCGGTCGGTAGAACTTGCCGGTGAGGGCCACGAAGTTCGTCCCGTGCATGAGCGGCTTGGTGAGCGTGTCGATCGCGCTCGGCGAGTCCGTGATCCGGCTCGTCTCGATCAGTGTGAGCGTGTCCGGCCCCGTGAACCAGTAGGTCAAGACCTCGTAGTGGGTCGCGAGCGCCAGCGCGAACGCCACCGCCGCTCCGAGGATCGTGACCCGTCTTCGACCGTGGTTCCCAACCGATCGATCGGCCGACGACCGCTCGTTCATCGGCCTAACGGCTCGAGCGGCGTCCCGGCCCTCGCTCTCGCTACGGTCGTGACTCGCTTCGCTGCCCTCGGATCTTCTACACCTACACGGGCTGTCGCGACCGAGCTCGTCGCCGAAGCGTCCGGGCCAACGGTTCCGTTCGTAGCTTCGCCGTCGTCCTCGGAGGACGGCTCCGAACGGCGATCGTAGTGGATAGTGAGATTAACGCGTCCGTCCCGGCGCTCAGTGGTCGCCGTCGTCGTCTCGGGCATCTCGGAGAGGACGACCGTATCGTTCATGTAGACGTCGCGCTCGCCGGCCTGTCCCCGGAGCCGGAGCCAGGACTCGATCGTGTTCCCCCAGACGAACGTCACCGACTGGGCGTGAGGGAACGAGCTCATCCGGCGGGCGCTACGGGGATGGGGGATCGGCGCGACGTCAACCGTCGCGTTCGCCGGTGTCCCCGCGACGCCCTCGGAGATCGCTTCCAAGGTGTCCTCCGAGACCTCTCCAGCGCGCTTCCACTCACCGTATGGATTGACGAGCGCCGATCCGGCCACGAGCGACGCGACCAGCACGCAGACGACCGCGAGCGTTGCGAGGCCCGGCCCTGACCTCGACCTCAACCCCGATCTCGGTCCCGGTCCAGGTCCCGGATTCGATCCCGACCGCACGCCCGAGTTCGATCCGGAGCCCGGTTTCGACCTCGATTTCGGCCTGGGTTCGCCCGTTCGATCATCGACGTGGGCGCGCTCGTGGTCTCCTCCATCGTCGTTCGCGTCGCGGCGTCGCGCCCGCGCGTTCCGGGCCGCTGTGACGACCAGGACGGCGAGCACGGCGGCGACCGGGACGATCGAGACGTACCCGCTACGGAGCGTGTAACGGCCGGTGCGGACGAACAGCCAGACCGGCACCGCGAACCAGACGCCCGCGAGCGCGAACAGGCGTCCTCGCGGATCCGCGAGCACCGATCGGTTCTCGCGGGTTCGCGAGAAGTCGTGGACGACCAGCACCGAGGTACCCGCGAGCACGACGTAGAGACCGTTCGGGATCAACTGGAGCTCCAGTCCCGAGAGCGCGCCGACGAAGTCGACGGGGTAGACGAGACTGAGGACGTATCGGGAGACGGTCACCGCGATCGGTTCGCCCGAGGTGCTCCCGGCGGGACGGTCGTAGCCGCCGAGTCCCCCGAGCACGACGAGCCGAAGCCCCAGGTATGCCGCCGTCGCGACCGCGTAGGGACCGAGCAGAGCCACGCCGCCTCGGAGCGCGCGTCGAAGGGGTAAGCGTCGACCGTAGACGCTCACGAGAAACCACGTGCCGACCAGCGCCGGGACGAGTATCCCGATCTCCTTCGAGCCGACCGCGAGCAAATAAGACAGAAGCGAGCCGGCGAGCAGTAGCCAGCGTCGTCTCGATGTCGCCGATCCCTGGGTGGCTTCCCCGCTCGCGCCCGTTTGCTTGCCTTCGTCGGCGTCCGTATCCGTGCCTATCGTCGTCTTCAATGCACGGACGAACAGACAGAGCGCACCCAGCGCGAAGACGGTCGCGAGCACGTCATGGCGGCGTGCGGGGGTCGGGACCACCTCGACCGAGAGGGGATGGAGCGCGAAGATCCAGCCTGCAAGCGCCGCGGTGAGCCGGTCGCCGAGGATTTCATACACTAACCAGACGACGAGGGCGGCCGCGGTGGCGTGGGCCAGCAGATCGGTGAGGTGATAGCCGAACGGATCGAGCCCCCACAGCCAGTAGTCGACGGCGTACGATAGGCTGGCGACCGGCCGGTAAAAGAGCGCGCGATCGGTGAAGTGACTGCCCTCCATCAACGGCCCGGCGAAGATCTCCACTACTCCGCCGAGCGTCGACACGCGACTCGTCTCGATCAGCGGAATCGTATCCGTGCCCGTGAACCAGTACGAAAGCACTTCGTAGTACGCGAGGACGGCCACGAAGGCGGCCGAAGCGGCGGCGAGAGTTGTCGAAATCGATCGCTCGACTCGTCGTCTCGCCGCCATCACCGGAACACGACTGTGCTAACCCCACAGACCCAAGTTACTCTTTCGATACCGGGAGCGAGAACGGGTTCGGAGCGGGTCGTATGCAGTGATCGCCGGTTCGCAGGCCGGGAGTTCGCGGAGCGAGGTCCGCGAACGGCGGATCGTAACCCGAGATCACGGACCGAGGTTCGGTGATCGCCGAGGCGATGGGTTGGACGCCGGAGCCGACCGATACGTTGATTCGACTCCTGAGCCAACGAGCGGTATGCGCGTACGTGACTGGCGAGCGGTTCTCGAGGACGTCACCGAAAGCGACGCCGACCCGAGCGAGTGGCGGGCGGTCGGAGGCGACCGTTCTTCCGGTATCGGCGAGGACCTCTATCTCGGCCACCCGGCGGTCGGCGTCTACCAGCTCAAGACCTACGCGAAGAACCCCTTCGAGGTGCGCGGCGTCGGCACGCAGGTCGCTCGACAGGTAGACGACGAGGTTCAACCGCTGTTTCCCGCCGAGGGTAGCGGGCACTTCGGCGTCCAGTCGCCGGTCGAGAGCGAGGACGAGGCCGAGGAAGTGGGCAAGAACGTAGAGAGCGTCCTCGAAGCACACGCCGACGCCCCGACGTCCCCCGAAGCGCTCTTCGAGGACGTGATGGGCGCGCTCGATAGCCCCGCTTACGGGCCGCTTTCCTACGACGAGTACGACCGCTCGGAACCGCTAACGGGACTGGCCGGGACCTTCGAGGAAGCGGAGAAGGTCCTCGACGCCGAACTCGACGACCTCGTCGACGAGGACGAGGTCAACCGCGGGTTCGAGTGAGGACTCGAATGACGGACTCCGAACACACGTCGAGACGCGAGGCAGGTCCGGCCGCGACGATCCGTGAGTACTACGAGACGCTTCGGGCGGGCGAGGCCCTGTCGCCGTATTTCGCTACGGACCCGAACGCGGTGAAGTTCGGCATTACCGAGCACCTGGACGGCTACGAGGAGATCGCCGCAGGCCTGCGGAGCCAGACCGAGACGACGACCGACTGGCATATCGAGAGCCACGGACTGGTCGTCGGCGAGCGCGACGCCCACGCCTGGTTCGGTGACAGGGTGTCGATGGCCTGGACCGACACGGCGACCGGCGAGCGCCACGACTACGAGACGCGCTGGAGCGGAACGCTCGAACGTCAGGAAGACAACGGCGGCGAGAACCACGGCGACGCCGACACCGATGGCGATAGCGACGCCAACGGCGACGATGGCCCCCCGGCGAACTGGCGGTTCGTCTCGATGCACGTCAGCCGATCGGAGTCGTAGATGGTCGGCCCGCTATCGGACGAGGACCGCCGTTCCGGGTACCGGCAACTACAGGCCGGGTTCGTAGCGCTCATCGGCGTCTCGGCCGGACTCATCTCGTTGCAGGCCGAGCCAACGGCGTTCCAGTTCGTAGGCGCAGTCCTCGGCGGCATCGTACTGGGAGCCGTCCTCGTGGCGTACCTCTATGGATCGAGTTAGCACGACTCGCCCGACGTGGCTTCTCGCTTTCGTTCCCGGGCGGTTCGTGAGAACTCGGCGAACTCGGCGTTCCGTTCTACTGCTCGCCGCTATTCACTTGCAATCGTGAGAGAACAAGTAGCGGGAGGTGGATTTGAACCACCGGTCTCAGGGTTATGAGCCCCACGGAATCTCCTGACTATCCCATCCCGCTATTCTTCAGTATCCCTTTTCGCCTGTTAAGGGTTGTGATCCGGACGACGGGAACGGCTTGCCGACCGGGATTCTATCGTTCGCTCGCCGCTTCGGTTCCCCGCTTCCTGTCGATCGCCGGGCCACCGATCGGCGCGTCGAGGCGACGCATCCGTCCACGGGCGCGATACAACCCGCGCGCGAGGGCAACGGCCGTCCGCGCGGGCGGGACGGTCGATCGAGGCCGATCGTACCAGGTGATCGGTATCTCTCCTATTTCGTAGCCGAGCGCCGCCGCGGTCACGAGGAAGTCCAGATCCCAGCCGAACCCGGGTTCGCGGAGGTACTCGCGCGCTCGCCACCAGACCGCCGCTGAGAGCGCCTTCGCGCCACACTGGTAGTCGAACAGCGAGGGCTCGACGAGGCGGCGGCAGGTCCACGCGAACGCGTCGCCGAGTCGGCGTCGTCCGAAGGTCTGGTGGCGTCCGACCTCAGCCTCGGGGTGCCGTCGCGACCCCACCGCGAGGTCGTATTCCCCCCTGAGAACCGGAGCGACGACCGCCGCGGCCGAGGCGGGCGGCGTGCTCGCGTCAGCATCGAAAAAGGCGAGCACGTCGACCGGCGATTCGGGGGTCGTTTCGCTCGTGTCGCGGCCGTCACCTTCGACACTGCCGTCTCTCCTGGCTCCGTTGTCCCCGTGGGTATTGGTGTCGCCGTCGGTCGAATCGAACCGGCGACGAGCCGTCGTCGCCCCGACGAGACGGTCGAACCCGGCGGCGATCGCCACGCCTTTGCCGCGTCGGTTCGGGGCGGCGGCGACCGTCGCGGGCAGTCGGTTTAGTGCTTCGACGGCGCCCGGACGCGGCGCGTCGAGCTCGATCAGGATTTGCGAGGGGGCTACCCGCTCGTCGAGCGCCCGCACGTACGATCGGAGCCGATCGACGTCGGGCCGGTACGCCGGCACGACGATTCCCAGCGACCTCACGGGTTTGCCTCGGTAGGCAAGGGACAAAAACCGTTTCGTTCCGGCGGCGGTGGCGCGAAATTTCCCCGAGAACTCCGAACCGGGGACGTAGTGGAGGGAGTGCACGGAGGAAAAAGAGGAAAGAAGATCGTCGCCCGTTGGGCGGGCGCTATTCGTCAGTGTCGGAACCGACGGCCGGCGTACTCGGTTTCAGTAGCGCCCGACGGAGCCGCTCGGAGACGGCCTGATCGGAGACCCTGATGCCCTCGGCGATCTCGACGAGCGTCGTCCGGCGCGGGACCGCGAAGTAGCCCTCCTCGACCGCGGCGACCAATACCCCGCGCTGTGGCGCGGTCAGCGTCGCGCCCGCCAACTCGGAATCGGCACCTGCCTCCGATCGCCGGAGTTCGTGAACGGTGGTGATATCGAGCGCGATCCCCTCCTCGTTGCACGCCCGCTGAAAGGCCGTGGCGTCCGCGGCCGCGTGGAATCGGAGCGAAAGCGTCCAGCGATGGAGAGTACACGCTCCCGGCGATACAACCGCCTCGTTAGAGGCGACACCGCGTCGTAAACGAGAGACGCGCCCGTCACCGGAGCCGAAACCGAAGTGAACCCGTCGAAGCCGATCCGACACCCTCCGTGTCGAGCCGACGACACGGCGTCGCGTCGGTGTTTCCGAACCCACAGTGCGGGAACGACGACGCCATCGGGCCGAAACGCCCGTTCGGTCCCTGACGTCGACCGGCGTTGTGACCGTGTTATCTCCCGCCGTCGCCGATCGCAACGCCGGTTTCGCCGATCGCAACGCCGGCGGCGTCTGCCCTAACGACGGCTCCTACGGGCCGGTCGGGATGAGCGGGGGCGAACGATCGGATCGTTCAGAAGACGTATAGCTCTCGAAGAACCCGATTCCAATGATGGAGGTCGGGCCAATCGCGATCTGGCTGCTCGCCTGTGCGGTACTGGCGGCCGCCGGGTGGCCGCTCGCGGCGACCCTGCTTCCCCGAACCCCCGATCGCGGCGCGGCCTTCGCGCTCCCGGTCGCGTTGGTGGTGCTAACGATCGTCGTCTACTGGGTCGGACATATCTCGATCGTTCTCGGAACCCTCGCCGGCGTTCTCGTACTGTTCGTCGCATCGGGGCTTTGCGTTCGGCGCGTCGTCCGCGGACGCGATCGGGATTCAGAATCGGAATCGGAATCGGATTCGGGGTTCGCGGTTCGAGATCTCTCGATCGACGACGTTCCGGTATCCGCCGTCGAGAGCGCCGCGGTCTTTCTGCTCTCGTTTTCGCTGTTGCTCGCGATCCGTGCAGTCGATCCCGCGGTCCATCCGGGCGGCGGCGAGAAGTTCCTCGACTTCGGGTTGCTCGCCTCGTTGCTCCGGGCGTCCGCCCTCCCGCCCGAGGACATGTGGTTCGCCGGCGCGTCGGTACAGTACTACTACGGCGGCCACCTTACGAGCTCGTTGCTGGCTCGCCTCACGGGTATCGCCCCGCGTTATGCGTACAACCTCGCGCTCGCGACCTTCTATGCCCTCCTCGTGACCGCCGCCTACGGTCTCGCGGGATCGATCGCGGCCGAGGGGGGCGCGTCGCGGCGAGCGGGCGCTCTCTTAGGTGCGTTTTTCGTCGGACTCGCGTCGAACCTCGTTACGGCGCTGTACGCCCTTTTGTGGGTGCTTCCCGCCTCGCTTGCAACCCCGATCGCCAACGGTGTCGCCGACCGGAGCGCCCTCTCGACCGACGCCCTGCTCAGGCCCCCCGGGGAGTACTCGTACTGGACGGCCAGCAGAGTCATCGAGGGGACGATCAACGAGTTCCCGCTGTTCGCCTGGCTCAACGGCGATCTCCACGCCCACATGATGAGCACGCCCTTTCTCCTGCTTCTCGCGGCGATCGCCTACGCCTACACCCGTGCGCCGGCGACCGACCGACGCCGTCGTCGGTGGGCGGTTTTCGGGGCGCTCCCCCCGCTCGTCGGCCTGCTCGCGGTCGTGAACACCTGGTCGGTACCCACTGCGATCGGAGTAACGTGGCTCGCGCTCACCTTCGCGTCGGCTCACCCCGCGACGTTGCTCCCTGCCCGGGTCGCCGACCGCCTGCTCGTCGTCGAGGGGTCGATCCTCCGCCGGGAGGTCGCTCGAACCGGTGGTGCTCTGCTCGTCGCGCTCGGCGTGCTCGCCGGCGCGCTCGCGTGGTCACTGCCCTTCTGGCTTACGAGCGCGAGCGGTCGCGGGGTTGCGTTCGTGCCCGACCGGAGCGGACTACTTTCCTTGCTGTTGGTGTACGGCGCGTTCCTCGCGGTCTTCGTGCCCTACCTGTTCGACCGAGCCAGACCCTCCCTTGGCGACCGATTCCGGGCGGGCGTCGCCGTCCTCTTGATCCTGGGTCTGGCGCTGGCCGGCGGGTTCGCGGCGCTCGGGGTGTTCGGTCCGCTCCTGATCGTCGCGTGGTTACTCCTACGCGGCGACAGCGTCGTCCCCGCTCGATCCCGGCTCTCGGGAGAGGAATCGAAACGACTGATGACCTCCGGCGGCTACGACGTGGAGGAGCCGCCCGATTCGAGCGACACCGACGGGATCGAGGGAACCGGAACCGGTATCGACGAGCGAAACCCCACCGGTAGCACCGAAACGACGGACACGGAGACCGCCGGTACCGAAGCCGCCGGTATCGGACCCACCGACGCCGACACCGCCGGCACCGACACCGATACCGACACTAACGGCGTCGAGAACATCGCTGATTACGGCGGTTTGGCCGACGTCGGCTACGAGACGGTGCTCGTGTTGGCGGGTATCGGCCTCGTCGTACTCGTCGAGTTCGCGTACGTCGACGCACAGGCCGGGCCGGGCCGGTACAACACCGTCTTCAAGACCTACATGCAGGTATGGGTGCTCTTCGCCGTCGCAGTAGGTGTGATTCTCGCGCGGCTGCTCGCATCCGATCCGGTCGGCCGACGCGCCGGACTGGCCCGGCGCGGTACAGTTGTCTTGGTCGCCGTGCTCGTGTGCTCGACGTCGCTGTACGCCGGGATCGCCCTCGCCGATCACTTCTCCGATCCCGAACTCGCGGGGAGCGACGGCCCGACGATCGACGCCCTGGCGTTCGTCTCGGCGACCCACTCCGAGGAGGCACCCGCGATCCGGTGGCTCGATGGAACTACACGAGGTCGCCAGCCGAACATCGTCTCCGCGCCGGGCACCGACATCTACAGCTGGACCAACGCGCCATCCAGTCTCACCGGAGTACCGACGGTCGTCGGCTGGTCCCACGAGATCGGCTACCGTGGGTCTGAGGCTTTCCGCGAGCGCGTCGCGGATGTCGACCGGATCTACACTGGTACCCCGAGCCAGCAGGCACGACTCTTGAGCGAGTACGACGTCCGGTATATCTACGTCGGCCCGGTCGAGCGCGAGCGCTACGGGCCGGAACTGGGCTTCGAGGGCCTACGCGGGCTCGACGTCGCCTTCCGCAACGAGGCCGTGACGATCTACGCCGTCGACCGTGATCGATCGGAGCCGCGCTCGGAATCGGCCACCGAGAGGAGTCGAAGCGACTCGAACGCGACGCGGTGAGTACTGCCGGCCTCGGTGTCCTCGGTACAGTAAAGCGCGCGAGGAGGTGTCGTTGCTCGTCGCTCGCGGTGGTCGGTCGAGGCGGGCGACCTGGTAGCCCGTCCGCGGAGAACCTGACACTATCCGCTTCCGTCGTCCATATCGAGGCCGGTCTCCTCCCGTCGTTGTTCGAGCTGGCGGATCTGGAGCACGTAGTACGCGAGTCCGCCGATCCCAACGAGAACGAACAGCGCGAGCACCCCGCCGAAGATCCAGAGGTCACGCGCGAGATAATAACTCACCCGCACGGCGTCGGCTTCGACGTTCTCCCACCGGATGTGGACGCGGCTGTTCTCGATCGCCTGACTGTCGGCACCGGGTCGGACCTGCGAGAGGATCGGGGCGTCGACGCGCATGTTCTCGGGGAGGATCACTTCGTAGGAGCCGTCGACGAACGTCGGCACCCGGACCTGTTTGCTGCCCGCCGGTGCAGTGAAGGCGACCTTCCCCCGTCTGGCGGGAAGCGAGATGACCGTTTGTTCCTGTTTACGCTCGACCTGTGAGGCGGGGATCTGCGTGACGGTGCCGTTCGGGTATCGGTACTGGAGTGCAGCGACGCTGAGCGGCTGGTCGCCAGTGAAATCACGCGTGTTGACAACGAGCCGCGAGCGATTCTTCAGGTCGTAGACCGCGTGGTACTGTTCGCCGGTGACATTGATGGTCACCTTCGCGTCGGTGTTCCAGTCGTAGTCGAACTCCTGGGTGAGACGTTCCTCGTCGACCCCTCCCGGACCGAACAGCCCGGTACAGCCGGCACTCATCGTCAACAGTCCTAATAGGACGAACGCGAGCAGCTGTCGTCTCATCCGCGTCGAGTCCCTCCGTCACGGTAGACACGCTCTTCGCACCCGTTCGGCGTTCGGTCTCGCGCCGGTTTCGACTCCGGGCTCGGGTTCCGGTCGTTGCTTCGGCCGCCCTCAGCGATACGACCTCGACGCCGGCTCCGATCGCCCGTCGCCGTGCGTTCTCGACGGTCGTCAGTCGCGGTCATGGCAGGACACAGAGCAGTTCGGCGCGCAGATGCCGGCCGATCGACGCGAGCAATCCCGGCGGGTCGGTGCCCTCCCGACAGACGACGCTTCCTTCGAGCGCCCCACAGCGTTCGATCGTGACGACGTCCTCCGCATGACCCGCCCGGTTTACCGTCGCTCGGACCTCGCTCCGGGTCGCGCTATTGTAGTTCACTCGACCGTCGCCCCGGGACCACTCGTACAGGCGATCGCGCTCGGCGTCGGCGAGCCGCGGCCGTTCGTCGTAGACGAATCGCATGGGCAGATGCTGGACCAGGCC
Organism: Halobacteriales archaeon QH_6_64_20; assembly: GCA_003021235.1. Classification (GTDB taxonomy): domain Archaea; phylum Halobacteriota; class Halobacteria; order Halobacteriales; family Halococcaceae; genus PXQR01. The sequence goes on along the minus strand of PXQR01000050.1, from coordinate 9,718 downwards.
GTATCGCGTTCTTATCTGCTCGGGGGTGCCGGGACCGAGACCGAATTCAGTAGTTGCGATCTCGACCTCCCGACCGGCGTCGAGCGTAATCGAATCCTCGTCCCAGGATTCGAGCGTGCCGACGTACTCGCGGCCGGCCTCGAAGTCGGTCGTGATCTGACCCCACTCTTCGGCGAGGACGTTCCGGGCGACGACCGCGTCGGGACCCTCGATCGTCACTGCCGGGAAGTCGTCGTGACGGAGGCCGATCTCGTAGTCGACCTCTAAGTCCCCGAGGGCGTTGTCGACCTGTGCGCCGAGCGATGTCAGCGCGCGCTCGCGGGCGTCGCCATCGACGTAGACCTTCGTTGCGAGAACGACCATGTAGCCTCTATGCCTCGATTTCGACGTTGAGTTCGTTCCTGAGTTCGGCGAGCCGTCGGTCGATCGCTTCGACCAGGTGACCGTTGTCCATCGGTTCCATCGGCGAGCCGTCGGGACACTCGAAGCCGAAATCCATCGCTTCGGCGAACTCGTAGCGAACGCCTTCCCCTTCACAGAGGTAGAACTCGTTGTCGCGTTCGTATTCGCGGCGCGCTTCGAGCGCGTCGACGAGCTTGTGCATCTCCCCTTCTAACTGCTCGGGGACCTTCCCGTACTCGAACGTCCAGAGGTAGGTCAACCACCCCGAATCCTCGTCGCGCAGGCGGCGATAGCTCGCGAGATCGTTCTCGTAGAGGATGAACAGCGCGCGGCGTACGTCGTTGAGTTCGAGATCCAAGTCCTCGGCCAGCTCCTCGTCGGTCACCTCGCCGTCGGGCGGCGCGGCGGCGACGGGCATCCCGCGGGGGCCGACGAGCTCGTGGAGGTACGTCTGGACGACCGGGTCTTCGAGTAGCTCCTCGAACGCCATTAGCTCGAAAAGGGCGATTCTCCCGGTTAAACCCTTCGACACTCGCTCTCTCGCTCGTCCCCGTTGCTGCTCGTCTTCGTCTCAGTTCGCGCGTCGGCCGTTCTCCGGGATCGATACACGCTGTACCCGTTCGTAGCGGAGCCGGGTCCGGCCCAACCGTCCTCCGATGGCTGCGTATCGAGGACGGCCCCCGAGGACCACGCACGACGCCAAGGACTTTATATCACCAACTACTACCGCGCGGTGGTATGAGCGAAACCGATACCGACAGCGATACTGATACTGGTACCGACGCCGAGGCCGAATTCGAGCCGTTCAGTGACGTCGGCGAGGCCGAGGTCACCCGAGCGATCGGCCAGGAGTGGACCGCCGACTTCATGGACTTTTCCGACAGCGACGTCATCATCGTCGGCGGCGGCCCGTCGGGGCTGATGGCGGCGACCGAACTCGCAGAACGCGGCGTCCAGGCGATGGTCGTCGAGAAGAACAACTACCTGGGGGGTGGGTTCTGGCTCGGCGGCTTCCTGATGAACAAAGTGACGGTGCGTTCGCCTGCCCAATCGGTCTTAGAGGATCTAGACGTCGAGTACAAGCGGGCGAAGGACACCGAGGGCCTCTACGTCGCGAACGGTCCGCACGCCTGCTCGGCGCTGATCAAAGCCGCGTGTGACGCGGGCGCGAAGATTCAAAATATGACGGAGTTCACCGACATCGTGATCCGCGAGGACCATCGGGTGGGCGGGATCGTCATGAACTGGACGCCGGTGCACTCCCTGCCTCGGGAGATCACCTGCGTCGATCCGGTCGCTATCGAAGGGACCCTCGTGATCGACGCGACCGGCCACGACGCGATGGCCGTCTCGAAACTGCACGAACGCGGCGTGCTCGACGCGCCGGGACTCGGCAGTGCGGACGCGAACAGTACCGGCATGGACGCGACCGACGCGGACAGCTACGGCGCTCCGGGTCACGACTCGCCGGGCCACGACTCGATGTGGGTCGGAAAGTCCGAAGACGCGGTCGTCGAACACACCGGTCTCGTCCACCCTGGCCTGATCGCCACGGGGATGGCCGTCGCGACGACCTACGGTCTGCCGCGGATGGGCCCGACCTTCGGCGCGATGTTGCTCTCGGGGAAACGCGCCGCCCAGGTCGCGATCGACGAACTCGGCGTCGACGCCGATCCCGTCGAGATGACGACGCGGGCGTCGCCCGCCGACGACTAAGTCCCACTTTTTCCTTGCTACGAGACGGCAAAGGCGTCTTTCGAACCACGTCGGGTGTCCTGCTTTAGTGATCGACCCAACCTTTGAGTACGGCCTTCAGCTGCTGATTGTCGTCTCAGTATGTCTCACGTCTGAGCCACTCTCAGCAGCACCCACAGGTTGCGACTAGTACTATCGCCGTTTCGAACGACTGTGGGCACCACTCCTCGCAAAAACTTGGGGCGAAAAGATCGGACGCGAACGGAGTGAGCGTCCGGTGAACCTCGCGCCGATGGCGCTCGGATGCTCGTCAGGAATCGGTGGTGGGGATTTTCGTTCGACTTCACTACGAAACGCAAGTGCCACTACTGATGAGTGGGTACGCGAACCCCGGCGACGTCGTCGGCCTCACCCGTGGAACGTATCGGAGCGTCTGATAGCTCGCTCGGTCGTTCCGGCGACCGGCTAACGTTTCCCTCACAGCGGTACGTCGAGAGCTCGATTTCGGGAAGAGGGCCCGAAGGGATTTGAGCGAGTGATACCACTGCCCGATATGGTCGACCGCCTCACGCTCTATCGCGCGCCGACGACCGTCGTTGACGTAGAGGGGATCGCGGCCTGGCTCCGCGAGCGGATCGATCGCGAGGTCGAGGTTCGGGATCGATACCTCGATCTGTACACCGACGAGGACCTCCCTGAGGCGTTCGCCGCGGCGCGCGTACGCGGACCTTACGAGCGCGAGACCGGTGCCGGTATGCTCGGAATCCGCAGGTACGAACAGCGCGCCCTCGACCACCCCAATCGGGCAGGAGGCGTGCTCTACGACGGGCTTGCGCTCCAGCGTGCGCTCAACGCTCGTCTCCCCGAGACGGAGGCCCGCGAGCGGCTACACATCGTCCTGTTCGATCGTGTCTTGGGCACGTGGGGCGAGCACGACGGCCGGTGGCACAAGCGGGTAAACGTATTGGGTCAGCCCGCACTGGTCTCGGTGCCCGGGCTGTTCGAAGCGCCCGCGAAACCCGAGAGCTACTACAAGGCTCGACAGCGCCACGCCCTTGTCTCGGGCGACCCGCCGCCCCGGGAAGTACTCGAAAGCGAGATCGAGGGCGATTTCCTCGTCGAAGACGACCCCCGGACGACCGAAGCGCTCAAGGGATACGTCCTGCAGGCGATACACTTCTGGACCACCGGCGAAGCCTTTTGCGAGGACGAACGCTGTCGGCTCTACAACGCCCATCGTCAGCCCGAAGTCGTCGAAGCGCAACTGCGCGAACCCGACTTCTGTGACGCACACGCCGAGTTGTACGAGGTGTAACCGTCTCCCTGCGCTCGCGGGCCGCCATCGAGACCGCATCGAAACCGATCCGCACGCCCGCCGAATGCCTGGTTTTTAAGCGGCCTCCGAGTCACTGCTCGGGTCGATACCTGGATCATGACACCGACGATCAGGCTCGCCGACGAGAGCGATGGGGAGCGAATCCACGCAATCTACACACCACATATCCGCGGATCGGCGACATCGTTCGAACTGACGGTACCGACCGTCGAGGAGATGGCGGAGCGTATCACCGCGACGATCGAGAGTCACCCCTGGCTGGTCTGCGAGCACGACGGGGAGGTCGTCGGCTACGCGTACGCGAGCCCCCATCGGGCGCGGGGCGCATACCAGTGGTCGGTCGAGACCTCGGTCTACGTTGACGCCGAGCACCGTCGACAGGGGGTCGCGCACGGACTCTACGAGTCGCTCTTGGCGATCTGTCGCCTCCAGGGATTTTACAATGCGTACGCGGGGACGACGCCGCCGAACCCGGCGACGGTCGAGCTCCACGAGTCGCTGGGGTTCGAGTCGATCGGTGTCTTCGAAGAGGTCGGTCACAAGAACGGCGCGTGGCACGACGTCGAGTGGTGGGAGAGATCGCTCGACGACCGCCCGTCCGACCCCGAGCCGCCGCTCTCGATCGCGGAGGCCAGATCACACGAGCGGTGGAGCGACGCACTCGCGGCGGGACAGTCGACGATCCGTCCGTAATCGCTCGGCCGTTTCTCGAAGCACGTAACGGTCGTCACTCCTCGACGGACTCGACGGTCTTTCCGGTCGTCTCGGGGACGACTCGCCGGCTCGCGTTCTTCCACTCGCGGGAGAGTTCCCGGCCCTCGAAGAGCCGATCAAGGAAAACCGCGAGCGCCGCGACCTCCGAGTGGGGCTGGTTCGTAACCCCGAGGTTCCAGTCCGCGCGCTCGTAGACCGAGAAGGCGACCTTCTCCGCGCCGACGACCACCAGGAGAGGGTTCTCGCGGTGGGTCGTCCGAATCTCCGTTTCGACGTCCTCGATCGGCAGGCCGTACATCGTGAGATGGCAGATCGCCCCCTCCCACTCGCGGAGAACCGTGCCGGGCGAATCGGTTACTTGTGCTTCGAACGGTCCGCCGAACCGGTCGGTGACCTCCGCGGCCGTCTCCTCCGCACCCGCCGCCGTTCGCTCGAAAAGAACGCAGTCGGCACCGAGCGCACGCGCCGTCAGTCCGACGTGGGTCGTCATCCGCTCGTCGCGACCCGGCCGATGACCCAACCGGAGCACGGCGACCTCGGGTGAACCCTGCATACCGGATCGAACTCGTGGCGGTCGTTAGGTGGTTTCGTTTCCATCGCCGCCTGCTTCCCTCTCGTCGTTGATCCCGTCCGGTCCGACCTCGTTCGGTTCGATCGAATCGCCTTGGTTCGGGTCGTCGGCAGGTTCCCCGCTTTCGATCTCGCCGCCGACTGTGCCGTCACCAGCCGCGTCGTTGCTCGCCTCACCGTCGTTCGTCTCACCACGGTCGATATCGGGCGTGCCGGTGCTCGCCGCGTAGACGACCAACACGAACAGCGAAACCGATAGCAAGGTACCGAATGCGGTTCCGAGCACGAGCGAACCCGCCTGGAGCCGGGAGACGAATATCCCGGTTCCGATTCCGGGAGGAGCCGCGAACAAAAGTCCGTACCCGACGGCAGAGCGCGTCACGCGACCCATCGCCGTCGTTTCAGCACACCGGAACAAAGCGTTTGTGCCGGTCCGAAGCGACAACGCCGCGCTCGGCGCTTCGTGACGCCGGTCGACTCGCTCGATAGGGCCGGTGTCACCGCGTTCGAAATCGTCGAGCAAGGGGAGAACGAGGGAGGCCGATCGAAGATCGGAGAGCGTGACCGGCGACGACGATCCGACCAGAAGACGCATGTTCCGGGAAGCGAACGAGTGGATATGCAGCTCTCCGATGAGCGTCTTCTCATCACCGGCGGTGCGGGCTTCGTCGGCTCACATCTCGCCGAACGACTCGTGGACGACAACGAGGTCCGCGTCGTCGATCGCTTCTCGAACAGTTCGCCCGACTGGGTGCCCGAGGGGGTAGACCTCATCGAGGGCGACCTCACCGACCCCGCCGTGGTCGAGAAGGCGATCACCACCGATCTCGACGCGGTCTTTCACTTCGCCGCCGACAAGGCCGTCGACGCGGAGGATCCGAACGCCCAGTTCGCGCGCAACAACGAAATAACCGAGCGCGTGCTCGCCCGGATGCGAGCGGTCGACGTCACGAACCTCGCCTTCACTTCCTCCTCGACGGTCTATGGCAACGCCCCTCGACCCACGCCCGAGGACTTCGCGCCGCTCGAACCCATCTCGATGTACGGCGCCTCGAAACTCGCTTCGGAAGCACTGGTCTCGGTCTACGCCCACAGCTACGGTTTTACCGCTTGGAACTTCCGGTTCGCGAATATCGTCGGCCCGCGCCTCCAGCTCGGTGCCGTCGTTCCGGATTTCATCGCGAAACTCGACGACGATCCGAGTAGGTTAGAGATCCTCGGCGACGGCCGCCAGGAGAAGTCGTATATGCACGTCACCGAGTGCATCGACGCGATGTGTCACGTGATTACACACGCGGACGCTCCGGTCAACACCTACAACCTGGGAACGCGGACGACGACCTCCGTGACGCGGATCGGCGAGATCGTCGCCGACGAGTTGGATCTCGATCCCGAATTCGAGTTCACTGGCGGGTCGCAGGGCTGGACCGGCGACGTTCCTCGAATGCGCCTTTCGATCGAGAAACTCGACGCTCTCGGGTGGCATCCCCGAGAGTCGAGCGACGATGCCGTTCGCCGGGCGACGCGCGAACTCGTCGCCGAGCGCCAGTAGCTCCGTCCACTGAGCACCGTTTCTCGCTATCTCGTGATCGACGCTTCGCCTTCGAGTTCCGGCTCCCGGCCGTCCGGCGGATTTCCCGATCGGGAACGCTTTTGCTACTCGATCCCCTACCAATACTCAGTGGACTCGCCCTTCGACGTTCTGCGGATCGATCCGGGTTCGAACGAAGAGGAAATAAAACGAGCGTACAGACGACGAGCGAAAGAGACCCATCCCGATCAGGGCGGATCCGCCGAGGAGTTCCTGTTAGTCCGGACGGCCTACGAGGAGATCAAGGCGGGCTACCGAAACGGGGAATGGGACGATGCGCGCGCGGACATCGGCGACGGCAAAGCGGCCGAAAACGGACGCGAGAACGCCACGGAAAGCAACGGAGACGCCGAAGACGAGCCCGAACGGGAGGTATCGCGGGTCGAGTACCTCAACTACGAGGTGCTCGACGATCACGGATGGGATATCGGCGACGAGGACCTCTTCGAGAAAGCCTCCGAGGCGGACCTCGATCCGATGGACTACGGCCGTATCCTGGTCCAACCCGACGAATCGTTGCTCGAAGCCGCCGAGAACCGCGGGTTCGCTTGGCCATATGCCTGCCGGGGTGGGGCGTGTGCGAACTGTGCGGTCGCGGTCGTCAGCGGCGAGATGGCGATGCCGGTCAACAACATCCTCCCGCCCGGGATGATCGACAGCGGTATCCGCCTGTCGTGTAACGGTATCCCGGTCACCGACGAGATGCAGGTCATCTACAACGTCAAACACCTGCCCGGCCTCAACGAACTCCGACTGCCGCCTCGCCCGTTCGAACAGGCCCACCTCGACGACTGAACTCCGACGATTCGACGCGGGCGATCGAACGCTGATATCAGACCGTCGACATCCACGATCGCCGCCGGAATCTTCCGACTCTTTCGCTGACGTTCACACCTGTTCGTCGACCGAGAACTCACATTCGGCTTCGAGATCGCAATCGTACGCGCGAAGCGTCGCTCGAGCGACGTAGGTGCCGGGATCGGGTGACGGCCATCGACACTCGTAGGTCGCCGACTTGCCCGGATCGAGCCGTTCGGTCTCGATTACCTGGGCGAAACCCCGATCGTCGCTGTAACGCCAGTGTACCTCACGTCCCTCGTCGCTCTCGCGCTCCCCCATGCTCTTGCGCTCGACGGCGACATCCACCCTTCCAGCGTCCCGGAAGGCGATCTCCTCAGCGCTGTTCCCATCGTTCGTGACCTCGAACCGGAAGTACACGCCGTCGTCTTCGATCGCCGTTTCGAGGTCGCCGTGAAGCGCCATAGGGGGACAAGGGAACGAGTACACAAAAGCCGATCTCGAGGACGTCCCTCGTTGGTTACGACGGCGGATCTGATCACCGGTCCCGAGAGGGTTCGCTCGGGTTAGCTTCGTCGGGAGAGCGCTACACCTTTCACCGGACCGACCGTACGGGAGTTGTGCAGATCGCCGGCTACCGCACCGGACCGGACGACCCGGCGCTCCTGCTCGCCGCTGACGGAAGCGTCGAGCGCGTGTCCTTAGAGCCGAGCGTAGAACTCGCCTACCCGCTCGGCGAGCGCCACTGTGCCGGTGTTATCGATGACGGAACCCACTACCCCTGCGATCGGGAGCCGGCTCCCTATTGTGATCGCCATACTCACGAGTGGGCACCCACCTACGCAGACGAGGAGCACGCGATCTACCTCGCCGCGTTCGCCCCTGCGATGTTCAAGGTCGGCATCACCCGCTCATGGCGTCTCGATACTCGCCTGCGCGAGCAGGGTGCCGACCGCGCCGCCCACATCCACACCGTCTCGTCGGGACCGATCGCCCGCGGCGTCGAGCGCGAGATCGCCGCCGAGATCCCCGAAGCGGTCCGCGTCGAAACGAAGATCGAGGGGTTGGCCGCGACGGTCGATCACGACGCCTGGGAGGCCCTGCTCGAAGAACACGCGCCGATCGAGACCTTCGAGTTCGACTACGGGTTCGCGCTCCCCGAACGACCGGTCGCCGAACGCCTTGCGACCGGTATCGTCCTCGGCACGAAAGGCCGAATACTGGTGCTCGAACGAGCCGGGACGACCTACGCGACGGACCTGCGTGAATTGGTCGGCTACGAGATCGCCGCCGAGTCGACCCGGGATCGACAGGCGAGCCTCGGGGCCTTCTAACGCACATTTTTGCCGGGTCCTCGCTCTCTCGAACCATGAGTGAGGACCCGGTAAAAATCTGTTCTCGTGAGCGAGTGAAACGAGCGAACGAGAGCGGGGAGTGGGAGGTGAGCGACTGCAAGGAGCGAACGGGAACAACCGTTGCATCAAAAACCCGAACGAACCGCGAGCGGTTCGCTCGCGCGTGCAGCGTTCGTCGGTCCCGCTACCGCTCAGCCGACCGTCTCCAGCACAGCATCGAGGGTACCTCGGCGTTCGATTGCTTCCTCGGTCAGTCGATAGTGTACGCCGTGGTCCTCCTCGGCGCGCTCGACGATTCCGTATTCGGTGAGTACGCCGAGGTGACGGCAGACCGTCTTATAATCGAGATCGAGGGCTTCCGCGACCCGACCCGCGTTTCGCGGTCGCTCGTCGAGCAACCGGATCACTCGCACCCGGTTCGTCCCGCCACTCGTTCCGGCGAGCACGTACCAGAGGTCGGCTTCCATACACGATTCGACCACTGGCGAGAGCGTATTTATAGCGTCGCTAAGCGTTTCTATATGTAACTCAGCTTTGCATGTTGAAGTAGGTACGTGACGTAGAGGCTGGCAACGGCCGATGATGCCGATCACGGACTTTCTATCGTGTACGGAGGTGCTCGACGGGTTCGAGTCGCTGTCACCGACTCAACGCTATCATGCGAAAACCTACGTCACCGGTCTTGTTGCGGCCAGCAATAAGACCGTGACGGGCATCGCACGCGAGGTTCTTCCAGCAAAGAGCGACCGGGCGCTCAACAAGTTCCTCACCGAGTACGACTGGGATGAAGAGCAACTCAACCACGAACGGCTCGAAGAACTCCAGCGACGCGGTGAGACACGCTGGTCACAAGATGGCTACGCCATCCTCAACGACACGATCAACCAGAAAACCGGGGACGGAGTCCCCGGCGTCGGTCGATTCTACGGTCACGCCGAAGGTGACACTGTCTGGGGTCAAAACGTCGTCTACGCCTTCTATGCCGATCACAAAACCGCCTACCCGCTTACCTTCTGCCTCTACGAAGATAATAAACACGACGAGAGCAAGTACGATCTCGCCAGGGAGATCGTTACCGAACTCGAAGAAGAGGTAGGTGTACCTGCGGACACCTACCTCTTCGATTCGTGGTTCACACACGATTCCGACCTCATCGGCCATCTCGAATCCTACTACAAGGACTGGATCGGCCCGCTTCGAAGCAATCGGCAGGTCACCGACGATCAAGAAGTCGATGACCTCATGCAGGAACTTGAC
>PXQR01000049.1:18217-47984 GCA_003021235.1 Halobacteriales archaeon QH_6_64_20 | reverse complement strand
ATACAGGAAGGTGTCACTCCCGTCGAAGGTGTGTTCGAACGTAACGTTGCTACCGGACTGCGGGTCGCCGCTGTCGAAGGCGCTGTCCTGTCCGACGACGTTGTGGGCCCCGCCCTCGCCGGTCCAACTCCAGGTGACGGTCGTTCCGGGCGAGACGCGGATCGCCGGCGGCGCGAACGCGAAGTTCCCGCCGTTGCCCGATGCGCCGACCGCCACCTCGACGCTTCCCGAGCCGGTCGTGTCCGCGACGCTTCCGCCGTAGTTGCTAGTCCCCGAGAGCCAGTCGCCGATCGCCTGTGAACTCTCCGCACTGGCGGTCGTCTCGGTTTGGGCTGCCGTGGTGTCGGTTCCTGGGGTTCCTGAAAGGTCGATTTCGTTTTGGGGGGCGTCGACCTCGCCGGGGACGCCGCTGTTCTGGTAGAACTCGCCGCCCCACTGGCTGATCCAGATGTCCTGGTTGGCGAGGTAGAGTGCCTCCGCGGTACGGAATCGGTCGTCGCTTACCGACCACTCCTCGGCGCTGCTGTCGTACTCGACGGCGCCGTTGTAGACTGCCGCCTGTCCGAACTTCCCGCCCGCTTTCGACGGGAGCGGCAGCGTGAACTCCGCGTCCTCGCTCCGCGATGGGGGGCGCTGTGCGCGCTGGAGCCGGCCGCGATTGAACGTCTGATTGAAAAAGTCCGTGTAGGGTTGTTTCAGGTCCTCCATGCCGAGAACGTTGATTGCGGCGTTCACGCCGCCGGTGATGTCGCCCGCGTCCCGGGCCGTGATCGTGTAGGTGTTCGTGTTCGGGCCGCTTACGAACGTGCCGGCATCGGCGTCGAACAACTCCTAAGCCATGTACCCGAGTACGCCCTCGGCCATCGAACGGTGATCGACGCCGTCGATCTGTGAGGCCCATAGCAACCCCTGCCCGACGACGGCCTGTGTAGCGGCCTGATTCTTCGCGCCCTTTTCGATCCTGCCGCTGCCCGCGAGGTTCGCCTCGACCTCGCTCGCGAGCGCGTTCGCGTACTCGGCGGCCTGCGACCGAAGCTTCGACGAGCCGGCGTGAGTGCCGTACCAGCCGATCGCTCCTAGCATCTGCCCGAGGTCGCGGGTACTCCCCATTTCGACGATGGCCGACGGCGAGAAAGCGTTCATCGTGGTTTCTGCCATGCCGTCGGTCAGCATCCGGATCTTCTCGGGAGGGATGAGCGGTTGGGGCTGCTCGTAACCGAACCACCCGCCCGTCGTGAGACTCGTCATATCGGACAGAAACCACAGCATCGCCGAGTGGTGGTTGGGCCGGGTCGTCTCGTCCACGACCTCCCCTCGCTTCGGGTTGAACTCCGAGACGAGTTCGAGGGAGTCGCCTTTCGTGAGCGCGCCGTTGCTCTCGGGTCCGCCGGCGATCAGCGACGCCGTGATACCGAGTTGGGCGAGTGTCGCGAGCACCTCGGCGCGGAACAACGGCGCGAGGGTCGATGGGAGGATGTCGGCGTGGTTCTGGAAGTTCTTCGCCCACGTGACGCCCTTGAGATGGGTCCAGGCGAGCGAGGAGGGACTGATGACCCCCGAGTACTCGGTCCACGCGAGCGTCGACGCATTGGGTCGTTTCTCGCCGCTGCCGAACCCGAAGGCCGGCTGCTGGGTGAAACGGGGGTCGGCATCGGTGAACGCGGCCATGTTGAGGTTCGCGTTCTCGATCGGCGGTCGCTTCCGGTTCGCGGCCTGCAGCATCTTCGGGAACCGGTTTTCGAACGCCGCCTGCTGTTTCTCGTTGTGCGGGAACAGAACCCCGTTGGCGCTCATGGAGATGTTGGCACTCATGTTATAGAGGGAGTACCAGTACGAATCCCACGTCGCGTCCATCCAGGTGTAAGCGGTCTGCTCGCCGTCTCCCTCCTCTCCTTCGGTCGTCTCGGTTTCCGTTTCGGTCCCCGTGGTTGGCGCGGTTTCAGTGGCGGTGCTCCGGGTCGCCGTCGTTCCGCTCTGTCCGCCCTGGTCCTGACCGGAGCAACCGGCGAGCGCGCCGGTTGCCACGAGTCCGCTCACGCGCAGGAACTGTCGTCTGTTACTGGTCATTGCCCGTCCGGCATGAAGACTATCGGTAACGGAAATAACGGTTTCTCGACTGTGTGTTGCTATCGCAAGCCCATCGGTCACACACGATGGCGATGGATTATTATAGCAATCACATCGGGCACGCTCGACGAACCGGATACCGGCACCGTCGGACTGCTGTCCCTCGCCGTGGGAAACAGGAGTCAGTAGCGCAACGCCGGCGAACCCGGCAGAGCACGAACGACGGGATCGTCGTCGCGGTTCTCGACGCTGCTATACTGTCCCGTCGCGCGACCGTCCCGTATCGGAACGTACCATCGTCTACACACCGTCTCCTTTTTGCGCCCGCCACGTCTCCGTTCCGTCAATGGCCGACTTACAGCTCTCGGGACGCGAAGCGCCCGCCGTTGCCCAGGACGGTGTGTGGCTCGCTTGTATCGAGTGCGGGCAGGCCTTCGCGCCCTTCGCCGAGGTCATCTACCGCTGTGCGGACTGCGGCGGCCTGCTCGAAGCGAGGTACGGGGAGTACCCGACGTGGACGGACTTTTCCGGCCGGGGCGTCTGGCGCTACGCCGCGGCCCTGCCGTTCGATTCGGGAGTCTCGTTGCCCGAGGGCGATACCCCGCTGTACGAAGTCCCCGGGTTACGCGAGGACCTCGATCTCCGTGCGCTTCGGGTGAAACACGAGGGGATGAATCCCACTGGTTCGTTCAAGGACCGGGGCATGACCGTCGGGGTCAGGGTCGCCGAAGAGGTCGGTGTCTCGCGGCTGGCCTGTGCCTCGACCGGGAACACGAGCGCGGCGCTCGCGGCCTACGGTGCTCGCGCGGGCTTGGAGACCCTCGTATTGCTTCCGACCGGCAAGGTCGCCGCGGGCAAGCTCGCCCAGGCGGCGATCCACGGTGCCCGCGTGCTCGAAGTGGAGGGCAACTTCGACACCTGTCTCGATATCGTGAGCGACCTCGCGAATCGCGGCGAAGCATATCTACTCAACTCGCTCAACCCCTTTCGACTAGAGGGGCAGAAGACGATCGCCTTCGAGATCCTGGAGGACTTCCGCGAGGAGTACGGCGCGGTGCCCGATCGGATCTGTCTCCCGGTCGGCAACGCGGGCAACACCGCCGCGCTCTACAAGGCCTTTCGCGAACTCGTCGAGAGCGACTCCCTGGCGGCCGACGAGATGCCGAAACTGACGGGTGTGCAGACCGACGGTGCCGCCCCGCTCGTCGAAGCGATCGAATCGGGGAACGAGGCCATCGAGCGATGGGACGCCGTCGAGACGAAGGCGACCGCCATCCGGATCGGCAATCCGGTCAACGCGCCGAAAGCGCTCCCCGGAATCCGGGAAACCGACGGGACGGCGATCTCGGTCTCCGACAGGGAGGTCACCGCCGCTCAGCGAGCGCTCGCCGAGGAGGGGATCGGCGTCGAGCCGGCCTCTGCCTGTTCGCTCGCCGGTCTGCGAAAGCTCCGTGAGCGGGGCGTCGTCGACGGCGACGAGCGGGTGGTCTGTCTCACGACGGGCCACCTGCTCAAAGACCCCGACGCCGCGGCGGCCGCGGGTAGCGACCCCGAGCCGGTCCCCGGAGACACCGAGAGCGTGCTCGATCATCTCGCGGAGTAACTTCGATGGGGGCGAGCGGTCAAGCGTTGATACTGTGGCCGCCGCTCCTCCGACTCACGCGCTCACGTCGATGAGTTCGGTGTAGTCCGGTCGGCCTGCCAGTTGCTGGTACTCGCTTGCGACCGCGAGCACCTCGCGATCGTTGCCCGCCCGCGCGGTGAAGGCGAGACCGGTGGGCAAACCGCGCTCGGCGAACCCGTTCGGTACGGACACCCCGGGCAGGCCACAGACGTTGGCGAAGCTTTCGATCGACGGGCCGCCGAACCGGCCGAAGTACTCGACGAACGACCCCGAAATCGGGCTCGCGACCGAGTTCCTCGTGGGGGTAACGACGGCGTCGAACGGCTCCAAGAGCTCGTCCATCGCGCGCTGGATCTTCGCCCGCACGCGCATCGCGTTGATGTAGTCCTTCGCGAGCACGACACGCTGGCTGTACCCGCCGACGCGATCGGCCGGCGCGGTGAGTTCCGATGTGCGACCGCTGTCCACTAAGTCGTCGAACGCCGCGGCGGCCTCGGCGTCGATCACGATCCCCGCAACCGAGCCCGCCGGCAGGTCGGGTAGGGCGATCGTCTCGATCGACGCCACGTCGTCGAGCACCGACAGCGATTCGCGGTAGTTCTCCCGGACTCCCTCCTGTTCTTCTTCGCCGACGCCCTCGATAACCGCGAGGTGCAGGTCCTCGCGGTCGAGATCGGGCTCGGCCTCGATCGGCGGGATTCCTGCCGGAGTCGCGCTCGCGATCTCGCCGAGGACGAGTTCACAGCCGGTCGCCGACCGACACATCGGGCCGAGCTTGTCCATCGTCCAGGAAAGCGCCATCGCGCCGTCCAGGCTCACACGGCCGTAGGTCGGGCGCAGCCCGGAAATCCCCGAGAAGGACGCCGGACAGAGGATCGAACCGAAGGTCTCGCTCCCGATCGCGAATCCCACGAGTCCCGCGGGCACCGCCGCGCCGGGCCCGCTCGACGATCCACAGGTCCACGCGCTCGTGTTCCAGGGGTTGCGCGCCGGCCCCGTAAACGAGGCGTCGGCCTGCTCGTAGCCCAGTCCACCGGCGAGTTCGACCATCGCGAGCTTCGCGATCAACACCGCGCCGGCGTCGTCGAGCAGGTCCACGACCGCTGCGTCCTCCTCGAACGCCTGGTCGCGGTACGGTTCGGCTCCCCACGTCGTCGGATAGCCCTCGGCTGCGAGCAGGTCCTTCGCGCCGTAGGGGATCCCGTGGAGCGGGCCGCGGTCCTCGCCGTCGTCGAGTTCCCGATCGGCCCGGTCGGCCGCTTCGAGAGCGCGCTCTTCGGTGATCGTCACGACCGCGTTGAGGTCGGGTCCGACCTCGCGGAGCCGGTCTATGTACGCTTCGGCGAGCTCGCGCGAGCTATACTCGCCCTTCCGCAGGCCGGCTCCCAGTTCCTCGATCGTTCCAAATAGGACGTCGGTATCGATCGCCATCGTTACTCCTCTCCTTCCTCTTCACGGTAGACTTCGAACTCGTAGGCCGGCGCGTCGCCGTTTTCGAGCGGGACCTCGTTCACCGCCGTGGCGGCGTCCAGATCGGCCGCGATATCGGCTTCGATCGCGTCTACGTCCTCGTCGCTCAACCGATCGCCGTAGTTCGCCTCGATATAGCCGAGCAGCGCTTCGGTGCCGGTCGGCAGCTCCTCGTTTCCGTTCTCGGCGGCCGCGCTTGCGGCGTCGTCGCCCGTTCGTCGCGCGTCACCGACCGCCCGCACGTCGCCGAGATCGAAGCGGCCGCCGAACGCGCCGACCATGCCTGTCGCGCTGGTGATCGCCATGAACGACCGGCGATCATAGCGTCCCGTTTCCCCGTTCGTCTCGTCCGTCCTCGGTTCGGATTCGTCTCGATCCATTGTGGGTTGCGTTCCGTGTCGCAGGGTCGGTCTACGATGCGATACCTGCGAACGTTCACGAAACGCGACCGTACCCTTCAGTACCGTCGTAAAAAAAGTTCCTCCGAGGGGGACGGGTTCAGCTGCTCGCCGTATGCGTGTTTGGCTCGTCGATCGGCGTCAGGTAGATCCTCGCGTGTAGGGGTGTTCTTCGAATAAGAGCGTCTTCGCTCGTCTCAGCGCGTCCGTCGTCTATCCGTCATTGAGCGTGATGTAGCGCGTCGAGATGATCCGCTCGTCGGCTTCGAGTTTCTCCCGCGCTTCTTCGGGAACCGCTTGGTCGACATTATAGACGGTCATCGCCTCGCCGCTGTGAGCCTCCCGGGCGTTGTACATCCCGGCGATGTTGATGTCGTGTTCGCCCATCACCGTGCCGATGAGGCCGATCACGCCGGGGGCGTCGGCGTTTCGCGTAACCATCATCCGGCCGCCCGGAATCGCATCGACTCGGAAGCCGTCCACGCGGACGATCCGGGGGTCCTCGCCGGCGAACAGCGTGCCACAGACGCTCATCTCCGATCCGTCGTCGTCGCGGACGGCCACGGTCACGAGGCTTTGGAAGTCCTCGGCTTGGCGGCGTTTGACCTCCGAGACTTCGATGCCCCGCTCGTCGGCCACCCGGGGGGCGTTGACCGCGTTGACCTGCCATTCGAGCGGGCGAAAAACACCCTTCAGCGCGCTCGCAGTCACGAGATCGACGTCTTCGGCGGCGATCTCGCCGGCGTAGGTGACCTCGACTTCCGCGACCCGCTCGTCGAACAACTGGACCGCGATCCGGCCGGCGGTTTCGGCGATGTCGATGTACGGGCGGATCCGCGGGAAGGCGCTCTCGTCGATCGAGGGGGCGTTCAGCGCGTTCGCGACCGGCCGGTCTTCTAGCGCGGCGAGAACCTGCTCGGCGATCGACGTCGCGACGTGTTCCTGGGCAGCCTCGGTGCTCGCCGCGAGGTGGGGGGTGACGACGACGTTCTCGACGTCCAACAGCGGGTTGTTCGGCGAGACCGGTTCGTCGGCGAAGACGTCGACCGCCGCGCCACGAAGTGTGCCATCGGCGACCGCCCTCGCCAGCGCCGCCTCGTCAACGACGCCCCCACGCGCACAGTTCACCAGGTAGCCGCCCTCCATCCGGTCGAGTTCGGTGTCGCTGATGAGGTCTTCCGTCTCGGGCGTGAGCGGCGTGTGAACGGTCAGTACGTCCGCGCGGGAGATACACTCGTCCAGTTCGACGAGTTCGGCTCCTAACCTATCGGCACGGCTCTCGGCGATATACGGATCGTAGGCCACCAGCTCCATCCCGAGACTATCGAGCCGGCGAGCGACCTCCTGGCCCACGCGGCCGAGGCCGACGACGCCCAGGGTTTTGCCGTTGAGTTCGGTGCCCAAGAAGTCGCCTTTCGCCCATTCGCCCTCTTTGAGCCGGGCGTGAGCCTGGGGGATCGACCGGGCGGCCGCGAAGGTCATCGCGACGGTGTGTTCGGCGGCGGCACGGACGTTGCCCTCGGGGGCGTTCGCGACGATCACGCCCCGGTCGGTGGCAGCCTCGATGCCGATGTTGTCGGTGCCGATCCCCGCCCGGCCGACGATCGCGAGCTCCGGCGCGCTCTCTAAGACGTCGGCGGTGACGTCGGTGCCCGAGCGAACGATCAGCCCACTGGCGTCGGAAATCGCGTCGTACAGGGAATGGCCCTCGACGTCGTAGGCCGTCTCGACTGTGTGGCCGGCGTCGCGAAGCAACGCGAGGCCGGCGTCGGCGATGGGGTCCGTGACGAGGATTTCCATGTTTCGGGCTTCGGGTGCGAAGGAATAACCCTTGCTTTGCGCTCCTATGCACGCCGTGAGACGTCCGACCCGTCGCCGGCCTGGCGCTCACCCGTTATCAGCCTCCCGTTAACGAGGAGTCGACAGGTATGAACGTCCTGCCGGTCGAAAAGCCGTCATGTCCCTCGTCGCGTTCGATTTCGACGGCACCCTTGTCGACTCGGAGATGACCGTCCTGCTCGGCGAACAGTGCGGCGTCGCCGACCGCATGGCCGAGATCACCGAGCGGGCGATGAACGACGAGATCGGGTACGCCGAAAGCCTGCGCGAGCGCGTCTCGCTATTAGAGGGTCTGTCGATCGACCGGACGAACGAGGCCTTCTCGGCGGTTTCCCTTCGACCCGGTGCGGCCGACGTGCTCGGCGCGCTCGACGAGGCGGGCGTCACGGCGGGGATCCTCACCGGCGGGTTCGAACGCGGCGTTCGGGAGGCGCTCGATAGGGAGAGCGTAGCCGTCGATCGCGTGTGTGCGAACCGGCTGGTCGTCGCAAGCGAGGAACTCACCGGCACGGTGGAGGGACCGCTCGTCGAGGGGACGAAGGACGACGTCCTCTCCGACCTGGCTTCGGAGGCGGGCGTTCCGATCGCGGAGACGGTAGCGGTCGGCGACGGGGCGAACGACCGGCCGATGCTCGCGGCCTGCGGGCTGGCGATCGGCTACGACCCGAAACCGGCCGTCGAACCGGTCTGTGACGTCGTCGTGACGTCGATGGCCGGTCTGCATGGCGTCCTCGAAGTCAAAGGTCTCTTGAGATCGTAGCCGCCGCTTCGCTCGGCTTTCCCTCCGCCGTTCGATCGCCGGCGGCCGGCGCAGTCGGCTCCCGCGTCTCTCGAACCACGGTTCTCGGCCTCCGGCCTGCGGTCCTTGCGTCGCCGGAGGTTCGCCGACCGTGCCGGTGGGCTTTCGAACCGTTCGGCCTGACTCGTTGTCCTCTCCTGCACCTCTGAGTTAATACTGCCCCTTAGTCCGCCCCTACGCTCCGATCGGATCCGATACTACCGAAGCGTGTTAATACCCTATTTAATAAATGCTCTCGAACCACAGCTAAAATAGGTAGCAATGTACTCAAAACGTACTCTCCGTACTCCCCCACAACAGAGATGAACCGTCCTAACGTCGTCTGGATCGCCGTCGAGAGCACGCGGGCGGATCACACCTTTCTGGGTGATTACGACCGGGCGACCATGCCGAACACCGAGCGGATCGCTCGCTCCGACCTTGGCCGCGGGTTCGCGTCGTGTTTCTCCCATGGTATCTGGACGCTCGCCTCCAGCGCCTCGATCCTCACCGGCACCTATCCCTCCCACCACGGCACGGGGATGATCCACGACGTGTTACCCGAGGACTTCGAGACGGTGCCCGAACTGTTGGGGGAGGTCGGGTACCGAACCGGGCTCGTCGCTCCGCACGGCCAGGTGAGTCCGGCCACCGGCCTCAATCGGGGCTCGGCTTTCATCGTCACGGTCCTGGCTTCACGCTCGACACCAATCGCTTCGATACCGGCTTTCTCACGAACGAAATCGCGAAACGCTGGCTCCGCTCCTACGAGCGAAGCGACGATCCGTTCTTCCTCTATACCTTTTACGGCGATCCTCACCACCTCTACTACCCGCCCCGAAAGGAGACGAAACGCTTCGCCGACGCGTTCGACATGTCGATCAGCGAGGCCAGGGACGTAAGCACCCGCCACAGCGCCGACCTGCACCGGAACATCGCCGAGGGCTGTGACTTTACCGACGACCAGTGGCGCGCGATCGAAGCGCTCTACGACGGGGAGATCGCCTACACCGACGACCGGATCCGAAACCTCGTAAGCTATCTCAAGGAACTCGATCTCCTGGACAACACGATCATCGTCATCACGGCCGACCACGGGGAGTGTTTCGGCGAGGACGGCATGTTGGCTCACATGGTGACGACGAACGATGCGGTTTGCCACGTCCCGCTCGTCACCTACGGCTTCGAGGAGATCACGGAGTACGAGGGCATGGTTCAACACGCCGACGTCATGGGGACGATCCTCGATCACGTCGGCGCTCGTACTGAGCAGTTCCAGGGGATCGACATGCGAAGCGAGTCACGGGGGTATACGATCACCCAGCGCGGCTGGGATCGGGCGAGCGAGAACCTCGACCGCTTTTCCGAACTGAACCCCGACTTCGACGACGCGCCCTATCACCACGCCGACCTGACCGCTCTGCGCACGCCCGAGTTCAAGTACCTCGCGAGCGATGACCGGACCGAACTATACCGCCTTCCCGACGAGACCGCGGACGTCGGGGCGACCTACCCCGACGAGCGCGATCGGTTAGCGGGCATCTACGCCCGGTGGACCGGGACCGCCGGGACGCCGGGCTATACCGACGCCGAACCCCGTCGGGCGGAGTACTCCGACGCGATGAAACGCCAGCTCGCTGATCTCGGCTACCTCGTCGACTGACTCGCTTGACGATACCGATACGACCCTATCGATCGGACTCGCCGAGGTCGCACGTTCCGACCCCGATCGTACCGCCGTCCTACCGGCTCGGACGCCCGGAGCGATACCCGATTTCACGGCTCCAACGGAGTACGACCCGCCGACCGAGAACATCGAAACGGGCGCTAACGGGCCGTAGTGTGGCCCTACGCGCTTGCTCCGACCCCCGTATGCCGTCCGCTCGCGAGCGGGTCGTCGGCCAGTGCTCCGAAGCGAGCACTGACCTGTAGCCGGTATCGTCCCTACCACACTCGACCGGTGACACAGGAATCGACTGTCGATCTTCACCGGCTAAGTAACTATTATCGGTACGCCGCGACGGTAGCTATGGCAGTTGAGGACGTGTCGATCGAAGATCGCCTACACGCCTACGTCGAACACGTCGCCGAGGGCGGCGACCCGTATGCCCCCGACCACCCGCTCACGAAGGGCGATCAGGAGGTCTGGGTTAGCTGGCAAATCGAACCCGACGGGAACACTCGCCTCGACATCCGCGTCGACGACGAGCGCTACGGCCAGTTCGTGAACGGCAGGCAGGTCGCCTCGTCCTGGGAGGGCGGTGTCGATGGCCCCGACGTCGGCGAGTGGGAGGCCGTTCGCCTGTTATAGACCGAGGCCCTGAGCTCCGTAATACAGGTCCCGGAGAGTCTCCGACTCGCTACCGAGGGGTACTGTGTAGGGCCGGAGGACTTCTCGATACGAATACCGCCGAGAATCGGATGCCGGTGGCACCGACGTCGAGACATCCCATCCGGGACGACCGAACCTCGGCGCTGTCCCCTGACTTTCGATTCTCTAGTATAAACCACCTCGATCCCCACGGCGGGAGTCCATACCGCTTTGCGCACTGTGTGAAGCGAACCCATGACACTGGAGATCACGTACTGTTGCGATTGCGAGTGGTTCGTCACCGACGGCGAGCACGGATCGCGCGAACGTACCTCGCTGGCCATCGATCACGCGAGCGCTACCGGCCACGAGACGGACACGCTTCGGATCGAGTCGAGCACCTCGACCTCGACGACGTCGTCGGCCGCTGGCGCGGCTTCGAGGGCCATCGGGATCGGCCTCTCGCGCCCGGAACAAGGGCATTACGGCGTCGATCATCGGGACGTACGTTCGAGCTCGATCCGGGCGCTCGGGACGTCCTCGAACACCTGGCCCAGCGCGACGTCCGCGGCAGGAACAGTGAACTCGACGGCAACGCTCACCGGAAACGCTCCCGCTCGGTCCGAGAAACGGGCCGCGACGGTGGCCCCACCCGATCCCGTCGCAGTCGGCTCGTATGGTCATACGATGACCAGCCCTCGATGTAAGCGTTAGGGGTTTAGAACTCGTTTTCAGAATTGTTTTATAAGCGGAAGCTCTCCCGCCGGAGGCTTCGACTGCGGTCCGGTGGGGATCTCGCTCGTCGTTTCGTTCACGATTCGAACGGGACGAGTCTCCCGCCCGACGGTTCACCGTTCGAGCGACTCGTCTCCGGCGTGGTCGTCCGGGGTACCGCGGTTTCGCTTCGTTGTTTCGCTGATCTCGATCGTGTAGTCCGGGACGTCTCAGCGCGGCGAGCGTGCGTTGTACGCGCCAGCGATCGAAACCCCGTTCTCCTGGGCTCGGGCGACGGGCTCTCGGAGTTCGGTCTCGAAGGCCCCTCGATCGGTCCGGTCGTCCGCTCGCTTCGGTGGTGACATGGGCGTTGTCTCCATCGAGAGGCGTGCGAACAGGGAGACCGGTTCCGCGTCAACGAGTCTACCGGTTTCAACCGCGAAAGAGCGCGCCGCGCTGTTCGGGCATGCTCCGTGCCCTGTGTTCGGGTTTCCTCCGCGAATAGCTCCTCTAGTCGGGCATCCAGGTTCGGGTGCGCGTCGGGCACGCCGTACGGAGGGTTGCTACCGTCTCGTCGGCGGATCGGTCGCTACCGTCGGATAACGCCGGTCGTCGTCCCCGTGTCGCGTGCCTCGACGAACTCGTGGACGGACCGGTGATCGTCGAGTTCTTCGGCCCCGCTCATCCCGTCGCGCCGCTCGCATCGAAATCCAGAGTAGTAGTCCTCGCTGCCGTAGCAAGGCGCGCTTTCTTAGAACTGAACAATTGAGGTATGACGGACTATCGCGCTCCGCGGACGCACCCCCACTACTCGGCGTACACTGGTGGGACGCCTGGAGGCGCTGTACGGTGACGGAGCCAGTCGTCCTGTCTACGGAACGAACTCCCCCCGATAGAGAACAGCATGACAGTTACAGCTCGAGTCCGTACCCGTGCGGACGGTATCGCTTCTCGGATGCGAGGAGCCCTCACGAGCGATCCGGCTCGGACCCCCAGCCGTCGCGCCGAAGAACTCGACGATCGCCACCCAGCAGGACCGCGGGAAGAGTCGAACGTAACTTTGGCATCAATGGTGTTCATATAGTAAGGTCGATACTGACGATGACCGTCATCGCAACTGTCACGGTACCGGCGGCGAACTTCGAGCTTGGGCGTGTGCTGAGTAGTACGGAAGCGGCCCGAATCGACCTCGAACAGCTGGTCCCGCTCGGGAACACCGCGCTCCCGTACTTCTGGATCGAAACCGAGGACAGCGACGCGATGATCGCGTCGCTGTCCGCAAACGACGTCGTCGAGAACGCGTCGGTCGTCGACGAGCTACACGGACAATCGCTGATTCGGATCGACTGGACCGCGGCAATCGACGGCCTGCTAGAGAACCTCATGGACGCCGGGGCCGTAGTGCTCGACGCTCACGGCACGGCCACCGACTGGACGTTCCAACTGCGCTTTGCGAGCTACGAGTGCCTGTCGGCCTTCTATCGTAGTTGCATCGAGAACGACCTCGGAATCACACTGGATCGGATGCACAACCCCGTCGAGCCCGCGGCCCCACGCACGCGCTTCGGGCTCACGCCGGTCCAACAGGAGACGTTGCTCGCCGCGCTCGAAGCGGGCTACTTCGCCGTGCCGCGCGAGATCACGCTCGCCGGCCTGGGGGATCTGCTCGACGTCTCGGACGCGGCGGTCTCCGAGCGGTTACGACGCGGCCAGGCGGCGTTAGTGACCGCGACGCTGCTAGGGATGGGGCCGTCCCCGGACGGTCACGACTCCTGATCGACTCTTCGTACACGCCGACTGGCCGCTCCGTTCCGCGTCGCTACGCTTCGAGCCGAACTCGTCCGGTTGAGGCCGCCCGAGTTCGGCTTCGTTGCCCGCACTGGAGCGGGGTCGAACGGACGGCGACCGCGACCCTCGACCCGGCGTATACGGTTTCGATACCCAAGCACGACGACCTTGCCCGTCGGACGTACACGAAACGCACGGAGGTCCTAGAGTGGGACCAGGAGACAGGGATCGGAGCCCGACCCGTAATCCGACGGTCGATCCGACGACCAGAGCGGAGTTCGAAGCGGCGCTCGAACTCCTCGTGCGCGCCGCTGCGGCCAACGGCGTCCGGGTCGATGGCGGCTTCGCCCTCCGTCACCCGAGTCCCGAGAGTCCCGACTGGGGACTCGAACTCACCCGTCTCCGGCAACGACGGGTAATGGGTACGGATACGGACCGATCGGAGGTCGACCGAGCGTAGGTCGCAGCGGTTTCGGTAGACGGCGACACCGAGACGACGACCGCAAGGAACGAAGCGGAGCGCGCTCGTTCGTTCCAGTGTGCCCTTCGGTCGTCCGGTTCGTCGTTCTATAGGGGACGTTCCGAGCGGCGTGAACGGCGGAGAGACGGACCGCCCGACCTCAGGGCCTCCCCTAGGTATACCCGACCTGTTCCCGTCCGCGAGAACGTTCGCCTCCCTATCGCTTCTCCGCGAGTCGTGCGACCGACGGATGATGGATGACGGACGGTGTCGAGCACACATCCGTTGTGGGTCGAACTGCCTCTCGGCGCGGGGAAGTGGGGGAGAGCATACGGGGCTTATTAACTGCTTCGTCATCGAAGGGACGACTACTCGTGGCGTGCTCGTGTATCACACACCTACGGACTCACTGAGGGAACGGGAGGCGGGGAACGCCGAGTTCCGGCTACGGGTCAGTGCCTGCCTTCGTCTCAGGGGAGAACTCCACATGAACCAAGCCGAACTCGAAACCCGGCCCCGTCGACTCGTCCGTCAGGCCGCGCGCGAGGGCGTCCCGAACTACGAGATCGAGATCACCGAACTGAGCAAGGACGTATCGAGTCCGAGCGACCGGTACGCTTCCTGGGGCCCCTCCGAGTAACATGTCGGTCCACTACAAGGGGTGTCCGTACTGCCGGGAGGTCTTCGAGATCGACGCTCGGGGTATCAACCGGCTGGAACGCCACCTCCTCGTCGCGCATTCGGATTCGGAGTCCGAGTCCCGTTCCGGCTCCGATCCGGATCCCGATTCCGACTCGAACGAACGACCCAACGAATCGACGTCGCCGGGTTCCTGAACCCCATCCCAGTCCGGTCCATTGCTCCGCGCTCGACACCCTCGGACACTCCTCGATACCTCGCACTTTCGGTTCCCGCTCAGTCGCCGAACAGCCCGACGTGAACCGGCGCGAACCCCTCGCTCCCTTCCCCTTCTTCTCCTTTCCCTTCGTCGTCGGCATCGGTGTCGGTCACCGCCCGTCCCGCTACGCCGTCAGTAAGGAAGTCCGCCAGCGGCGGGCCGACCTTTTCGGGTTCGACGAGGAAGGCGTCGTGGCCGTGATCGGACTCGATCACGTGATGAGCAGTGCCCGACCCCCCCTCGCGAAAGGCCCGCGCAAGGGCTTCTGCCTGCGTAGTCGTGAAATGCCAGTCGCCGGTAAACGAGAGCACGAGCGCCTCGCCGTCGAACGCCGCGAGGGCCTCGCTGTCGGATTCGTAGCCCGCCGCCAGGTCGTAGTTGTCCATCGCTCGGGTGAGGTACAAGTAACTGTTCGCGTCGAAGCGCTCGGCAAACGATCCTCCCTGATAGTCGAGATAGGACTCGACGTCCCGATAGGGGAAGAACCCCGCCGCTGGGTCGGCCGGAAACACCTCCCGCAGGGCGTCGCGACCCGCCGACCGCCGGCCGAACTTCCGAGCCATCGACTCCTTCGAGAGGTAGGTAAGGTGGCCGAGCTGGCGCGCGAGTGCAAGCCCCCGTTTCGGCGGCTCCTCGCCGTAGTACTCCCCCGAGTTCCAGTTTGGATCGGACTGAATCGCCCGCCTGGCGATCGCGTCGATCGCGAGACACTGGGCGTCGAGCCGGGCGGCCGCCGCGATCGGGATCACCCGGTCGACGTGATCGGGATGGCGTTTGGCCCACTCTAAAGCGTTCATCCCCCCGACCGACCCGCCGACGGCGGCGTGTAGCCCCGGCACGCCGATCGCATCCAGCAGTCGGCGCTGGGCGCGGGTCCAGTCGCCGACCGTGACGGCGGGAAAATCAGTACCATAGGGTTCGCCGTCCGAACTTTCACTCCTCTCAGAACTCGGTCCCGACGAGCCGAAACACGAGCCGGGGACGTTCACGCAGATCACGTAGAACTCGGTGGTGTCGATGGCCTTCCCTGGGCCGACGATATCGTCCCACCAGGCCCCGCGACGTGGGCGCTTCCGGTCAGGGCGTGACAGACGAGCACCGCGTCGTCGCCGGTGAACTCGCCGTGGGTCTCGTACGCGAGTTCGAGATCCGGGATCGACTCGCCACACTCGAACTCGAACTCGCCGAGCGAGAGGGTGTCGCGTTCGTGGGCTGGCGTCATCGTCCGGTCTCCAGCACTCGTTTCAGATCCGCGATGATATCCTCCGAGTCTTCGATGCCGATCGAGAGCCTCACGAGATCGGGCGTTACCCCCGAGGCGCGCTGTTGGTCCTCGGAAAGCTGGGCATGGGTCGTGCTCGCCGGATGAATGATCAAGGTCTTTGCGTCCCCGACGTTCGCGAGAAAGCTCGCGAGATCGGTCTCCTCACAGAGGCGTTTGCCCGCCTCGTACCCTCCTTTGAGGCCGACGGCGACCATCCCGCCGAATCCGTCCTCCAGGTAGCGCTCCGCGTTCGCGTGAGTCTCGTGGCCCTCCAGTCCGGGGTAGGAAACCCACGCAACCGCCGGGTGGCTCTCCAGGAACTCGGCGACCGCCAGCGCGTTCTCACAGTGGCGTTCCATTCGGAGGTGAAGCGTTTCGAGCCCCTGGAGGGTCTGCCAGGCGTCGAAGGGCGACTGTGCGCCCCCCGAGCTCCTAACCCCGCGCTGGCGGGCGGCTTCGACGAAGGCTCGGTCGTCGAAGCGCTCGGTGAAATCGAGCCCGCCGAACGCGGGATTCTCGCATACCTCGGGGAACTTCTCGGGGTACTCCGCCCAGGGAAAGGTTCCCCCGCCGATCAGCGCGCCGCCGACGGTCGTGCCCGCCCCGTGGAGCCATTTCGTCGTCGACTCCCAGACCAGATCCGCGCCGTGTTCGAGGGGCCGACACAGCGCGGGCGTCGCGAAGGTGTTGTCGACGAACAGCGGTACGCCGTGTGCGTGGGCGATCTCGCCTACCCGCTCGATATCGGCGGTCACGAGCGATGGGTTGCCGATCGTCTCGATGTGCACGTAGGCAGTGTCCTCGTCGATCGCTTCCTCGTAGGCCTCGTAGTCGAGCGTATCGACGAACCGGGCCTCGATGCCCCGCCGCGCGGCGGTGTAGGTGAGGTAGGCGTGTGTTCCGCCGTAGATCGACGACGCGGAGACGACGTTACTACCCGCCTCGGCGAGCACGAGCGTCGCGGCGTCGAGCGCGGCCATCCCCGAGGCCGTGACGAGTGCCCCCGACCCCCCTTCGAGATCGGCCAGCCGGTCCTCGAGCGCACCGACCGTCGGATTGGAGATCCGCGAGTAAACGTCGCCCTCGCTTTCCAGGGCATAGCGCGCCGCGGCGTCTTCGGCGTCGTCGAAAGCGTACGAAGTCGTCTGATACAGCGGCGGGGCGCGCGCGCCCGTCGTCGGATCGGGCTCCGTTCCGGCATGCACGCACCGGGTCCCGAACCCACGACTAGTCGAACTGCCATCACGTCCGTTCATGTACAGGACTCATATATCTCGACGTATCTATAACTGAGAGTCGCGGCAATCCTCGCCGGACGACTGGTTCGGAGGTCGGGACTGCCCGTGGGTCGGGATTCGAGCACCGACGTCGAGGCCGGAGGCGAGTTGGACAGGTTCTTTCACGCTCCGCGGGTATCGACGGTCGAACCCCGCTATGCGATACTTCGTCAGTGCGGCGGACGACGCCACCGCGACCGACTACGAGGCCCTCCTCGACGATCACGGGTACACGGTTCTCGACGAGTACGACGACGACGCGATCGTCCTCTCGGTCGGCGGCGACGGCTCGATCCTCTACAATAGCCGCCGGTACGCCGAACCGACGATCCTCCCGGTCGCGGGACGCGGTTCCGAAGCTAACAGGATCGACGTCAACGAACGTGGCTTACTGGATCGCCTTGCCGATCTCGAGGACGGCCGCGAAGGGCTCGACTACTGGGTCGAGACCCACCGGAAACTGGTCGCCACCCGGGACGGCGAGGCGATCGGTGAGGGTTTCACCGGCCTCAACGACGTCCACCTGCATCACGCTAACCCGGTCCGTGCGGCGAAGTTCGCCGTCCGAGTTCTCGATCGTCCGAACGACGGTATCGAAGTCGAGACCGATGGCGACGGCGACAGCGACGACAGCGACGACGCCCTCGCCGCCGAAAGCCGGGCCGCGAACGACGCCGACTACGAGCGGACGGTCTACGAGGCCGATCGCGTCATCGGCGACGGCCTCCTCGTCACGACGCCGTTCGGATCGACCGGCTACTACCGATCGATTTCCGGAGGCGTCATCCACACCGGGATCGCCGTGGCGTTCAATAACGTCCACAAGCCCGCCGACGCGCCGCGATCGATCTCGCTGTCGCCGGCGGGCCGCGTCGACCTCGAAGTCCTGACGACGACCCGCAGTACAAGCGCCGTGCTCGCCCGCGACGACGACACCGACGTCCATCGCCTGACCCCGGGCGACCCGATCTCGGTTTCCCTTTCCGATCGAGCGGTCGAGATACTCCGGTTCGACGGGTAAATCGATCCGCGGACACGAGTCGTGCGTGAGCCGGCGAAATCGTGATAGATTCCGGTACGGTACGGCCGTCTATCCGCGCACCGTGGTAGCACGACCGTAAAAATACTCAAGAGTGAGGGGTTACTACACCGATTTGGATGACGACGACGTGGAGGCAGTTTGTTTATGCGATCGGATAGGTTGCGGAACGCGTCGCTCTTTACGTTGCTCGCGCTGGTCTGGGGTACTTCGTATCCGGCGATCGAAGTGGGGCTTCGCTCGCTGCCACCGATGCTCTTCGCGGCGCTTCGCTACGACGTCGCGAGCGCCGTGTTGTTCGGCTACGTTCTGGTGGCCGGGCGACGACGCTGGCCGGCAACGCGCGCGGAGTGGCGATCGGTCGCGATCGGCGGCGTACTATTGATCGGATTACACTTCGCGTTCGCGTTCTTAGGACAGGCGTACGTCTCGAGCGCGATCAGCGCGGTGATCCTGAGCCTCACGCCCGTGGTGACGCCCGCCTTCGCGGTACCGTTGCTTCGGGAACGTCTCTCGCCGCCGGCGATCGGCGGGATCGTGCTCGCCCTCTGTGGCGTGGCCGTCGTCGCGAACCCTACAGGCGCTCTCGACGGCCGGTTGATCGGCGTCGGCTTGCTGTTTTGTTCGGCGGTCGCCTTCGCGGTCGGGTCGGTGCTTTCCGCCCGGTTCGATACCCTCCTCCCGCTGTCGACGGCTCAGGCGTGGACGACGCTGATCGGTGCGGGCGTGTTACACCTCCTGAGCGGCCTCTTCGAACCCTCGCCCGCGGCCGTCCTCGCCGTTGGCCCTGGTCCCTCGATCGACGCGCTCCTCGCGCTCGGCTACCTCGCGATCGCCGCGAGCGCCGGCGGGTTCGTGCTTTACTTCGACCTGCTCCACGAACTCGGTCCCTCCGAGGTGAGCCTCGTGAGCTACCTCACCCCGATCGTCGCCGCCGTGACCGGGTGGCTCGCCTTCGGGGAGGCGATCACCGGCACGACGGTACTCGGCTTCTGTGTGATCGCCGCCGGGTTCTCGTTAGTCGAACTCCGTCCCCTCCACGGTCTCCTTACGCGACGCCGTCGCCACGCCGTTGCCCGTCGGTATACGGATTCGTATACGGTGGCCGTGGCCGGCAACCGCTACTACAAGTAAGATGAGGGGTTCGAGTGCAGGAACGACCGCGACACTGGGCGGCGCTTGACTTTTGATTATCCGGCCGGCTAGTTCGAGGTATGTCCGTCGATCGCGGTTCGAGACGGCGCGATTTCCTCCGGCTGTTCGCCGGTGCCGGTCTGCTCTCGACGGCCGGCTGTAGTGCAGTATCCTTCGCCTCCGGTCAGTCGTTCGCCGTCCCGGATGCGTCGTTGACCGACGAATCGATCGCCATCGAGATCGACGGACTCGAACCCGGAACGACGCTAACCGTTCGCGCCAGTTCCCGCTCGCGAGACGGCATCGATTGGGAGGCTCACGCCACCTTCGACGTCGGCGACGACGGAACGCTGTCAGTTCCGACACGAACCCCGATCGACGGCAGTTACGAGAGCGCCGACCCGATGGGTCTGTTCTGGTCGAAGCGACCCGCCGGCGCGAAGCCGGATCGACCGCTCCCTCCCTCGGCACTGTTCCTCCCGGACGACGAGGGCTACGAGGTTACGCTTCTCGCGGAGGTCGATAACCGAACGGTCGCCGAAACGACGACGACCCGGCGGTTGTTCGATCCCGCAGTCGAGCGGCGAGCGGTTCCCGACAGTGAGATCGTCGGGGACTTCTTCGCGCCGCCGGGAAACGAACCCGCGCCGACGGTGCTCGTACTTCACGGCTCCGGGGGCGAACCCTTCCGAGGGACGGCGGGGCTGTTGGCTTCTCACGGCATCGCGGCGCTGGCATTACAGTACTTCGGCGACCCCGAGCCGATTCCGGACGCCCTGCTCGAAGTGCCGGTCGAGTACGCCGAGCGGGCACTAACGTGGCTCCGCGACCAGGACGAAGTCGCCGGCCCGGAGATTGGCCTCTTTGGCTTCTCCAGGGGCGGCTCGTTGGCTCTGTTGCTCGGGAGCCGAAGCGACGAAATCGGCGCGATAGTCGGGTGGGTTCCGAGCGGGGTCGTCTGGGAGGGCCTCTACGCCGATCGGACGCCGGCGGGCACCTCCGCGTGGTCGATCGCCGGCGAACCGATTCCGTTCCTGGAGACCGCGAACGCGGACACGGACTCGCTCCCGGCACCGCCGCTCCCGTATTACGAACCCGCACTCCGGAGCGCGGGCGACGACGCGCTCGCGGCGGCGACGATCCCCGTCGAGGAGGCCGACGCACCGATCTTCTTAGCGTCGGCGACCGACGACATGGTGTGGCCCTCGACGATGCTATCCGAACGGATCGTCGCGCGCCTCGACGCGAACGACTACCCATACGAGTACGGCCACGACGCCCATACCGGTGCAGGCCACTACATCAGACTTCCCTATCTCCCGACGGCAGGAACTACGAAGGACGAGTACGTCGTCTACGGCGGAAGCCAGGAAGCGAACGCCCGCGCCAGTTCCGGCGCGTGGTTCGAGACGCTGTCGTTCTTCGAGAACACGCTCGGTGCGTGAGCGTTCAGGATAGCCCGCTAGCCCCATTCCTTCCTCGTTCGGAGCAGGGACATGGAGAACGACCCAAGCAGGTCGCTATCGACGACCGGCGACCGAGACGAACGACGTTTTGTTTCCGACGCTCACACTACGGGTATGGCCACGGTGACGCCGAGCGAGGGGGACACGCGCGATCGCGTCGTCCTGACGGCGACGGTGTTCGCCGTGCTCTTCGCGCAGGTGTTGCTCTACCCCGGTGTGCCGGCGCTGATCGAGGCGCTCGGTGCCCGGAGTCCGGTGCTCGACGCCGGCACCTGGTTCCTGGCGACCGAGTTCGTCGGGTTCGTCCTGTTTGCCGCCGTCTGGGGGGCGCTGTCGGACGCGCTCGGCCGCCGCCGCCCGCTCATCGCGCTCGGCGCGCTCGGCGGCGCGGCGGGCTACGCGCTGCTCGCGGTCTTCGGGGGTTCGGGCCGCGTCGGTTTCGCGACCGTACTCGCGCTCCGGTTCGTCCAGGGGGCGTTTACCATCGGGGCCTTCTCGCTCGCGCTCACGATGCTCACCGACCTGGCGGGCGGGACCGGCCGGAACATGGGGAGTGCGGGCATCGCCATCGGCGGCGGCACAGCGCTGGGCGCGCCGATCGGCGGCCGCCTCTACGCGCTCGACACGTTAGCGCCGCTGTGGGCCGCGAGCGCGTGTCTGCTCGGCGTTTCGCTCCTCGTCTTCGCGGTGACCGATCGCGCCTCATCCACTGATTCGGAGAACGCGCTCGACGCACTCGCGGCGCTCGGTCGCACGCCGGTGCTCGCCCTGCCCTACGCCTTTGGCCTGATCGACCGCCTCGCCGCCGGCTTTTTCGCCTTCGTGGGCACGGTCTACTTCCAGACGCGCTTCGGCGTCGACGCCGGGACGACGGGTCTGCTTTTGGCCTCGTTCTTCGCGCCCTTCGCCTTGCTCCAGTACCCCTCGGGGGTGCTCTCGGATCGATACGGACGGGTCGGCCCGATCGCCGTCGGGTCCGGGTTGTTCGGCTTCGCGGTGATCGCCGTTGGCTTCGCGCCGTCGGTGCTTCTTGCGGGCGCGACGATGGCTCTAGTAGGAGTCTTCGGCGCACTCTGTGCGCCCGCGACCCTCGCGCTGGTGAGCGACCTCGCCGCCGACGGCGAACGGGGCACTGCCATCGGCGGGTTCAACATCGTCGGTAGCCTCGGCTTCCTCGGCGGGATCGTCGGCGGCGGGGTCGTGACCGCCGCCGCGGGGTTCGACGTCGCCTTCCTCGTCGTGGGGTTCGCGGAGGTCGCCATCGCGCTCGTTGCCCTCCCCTTGTTGTTGCGTCTCGACGTCGCCCGCATCCCGACGTTCGATCGCGGTTGAGGCGTCCCTCCTTCCCTGCTCGTCGCCCGTGTTTCCCCTCGGTACCCGCTCGCCTCCGTTGCCGGCCGTACGTTTATGCCGGGCCGTCCCGACGATCCGGCAAATGGCTGGAGACGATTCCGATGGGTCGAGCAGTGTCGTGGGACTCGCCCTGCGCGGTGCGCGGGCGTACCTCACCGGGAGCACCGCACGCGACGCGCTCGGGGCGGTCGATGTCGGGGCGTTGCTCGACGGCGAACGCGTCGAGGACGCCATCGAGCGCGAGCAGGCCGGCAGGACGATCGGTCGCGTGCTCGGCCGCAAACTCGCCGACGAACTCGCCGAGGGCAACCGCGTGCAGGCCTTCGCCGTGCGGATCGCCGGCCAGCGCGTCGGCGCACGTCTCGGCGAGGCGGTGGTCGTTGCCCTCCTCGAATACGACCTGCTCGCGATGGTGATCGACGAACTCCGAGGGCGAACGACCGACGACGCGCTTCTCGGACTGTTGAACGAAGTCGAGGCGGTCGTCACGGGGGACGAAACGGGAACGCCCGACGATACCGACTCAGTGTACGATGTAGAGGGCGGGACCGAAACGACCGATCACGACGCCGACGACCGCTTTTCGGGGACCGATCCGGCGTCCGACGACCCCGAAGTGGACGATTCAGGAACCGACGACTCGGGCTTCGGCGACCGCCGCTGATCGGCTTCCTTGCTCCGAGAGTCAATAGTACTTACCGTTCCGTCGTTGTGCCGACCGCGTTGATCTCCCCGTTCAGTTCGACGACTCGCTGGCCGACGGAACTCTCGAGATCGTAGTGATACCGTTTTCCGCCAGCGGTTTCGGCTACGATGTCGAGTTCGACCAGTGTGTCGATGTGGCGTCGAACGCTCCCAGTACTGATACCTGCGAACCCGGCGAGTTCCGTTCTCGTGAACTCCTTTTTCCCGGTCGACGCGAAGCAAGGCGTCGATGATGAACTGTGTACGCTTTCGTGCTGACAGAGGTACAGTCAGCCCGTTGGGTACTCCAAACGTTGCTGTCTTCGAACCGGCGGTGCCGCGGTCGTTTCATCCATACGTGTTCCGACCATCCACCGGACATAACGGGAACGCTCCTCTCGACGTCAGCCGATCACTCTCCGGCGGCTTCGATGCTCGTCGCATCCCGTTCCGGGTCGCTGTGGCCGCTTGCAAGCACCTCTCGGGCGGCGTCGAGACCGGCATCGGTGTCCACGCTCGCGCCGGCCTCGGCCATCGCTTCGCCGACGACGCGCACGCCGCGAAGGACGTCCTCGGCGGCGAGGTTCCCCATGTTGCTCACCCTGAACATCTCGCCGCCGAGGTGGGCCTGCCCGCCGCTGAGCGATACGTTCCGGGCTTCCACCGCGTCGAAGAACTCGACTGGCTCGATCCTATCGGGTAGTGCCGTCGCCGTCACGGTGTTCGATCGAACGGTCAGATCCGTCGTCTCGGGAAAGCCCTCCAGTCCCATCGCCGCGAACCCTTCGCGGAAGACGGTGGCCTGCCGGCGATGCCGACGGATACGCTCAGGGAGTCCTTCCTCCTCGATGTCCTCGACGGCGACCGCGAGCGCACGAAACAAGGGGACCGCGCTCGTAAAGGGTGTCTGGAAATCGGCGGCCTTTCGGAGGTGTTTTTCGAGATCGGCGTAGAAGGGTGCGCGCTCGCTCTCGACGCGCGCGGCGGCCCGGTCGGTGACGTACATCGCGCTGATCCCCGGCGGGGCGGCGAGTGCCTTCTGCGCGTCGGTGATCGCTGCGTCGACGCCCCAGTCGTCGATGCAGAAGACGTCCCCGCCCAGACTCGTCACGCCGTCGACGACGAACAACGCGTCGCTGCCCTCTACTATTTCCCCGACCGCGAACACCGGATTGAGTACCCCGGTGCTCGTCTCGTTGTGAACCATCGTCACGAGCGCCGTCTCGTCGGTGACCGCCTCGTCCACTGCATCGAGGTCGAACGACCGGCCCCACTCGACTTCGATACGCTTCACCTCGGCGTACCGCTCGGCGATACGGGCGAACCGGCGGCCGAACTTGCCGTTCACCAGTGCGACGACCTCCTCGTCCCCGCTCACGAAGTTCGCGACGGCGGCTTCCATCCCCATCGTCGCCGTCCCGTTGAGGATCAGACTCGTCCCTCCTTCGGCGGTCCGCCGACCGTCGAGCGTCGATCCGGTGAACACCCGATCGAGACCGCGCTGGGCGCGCTCGTAGGTCCCCTCGAACGCCGCCGAACGATGGGAGACCATCGGCGCGTCCATCGCCGCTCGTACCTCGTCGGTCAGCCCCACTGGTCCCGGATTGAGCAGGAGGAAGTCCTCCGCGGCCCGCTGTGTCATACCCGTCGGTTCGGCCCCGCTCACATAAGCCTCGTCGTTCGGCCGACGCTCCGGCTTCGACGGACGCCTCGGGGGACCGACTTACTCCTCGATCCATATCCACTCGGGGCTCTCCCACCGACAGTTCGGACACGCCAGCCGTCGGTGACCCCGCGAAAAGAGGCCGCTCCCGCCCTTCAGCCCCATCACGCCGTACTCGCAGTTCGGACACCGACCGCGCCTGAGCTCGGCTTCGACGACCTCGACCGACGGTACGTCCTCGTCCCCCTCGTCGTCTCGTTTGTCGCTCGTCGCCCCGCCGGCGTCCGTTTCGGACACGTTGAGGCGCAGGTTCCAGGGGTTGTCGACGCCGTCGAACGGAACGCTACCGCGGGGCCCGTGTCCGTCGCCCGCCTCCGATCTGACGTGATCGGCCAGGTCGGTGACGTCGACTTCAACGGCGCAGTACGGACACGCGACGCGCATACCGCTATCCGGTCGCCGGCGGACAAAGCGCTTGCGAGATCCTCCGGCGCCGGTCGAGCCGACCGCTACGCTCATTTTACGGCTCCGGATCACATGATATATCGACGCCATACGAAATGGCAGAAAACTTACCAATGTGCGTAAGCGACATCCATCCCGTAACGTTAAGTAAAAGTGTGACAATGTAGGTACGATCGATATCATGTCCGGTGACGACACGCTATTTGTAAGGGAGGCGACCGGTCTGGTGCGTGATTGGTCCTCGTACGACGCGTGGATCTACGCGTTCCTGTCGGTGAACATCGTGACGCTCGGGTTTTACATCTGGACGTTCAATTCGTTCGTCCCGCAGGGAAGCCCGATCCTCGCGACGCTCATCGCGATCGCGGTGTTGACCCTACAGAACGTCGTGTACGCCACCTTGGTGTCGTCGATGCCACGGGTCGGCGGCGATTACGTCTGGCAGAGCCGACTGTTGAGCGGATTTTGGGGGTTTCTGTTATCGTTTCCCGGCTGGGTGTTCGTGCTGTGGCTGTGGGTCCCGATCTACGGACAGATCCTGTCCTGGCTCGTCTTAGCTCCGGTCTCGGCGCTCTTTGGGTTCGTTGAGCTGGCGAACTTCTGGAACTCGCCCATCGGGTTGTTCGCCTCCTCGATGATCGTCATCGCGTTCGTGCTTCTGTATGTCAGTCTCGGGATGGCGTGGTACGCACGCATCCAGAAGGCGTTTTTCTACGTCGGCGTCCTCGGCTTCGCGCTGTTCGTCGGCGGCTTGTTGACGACGAACCCCGCGAGCTTTCAGTCGGCGTTCGACGCGCAGATGAGTTCCTGGGGGATGGACATGACCTACGGCGGTATCATGCAGGGCACGGACGTGGAGTTCGCGCCGATGCTCAACCTGAACTGGGCGGCGTCGTACAAACTGTTCCCGATGTTGCTCTTCTGGATCATGTGGCCGGTGTGGGGCTCGACACTGTTCGGCGAGGTCAGGGAAGCCGGCGAGTTCAGGAAGATGTTCAATGTCTTCGAGGCCGCGCTGATCGCCGCCGGCGTGGTCGCCATCGCGCTGTGGCCGCTGTTCGATTCGGCGATCGGCTACGAGTTCTATCAGGCGCTCAACTACAACTTCTTCGTCGGCGCGGGCTCCCAACAGTGGCTCTCCTCGCCGACGACGATCGCCGCCATCGCGATGGGTAACGGGATCTTGGCGAAGCTCATGGCGATCCTCATGGGCGGGTGGTTCTTCGCCTGGTCGGGGACCGTGTTCCTCTCCTCAACGCGGGTTACCTTCGCCGCGGCGTTCGATCGCACCATCCCCGAGTTCTTCGCCGAGGTCAAGGGTCGGTACAACACGCCGGTCTACGCCGTCCTGTTGACGGCCGTCCCGGCACTGGTGCTTACGGTGATCTACTTCTTCGCGCCGGGCTTCCAGACGCTGACCCTGGCGGCGACGTTCGGCATCGCAGTCACCTTCTTCGGCTCGACGATCGCGTGTATGCTCTTTCCGTATCGTCGGCCCGAACTGTTCAGCCAGAACCCGATCTCCAGATACGAACTCGGCGGCGTGCCCGTCGTCTCGATCGTCGCCGCGATCTACTCCGTTATCCTGCTGTCGGTGTTTTACCTGTGGGCGACCGACAGCGTCTACGGGCTCAACAATCTCATCTCCATCGGCTTCATCACCTTCCTGTTCTTGCTCTCGGGAGCCATCTACCTCGGTATGAGTTATTATCGCTCCCAGGAAGGCGTCGATCTCAGCACCATTCACTCGGAGATCCCGAAGGACTGAGCGTAGTCCTCACGACGACCACCGATCCGGCCGATTCGATCGTTCTGCCGCTTCGCTCGGTTCGCTGTACTAACTACAGGCGTTCGAGCCGTACCGTGTCCCCTGGCTCCCGGCACCGCTCCGCTCGGTTCAGCCGAGTTCGGGTCGCTTGTACCACTGTTTGCGCTCGCCGACCACCGAGCGGAGCCGCCAGCGAACGCTTTTGGAACTGTCATCGATCGCATCCCGGAGCGCCCCGACCCGGTCGGCGATCTCCGCTTCATCGAGCGGCAAGTCGTTGTTCGCAACGTACTCGTCGATCCGATCCAGGCTCAGCGTCACCGTTCGCCACAGACCCCAGTCCCCGCTACAGAGGTCGGCGATGTACTCCGGATCGATGGTTTCGGTATCGTCGCTGTCGCTCTCGACCGGGTGATCGGCCACCATTGCGATGATATCCCTCACGTCGCGGTCGCTGACCTCGACGATCTGGAGCTTCGAGAGCAGGAGGTCCTCGATCGGGATCGTCGGGTGATCCCGATCCACTCGATCGCGCATCCCCCAGGCGTGACAGAAGTCGAACCGGTCGATGATGTAATCGGCCTTGCGTTCGTTGACCGGATCGGTGAACTCCAGACGAAAGCGGCGCATCGTGTTGAACCGCTCGTTCGCCTCGTAACCGAGGTCTTTCATCAGTTCGATGATCTCGGTCTCGTCCTCCCGAGTGGCGACGAAGTCGACGTCTCGATACCCGCGCTTGAACGGCTCCTCGCGGGCGGTTTCGGCGTGACGGTTGATCGCCGTGCCGCCGATCAGCCGCACGACCAGTTCACGCTCGTCGGCCGCCTCGATCACGCGCTGGCCCTCCTCGATCGGGTCCGCCAGCGGCTCGGATCCGGGTTCGGACTCGGTTTCCGGGTCGCGTTCGGAATCGGGCTCGGGTTCGGTCACGACGGTAGCACCTCGATTCGCATGGCTCGGCGTGTTGCCCTACGCGTGTCCCCGGCTGAGTACGTATAGTCACAGTCCATCGTGATCACCCTCGGACGAGCCCCACGACGTTGACTTCGGGTTCGAGGTCGACGACCGCACCCTGGAGGGCGGCCTCGGAGTAGACGCTCCCCGGATTGATCGCGGTCGTCCGCCCGATCTCCGTTTGGCCGCGCGACTCGTGGATGTGTCCGTGTAACGACAGCGGGGGTTGGTGTTCCTCGATGACGTCGCGAACGGCCTTGCTGCCGACCGGTTCGGTCGATTGAGCGCCGAACTTCGGCCGGAGGTCCTCGTCGAGTTCGGGTGCCTCGTCGAGCTGGGAGTTATAGGGTGGCTCGTGGAAGTTGAAGATCGCTCGCTCGGGATCGTCGAGTTTCGAGACCACGCGATCGAGGCGGTCGCGAAGCGACTCGCGTTCCTCCTCGCGGTCGGTGTCCCAGGGCGTAGGTTCCGTCCAGCCCGTACTGGCCATCCGGAACTCGTCGTCGATGTCGACGACCTCGCCCTCGACGAGATCGATTCCGTCGGATGCGTCCCACGCCTCGTCGATCTCGAAGGGATCGTCGTTGCCCGGCGAGACGTACACCGGCGTGCCATCCAGTCGTTCCTCGGCGAAGGAGATCCACTCTTCGATACGGGCGTTCATCTCGGCGACGAAGATCTCGTCCTGGCGCTCGCCCGTGTCGTCCTCCTGGAGGCCTTCGTACTCCTCTCGATCCAGCACGTAGGGGTAATAGCCGCTGTCAGCGAGCGATCCCTGGAGCCGATCGAGTTCTTCCTCGCTAGTGATCTCGTGTTCGCGTCCCTGGCGTCTGTAGGTGTATCGGTCCCCCTCGTCGACGATCGGAAAGATCGCTTTGCCGGTCGTATCGCCGCCCAGGATCAGGACGTCGGCGTCGTAGAAACCGGCGCTGTTGACGAACTTGTGCCAGCAAGCCGTCGAGCCGTGAACGTCCGTCGCGAAAAAGAGCCGAGTGACGCCCGACTCCTTCTCCATGCCGGCGTTTTCACGCTGGGTGCTTTCCTGGTTGAGCCTGTCTTTGAGACCCGATAGGATGCCCATGGTCGGTACTAACGGTCATTCGGTTAATACTATTGAACGATATCCGACACTTGCTTCGACGATCTCACCGACCGAATCGAGGCAGACGGGGACGACGCCGACAGCCGGTACGTCCGCTCCGGCGATAGGTCGCCGCGATCGACGCACGTGGTCCCGATCCCCCGGTAGCGATCGGGCGATTCCTCGCCGGGGTCGCGCGATACCGGACGTCTCGGCTCCGCTGGGAGCTCGTGTTCGCCTGTCGGCTCAGGCGAACTCGCTGACGACGGGAATGCCGACGGTTCCGTAGTCGGTCATCGCTTCGAGTTCGTCGGTGACTCCTTCGAGGGCGATCTCGTCGGTGACGACCGCGCCGGGATCGAGCTCGCCGTTCTCGACCATCCGGAACATCTCGTCGTACTTCGCGGGCGGAAGGCCGCTCGAACCGTTGATCTGGATCTCGTTCATCACGATCGTATCGGTCGGCAACGAGTTGTAGCCCCGTTGTTCCCTCGTGGTGAGGCCGATCTGGACGTGGCGACCACGGGTGCGAAGCGAGCGAACGGCGTTCCGACAGGTCTCCTCGATCCCGAGCGCGTCGAGCGAGACGTGTGCGCCGCCGTCGGTGATCGCTTCGACCGTCCCGACGGGATCGTCGACGTCGCTCGCGTCGACCGTCTCGATCGCGCCGAGGTCCTCGGCCAGCGACAGTTTCTCGTCCATCAGGTCCACGCCGACGACGTTCCCGCCGAGCGCGTCGGCGATGTGCACAGCCGAGAGGCCGATGCCGCCGAGCCCGTAGACGACGACGTACTCCCCGCGGCTCACGTCCGCCTTGTGGGCCATCCCCCGATACGCGGTCATGAACCGACAGCCGATGCCGGCGACCTCGACCGGATCGACGCCGTCGGGTAGCTCCACGGCGTTGATATCGGCGTTCGGAACCGGCACCTCCTCGGCGAACGCGCCCGGCGCGCCCTCCTGGAAGCCGAGCCCCAGGTGGTTCTCACAGAGGTTCTCGTAGCCATTACGGCACTCGTGACACCGGCCGCACGCGAAATTAAACGGGATCGCGATGTGATCGCCCTCGGCGACGGTCTCGACGTCCTCGCCGACGTCGATGACAGTTCCGGAGGGTTCGTGGCCGAGGACGTGGCCCAGTGGCGGCTTGTAGTCGAACCACTCCCAGTTGCCGACCCAGCCGTGCCAGTCGCTTCGACACACGCCACAGGCATCGACGTGGGCGACGACGCCCTCGGGGTCCGGGTCGTACGAATCGACGTCTCTGATAGC
>PXQR01000049.1:0-18143 GCA_003021235.1 Halobacteriales archaeon QH_6_64_20 | reverse complement strand
CGATCGGGTATCGTGCCTCCGGCTACGCGCTGCTTCGTCGGCTCGGCACCGCGCCCTCTCGAAGCACGAGTTCCTCGGCCAGTTCCCGATAGAGCCCGCTTTTGAGCTCGGCGTACTCGGGGTCGTTCCACCGGTTGTGGAGTTCCCCGGGATCGTTATCGAGATCGAACAGTTCGCCGTACTCTTCGCCCGGATAGATCGTGAGCTTGTACCGATCCGTGATCAGCGTCCGAGCACGCAACCCGAGGTAGTCCTCGTCGTTCTCGACGACGACCGACCGCTCCGTCTCAGCGGGGTCGTCGGTCAGGAGCGAAGCGAGCGACCGGCCGGGCCAGGAGGAGGGGCCCTCCGTGTAGGGCGGCTCGTAGGTCGCGTGCGGGGAGCGTACGTCACAGAGATCCAGTATCGTCGGCAAGAAGTCCTCGTGACTACAGATGGTCTCGACGCGCCTTCCCGCCGGGAACCGTCCGGGCCAACTCCAGATCATCGGGACCCGGAGCAACCCTTCGAACTGGAAGGGTCCCTTGCGAACCATCCAGTGGTCGCCCATCATCGTTCCGTGATCGGACATGAACACGACGATCGTGTTCTCGCGCAGTCCCCGTTCTTCGAGCGCCCTCACGACCCGGCCGATCTCGTGATCGAGGTAGCTGACCATGCCATACGTCGTTGCGATG
This sequence comes from Halobacteriales archaeon QH_6_64_20, assembly GCA_003021235.1. Classification (GTDB taxonomy): domain Archaea; phylum Halobacteriota; class Halobacteria; order Halobacteriales; family Halococcaceae; genus PXQR01. The sequence goes on along the minus strand of PXQR01000049.1, from coordinate 17,466 downwards.
ATCTCCCTGATGCTGTCGTCCTGTACTTCCGGTGCCGGGTCCGTATAGAGGCCCTGTAACTGGAAGAACTCGCCCTCGTAGACGTTGCTGTAAAACGGCGGCAGTTCGTCGAGTTCGGTTTCGCGCCGGGTCGGCAAGGCCACCTCCTCGGGATCGTACATCGATCCCCACGGTTCCGGTGCGGCGTAGGGGTTGTGCGGATCGGGGTACGAACACCACAGGAAGAAGGGTTCGTCCGCCGATCGCTCGTCGATGAACTCGATACTGCGGTCGCTGATCCAGCGGTTGTAGTGGAGCGACTCGGGAAGCGACCACTCCCGGAGGACCTGGAACGTATCGCCGCGGGTGTTCTCCGGGTGATAAAACGCCAGGCGGTCGTACGCGTCGGGGTAGTTATCCTGAAGCCAGTTTTTGTACTCGCCGTAGATCTCGTTCACGTGGCCGCCGGTGAAATCGGTGGTCTCGAACCCGTAATACGGCTCCGGGAGGCTCGAAACCGATCCGGTTTCCCACACCTCCCGAGCTTCCGGGAACTCCGTCGGATCGACTCGTACATCGCCGATAGTCGTCGCGTCGACGTCCTCGAACATCGTCGATAGTCGTCGTTCGAGCTCCGACGCGAACTCCGCCCACTCGGACGTCGATAGCTCCCGAGCAGGCGACTTCGCAACGACGTCCTCCGCGATATCCCGAAACAAGAGGGCGGCGTCGGACCACTTCGGTACGTGTATGCTTTCGAGTGCTTGGGTCAGCGCGCTCCCGGCACGCTGTGAGAACGCGTGGTGATAGCGCTCGCGCTCGCGTCCGTCGGCGATGTCGTCGGGCCGATCCAGCAGTTCCTCGAGGACGTCCTCGATGGTATCCCGGAGAGCCCGGGTGAACGCGGAGTTCGTGTGGACCGAGAGTTCGGTCACGATGTGTGCGATCTGCTCCGGGGCCGGGAGCGTATAGAGGTGGGTGTGTATCTTCCCCGCGGAGTGGGTTCGGTAGCCCTCATCCAGTAACGTCCCCGGAACTGTGGGGAGATCCGGCGACAGTGGGATACCGTTCGACCGTACGCCGTGGCGATGTGGGTTCCGACCGGTAAGGAGCGTCGCCCGTGCGGGCATACACATCGGGTTGTTCACGTACGCGCGGTCGAAGGTCACGCCGGTACTGGATAGTTCGTCGATGTTCGGCGTTTCTACTGTATCGTTCCCGGTGCAACCCAAGTGATCGTATCGCAGTTGGTCACACACGAAGCACAGCACGTTCGGCTTGTCACTAGTGCCCATCTAGCAAGAAGGCGAAGCCGGGCGAGTTTAAAAGTTGCGACCACTATTCGATCAATTTAAGAAAAAGAACGAATAGCAACAGCATATACCGAAAGTCAACGTCGATTCCGACCCCCTATCCAGTTACTGCCCATCCTATCGAGCTATTAGAAGTTACACACCGAACGCGACGAGCCAGCGATCCCTACGCCGAACCCGCCGTCGATGGAGAAACGCCGGAGGGACGGTATCGAGGTCCGTCGGCGGAACCGGCCAGTGGGACGCGATTCGAAGACGAGTCAAGTAAGGGCTTAGACCACTAGATCCGAGCAATGCCAGCCGACGCCGCGGACGCGGATACAGATACCGACAACCCCTATCTCCGCGATCCGCCCACGGAGTTCAAGCCGGTCGAGACGCTTTCGGACGAGGACGCCCGAAGCCAGGCCACACGACTGCGCGAGGCGATCTACGAGCACGATCACCGCTACTACGTCGCGAACGATCCCGTGATCGGCGACCGGACGTACGACGCGTTGTTCTCCCGATTAGTGGATCTCGAAGACGCCTTTCCGCTCCCGACTGAGAACAGCCCGACTCGACGGGTCGGCGGCGAACCGGTCGAGGAGTTGGCGAACGTCGATCACGTCGCGCCGATGCTCTCGATCGATTCGAGTGGCGAGGTCGCGGACGTCCGGGCGTTCGACGAGCGGGTGCGCTCTGCGGTCGGCGATGTCGAGTACCTCTGTGAGCCGAAGTTCGACGGCCTCTCGATCGAGGTCGTCTACGAGGACGGCGAGTACGAACGCGCCGTTACCCGCGGCGACGGGGAGACCGGCGACGACGTGACGAGTACTGTAGAAACGATCGGGAGCGTTCCGGGGCGGCTCCGCGGCTCCCGGAGGGCGGTTCCGGACTTCGTGGCCGTGCGCGGCGAGATCTACATTCCTCGTTCGGACTTCCAGACGATGAACCGCGAGCGAGTGGAACGCGGCGACGACCCCTTCGCGAACCCCCGCAATGCTGCCGCCGGCACCCTCAGACAGCTCGACCCGACCGTGGCCGCACGGCGCCCGCTCGCGTGTTTCTTCTTCGAGACGTTGGCGGGCGCGGCGTTCGATACCCACGCCGACCAGCGCGAGGCCCTCCCCGACTGGGGCCTGCGAACCGACGAGGAGACCGAACTCGTCTCCGGGATCGACGAGGCGATCGCCTACCGTGACGACCTCTTAGGACGGCGCGAGGAGTTGGAGTACGAAACCGACGGCGTGGTCTTCAAAGTGAACGACCGCGCGAAAAACGAGGAGTTGGGTACCACCTCCAGAGCGCCGCGGTGGGCGTATGCGTATAAGTTCCCCGCGCGCACCGAGGTTACGACGATCGGCTCAGTTGCGGTGCAGGTGGGCCGCACGGGACGGCTGCCCCCCGTGGCACTGCTCGATCCTGTCGAGGTAGGCGGCGTCACGGTTTCGCGGGCGAGCCTGCACAACCCCGAGGAGATCGAGCGCTTGGGGGTCGCGATCGGCGATCGGGTCCGGATCGAACGCGCCGGCGACGTCATCCCGCAGGTCGTCGAAGTGATCGAGGAGCGTTCGGAGAGCACTTTCAGCTTTCCCGAGGAGTGTCCAGTCTGTGCAAGCCCGGTCGAGCGCGAGGGTCCGCTCGCGTACTGTTCGGGGGGACTCGCCTGTCCCGCCCAGCTCCAGCGCGCTATCGAGCACTACGCCAGCCGAGTAGGATTAGACATCGAGGGGTTGGGCGAGGAACGTATCGACCAGTTGATCGACGTCGGCCTGATCGAGTTCCTCCCCGACCTCTACGCGCTCGACGAGGGGGACCTGACCGATCTGGAGGGATGGGGCGAGCGAAGCGCCTCGGGTCTCGTCGCCGAACTCGACGCGGCGAAGGAACCCCCCTTGGAGGACTTCCTCGCCGCGCTCGGCGTGCCGGAGGTCGGCCCGACGACGGCGACGGCGCTCGCCCGCGAGTTCGGCTCGCTCGACGCGGTGATCGACGCCGATACCGAGGCACTCGAAGGAGTGCCCGACGTCGGGCCCCGAGTCGCCGCGGAGATCCGCGAGTTCTTCGACAGCGAGCGCAATCGGGAGGCGATCGCGGCGCTTCGGGAGTACGGCGTCGAACCCCGAGTCGAGACCGTCGACGACGTGCCCGACGCGCTTGCGGGGTTGACCTTCGTGTTTACCGGTGCGCTTTCGGATCGCACCCGCGAGGAGGCAGAAGCCCTCGTCGAACGCTACGGGGCGAGTAGTACCGGCAGCGTCTCGGGCAACACCGATTACCTCGTATGCGGCGAGTCGCCCGGCGCGCGCAAACGCGAGGCCGCGGGCGAGCACGACGTACCGGAACTCGACGAAGGGGGGTTCGAAACACTGCTAGCCGATCGGGGGGTCGATGCCTGAGCGGTCGGCACACGAGAACCCTTTCGCCTCCCTCTTTTCCCCCTCGCGGCGACGGAAGGACGACGGCGGACGAACGGCAAGACGATAGCGGACTAATCCCACTCGGTTGTAGGTACCGCAACCTATAGGTTTGACGAGTCTAACCACCGAACGGTGCCCTCCCGACGAAGCGGTGCTGCGGTCGGAGTGACCGCTTCATGAGCGACGCGAGTTGGCTCGCCGTCGTCGCGATCGCCTTCGGCGCGCAATTAGCCGTGCTTCCCGGCGAGAAGGTCCAGTTCATCATCGCGGGGCTCGCGACGCGCTATTACCCTCTGCTGGTGGTTTCCGCCGCCGGAGCGGCCTTCGCCGGGTGGACCGCCCTCGAAGTCGTCTTCGGGGGCCTCGTCCAGGAGGTGATTTCGGGAACCGCTCTCGATCTGTTGACGGCGGCGATGTTCGGGCTCTTCGCCGTACTCCTCTATCGCTCGATGCCCGAGAGCGGCCACGGAGGAACGCGGACCGACGGCGGTGCCTTCGGTACCGGCGGCGAACTGAACGTCGAGATACCCTTTACCGACCGGCAGGTGCCGAACGTACTCGGGGGCTTTTTGCCGATCTTCGTTATGATGGTCGCCGGCGAGTTCGGCGATAAGACCCAACTCATCACGATCACGCTCGCGGGCAACTACCCTGCCCACCCGAGCGCCATCTGGATCGGCGAGATGCTCGCGATCATCCCGGTGAGCTTCGTAAACGCGTACTTCTTCGATCGCTTCTCCGGGCGGTTTGACGCGCGAAAGGCCCACCTCCTCGGCGCGGCGCTCTTCGCCTTCTTCGCGCTCGATACCGTGCTCGGACTGGTGACCGGCTTTTCGGTCTGGGAGACGCTCGTCAGTGCGATTGCAGCCTTAGTGAACTGACCGCCCTATCCGAAGGGTCGTCCGCCGGCGTTCGATCAGTCGTCCTCGCTCGTCAGTCCAATCTAATTAGATTAGTCTAATATAGAAGTTAGATAACAGCTATTATACCGGTAGGCCAATCGCATCTAGACAGGCATGAACGAAAAAGCCGATGCGAGTAGGCGCATCCACTCGACACGCCCCGGTTACTGGCTTCGCTGTAGAGGTAAACAATAGTATGACTCCCCTGCAATTCGGCCTCAACCTGCCGGAGTGGCTCAACATTCTCATCGGCTCCTGGTGTGAGGCTTTCGTACAGGTCTCGGCCTTCGTCGGCGCGACCGTCCTCCTGTTCAGCCTCGTCGAGTACAAGTTCAAGGGCTAGTTCACCACGTGGCTCGAACAGAACGAACGCCTCCAGCCGCTCACCGGCGCGTTGCTCGGGCTCACCCCCGGCTGTGGCGGCGCTATCGTCGCCATGCCGTTGTATATCCGCGGGACGGTTAGCTTCGGCACCGTCGTCGCGACCCTTGCAGCAACCGCGGGCGACTCGGCGTTCATAATCCTCGCACTCGCCCCCGAAGCGGCACTGTACGCCTACGGGCTCGCGTTCGCCGCTGCAGTCCTGTTCGGCTACGCCATCGACATCGGGGGGCTCGGCGTCGGGCGTGTCGACGACGTGGTCGAACGCATCGGCCGCCCGATGACCGACGGCGGGTTCGCGACCACGAGCGTCGCCCAGGGTGGCCCGAGCATCGCCGACTTCGAGATGGACGACGACCACGGTCACGATCACGACCACGGCAGCACCACGCCGAGCTACCTGCCGAACGAGTCCCGCTTGCTCGAACGCTTCAGCCACGCGGTCCACGTCGCCTGGTGGGTGGTGCTGGCGGGCGCGTTGGTCGCTGGCGTGGCATACCTCGCTCAGGGTGCACGAGAGCCCGAGTGGTCGCTCGCGCTCACGTACAACGGCCTGTTCACGATCGCTGGCCTCGCCGGCACCACGCTGTCCTTTTATCTCTATCTCGTCGGCCGCCACTACATCGGCTAAGGCGAGACCGGCCGCGTCATGGATTCGTTCGACAGCTTATACAACACCTTCCAGCACGCCGCTATGGAAACCGCGATGGTAACCGTTTGGGTCATCGGTGGCTACCTCTTCTACGAGTACGGCCTCCTGCTCACTGGGCTAGACATCGCTGGGCTCGCGGCAGCCGCGGGCGTTCTCGCGCCGATCGCGGGTTTGCTGATTGGGCTGATCCCCGGCTGTGCGGCCCACATCGTTTTCGCACAATTGTACGCCATCGAGGAAGCCATCCCCTTCTCGGCACTCGTCGCGAACGCTATCAGCCAGGACGGCGACGCACTGTTCCCGCTGATAGCGATCGATATGAAGGCCGCCATCATCGCGACCATCTACACGACGATCCCGGGAGTCATCACCGGCGTCCTCGTCTACTACTTCTGGCCGTACGCGCAGTTCGGGTTCGCGGTGCTCGGATGAGATGGGCGACCACCTCAGGGCCGTTTCCGGTTATGCCCAGCGAGCGCCGGTCCACGCGGGGTTAAATAGCATGTACGAACACGTCCTGCTCCCGACGGACGGCAGCGAACCCGCCGCTGCCGCGGCGTGGCACGCACTCGGCATCGCCGGGAAGTACGACGCGACCCTGCACGCGATCTTCGCCATCGATACAGGCACGAGCTGGCTGACCGTCTCGAAAGACGAGGTCCACGACGCGCTCTGGGAGCTCGGCCAGGAGACCAGCGAAGACGTCCTTCGAGACTCCAAACCGCGGCCGTCGAGGCCGACGTCGAGTTGGTTACCGACGTGCTCGAAGGTCCCACCGACGAGCGGATCGTCGAGTACGCCGGCGAGTTCGGGATCGACCTCATCGTGATGGGAACGCACGGCCGAGCGGGACTCGAACACCGGCTCCTCGGGAGCGTCACCGAACGGGTTATCAGAGGGACCGCTATCCCCGTGATGACCGTCACCGCCCAATCCGAGCTGTGAACCGGGTGCGGTGGGCATATAGAGATGCCGAACTGCCGACCCTGCGGGGCGTTCGTGACGCACAATTGCGTGGCGGTCTTCACTCCATCAGGGATGACTGACGTCCCCGTCCGCCCACGCTGCGACGATCGAGTGTGCAACGAGATGACCGTCGGTGTGACGGGGAACGCAATGCGGCTCTCTCGTGTCCGACCGGACTCCGATACACGTACTAAGAGTCTGGACGGCCGAACACCGCAGCGATACTCGGGTCGACTTCAACCGCACGTGACAGTCCCGAACGACACCGGTCGGTGCTCCGTCACGGCACCGTCCACTGAGGGACAATACATAAGCGTTAGACCCATCTAGTGGCGTGTATGCCGAGCGCGAAGGCCGAGGATTACATCAAAGCGATCTACCAGCTCCGGGACGGTGAGGAGGCGGTCGCACCCTCGGCAATCGCCGACGTCTTGGGCGTCACGACGCCGACGGTGACGGCGACGATGAAGCGCCTCGCCGAGCGCGGCCTCGTTACCCGCGAGGAGTACAAGGGGACCTATCTCACCGACGAGGGCGAACTCATGGCTCTAGAGACGATCCGTCATCATCGTCTACTGGAGGTCTTCCTCGCCGAACGACTCAACTACGACTGGACGGAGGTCCACGAGGAGGCCGACCGGCTCGAACACCACATCTCCGAGCGCTTCGAGACCGAGATCGCCGCCGTCCTCGGGGAGCCGACCGCCGATCCTCACGGCGCGCCGATCCCCTCGCCCGACCTCGAACCGGTCGACGACGACCTCGCCCCGCTCTCGGCCCACGCGGAAGGCGACGTCGTCATCGTCGAGCGGGTGCGCGACGACGATCCCGAGGTGCTCGCCTACCTCGACCGAGCCGGCGTCGTTCCCGGCGCGCGCTTCGAGATCGTCGAGATCGCCCCCTTCGACATGGTCACCCTCACCCCGCTCGACGGAAGCGAAAGCCATGCGAGCGACGGTTCCGACTCTGACACCAACAGTAACACCAACACTGACGCCGACGCTACTGTCGATACCGACGCCGAGAGGGCGGAAGCCGGCGAAATCGTCTCGTTACCGAAGGGAGTCGCCGTTACGGTCTCGGTGCGCGAGGCGAGTCCTACGGGGGACGAACGAGTGCTCGCCGACTGATCTGCCCATCCAGTGACGCAAGACCTATATTAGACGCGGCTAATTCTTCGATTAGATACTGTTAATGAACGCTATCGTCTCGGATTCGGCGTGGCTATCGCGAACGGCGGCCGATCACCGTCGGTCGGGGTCTCCTTCGGTGCTCGGCGGTGACCCGCAGTGGTAGCGGACCTGTTCGTCCGGATCGTCGGGGAAAACCCCGTACTCCAGGGGCTCGCCGGCGGGATCGTGATCGCCGGTCTCAACCTGATCGGCGCTTCCGTGGTGCTAATTTGGCGCAACCCGACTGAAAAGTGGCTCGACGCGGCGCTCGGGTTCGCCGCGGGCGTGATGCTTTCGGCGAGTTTCACGAGCCTCCTGCTTCCGGGCATCGACTTCGCCTCCGAGCCCTCCTATCAGGGACTCGGTATCGGCGGGTTCGAACTCGTCGGCATCGTACCGGTGTTGATCGGCTTCCTGCTCGGGACTGCGGTACTTGATCGCGGTGAGCGATGGGTGTCGTACGTCGGACCGCTCATCAGCAACCGGCTCGTCGCAGACCGGGACCCCGAGACGGACGGCGGGACCGAGACCGACGGCGGGGCTACCCGCGACGACCGTGCTCGGGGTCAAACCGGCGGTCACGGCCACGAGCACCTCGCGGGTCCGGCGGCCGCCGACGCGGACGAGTCGAACGCCCGCCTCATGTCGGTGTTGCTCTTTACGGTCGCCATCACGCTCCACAACATGCCCGAGGGTCTCGCCGTCGGTGTCGGGTTCGGGTCGGGCGACGTGACGAACGCGATCGCGCTCATGCTCGCGATCGGCATCCAGAACATTCCCGAGGGACTGGCCGTCTCGGTCGCGGCGATCAACGCCGGCCTGGGGCGCTCGACGTACGCCGCGTTCGCCGGCATCAGGGCGGGGTTGGTCGAGATTCCCCTGGCCGTCTTCGGCGCATGGGCGGTCACGGTGGCCGCGCCGCTGTTGCCGTATGCGATGGGTTTCGCCGCCGGTGGAATGTTATACGTGATCGGCGACGAAATCCTGCCTGAGACCCACGCTCGAGGGTACGAGCGCGTCGCTACATGGGGCTTCATGATCGGCGCTGCGCTCATGCTCACGCTCGACGTGGTGTTGGCCGCCTGAATCGAGTCACTCAACTCTTTCCTACTTGACTCGCCGCCGGTCGGTATCCTCGTTAGCACTTACGCTCGCAATCGAGCCTTACTTCGCCTCGGGCGCGAGGGAAGCGCTTTTCGTCGGCGGGACGAACGTCGCTTCATGGCATCCCAGTGGTCCGAATACGCCGACGAGATCACGCCGACGGCGGTTCTGCTCGTCGGGTTCGTCCTGCTCGTTTTCCCCGAACCCGCGACGTCGGCGCTCGGGTCCGGACTCCTGCTGTTCGGCGCTGTGTGGTGGTTCTTCGAGTGGCAGCGGCCGTGAACACGAACGGAGTTCCTCACGCCTACGCCGGCGAACGCGCCGTGACTCGTCCGATCGTCGCCGCTCTCTACGGTCGTCGCTGCTTTCTATAAATCAGCCCGCTCGAACGCGAGGTAGCCGAGTCCCGCCGGGACGAGTACCCACAGCAACAAGACTGCGAGCGCGAACCACGGCGAGAGGAAAAGGGGCACGTCGCCGCCGAACAGCTGTTGGTAAAAGGCCTCCTGGAGCGGGCTCTGGACCACCCACTCGTTCACCGTCGCCCGGTAGGCGTTCTGGGGGTTGAGCCGCGCGAACAGGAAGGACCATTCGGGCGGCTGGCCGCCGAAGCCATAGGAACCGTTGATCGCGTAGTTGAGCAGGTCCGGGATCTGGCCCCAGAGGAACTGGAAGACCCCGAAGACGCCAAACGCCCCGATGACCGCCTTCGTCGTCGAACCGGTCGCCGCGGAGATCCCGACGCCGATACCCACGAACGCGAGCGCGAACACCACGGTGAGCAGGCTGAAGAAGACGAAGTCGCCGACCGAAAACGATCCGTACAACACCACCGCGACGACGGCGGCGACGGCGAAGCCCACGAGCGTCGAGACCGTGACGACGGTCGAGCGGCCGAGAACCTTCCCGACGACGACGTCCTGGCGGGTGTGGGGCAGTCCAAGCAAGAGCTTGATCGAGCCGGTCTCGCGTTCGCCGGCGACCGCCCGGTAGCCCGCCAGCAGGCCGACGATCGGCACGAGGATCGTCGCCGGCAGTAGGAGGAAGTTGATGAGACTGAGTATCGAGGCCGCCTGCGGGTCGCTCGTCCCGATGAAGGTATACAGATACGCCGCGCCGGCGTACAACAGCGTGAACAACACGGTCATGCCGATCAGCCCTCGCGAGCGGATCGCGTCCTGGAAGTCCTTGCGGGCGACGACGGCCCAGCTCACGCCCGGACCTCCTCGGTGCCGGTCTCCGTCTCGCCGTCCTCCTCGTCGCTGTCGGCGCTTGCTCGCTCCCGATCGGACCCTCCGCTCGCCGACTGTCCGTCGGTCGTATAGGAGACGAACAGCTCCTCGAGCGAGGCTTCCTCCGTGCTGAAGTCCTCGACCGTCGTGCCCGCCTCCTCGATCGCTTCTAGAACTCGGGTCTTCGCGTCCGGATCACAGGCCACGGAAAGCCGCTCGCCGTTCGTCTCGACGCCCGAAACGCCCGAGACCTCTCGGACGCTCGCGAGCAGCTCGTCGTTGACGTGCGAGACTGCGACCTGAAGCGTCTGAGCGGTGCCCGCGGCGTTGCGAAGGCCGCTCACCGAGTCCTCGGCGACGAGTTTCCCCTCCTGGAGGATTCCCACTCGGTCGCAGACGGCCTCGACCTGTTCTAAGATGTGACTCGAAAAGAAGACCGTTGCACCTCGATCGCGTTCCTCGCGAACCAACTCGCGCATCTCCCGGGCCCCGTTGGGGTCGAGTCCGGTCGAGGGTTCGTCGAGGATCAGGAGTTCGGGCTCGCCGGTGATCGCCATGCCGAGCGCCAGCCGCTGGGTCATCCCCTTCGAGTAGCCGCCGACCTTTCGATCGGCTGCGTCTCCGATCCCGACGCGTTCTAAGATCCTCATGGGGTCGTCCTCGGCGTTCTTCGAGTCGACCGCGAATTCGAGGTGTTGGCGACCGGTAAGTCGGTCGTAGGTTTCGAACCCTTCGGGGAGCACGCCGGTTCGTCGGCGTACCTCCTGGCTCCGGCGCTGGGCGTCCATCCCCAACACCTCCGCACGGCCCGCGGTCGGCCGGGCGAAATCGAGCAACACGTTGATCGTCGTGGACTTGCCCGCGCCGTTCGGCCCCAAAAAGCCGAAGACCTCGCCCTCCTCGACGACGAGGTCCACGTTTCGAAGCGCCGCGACGTCGCCGAAGCGCTTCGTGAGGCCCGCCAGTTCGATCGCAGTCATGCGAGAACTTCCACAGGAAGCGTTATAGGCCTTTGTTTCTCCCCCGATTCGGCGCTCTGATCACCCGCCAGGTGGCCAGAACGCCGCACGACGGGCCGAGTCAGGATCGGTCTTCCAGATAGGCTCTCGGTTGGCCCGCTCCTTGTCTTCTCAGGGTGTGCCTTTTTAGAAGAATATATACGACTGGCCTCAGTATCGCGCTCGTTAAGCGGATCATACGACTGAAATCGAGTATTATGAATTGGGTCGAAATTGCCACGATATGCGTATGCTGTCTACTCGTAAGCGTCGTAGCTCTGCTCGGCCTGCCGGCGATCGCGACGGGAGCCGATAACGGGACCACGCCCCAGAACTGGACCGCCTCTCACAACGGGACCCCCCCGAACAACGGGACGACGCCCGACAACGGAACCACGCCCAGCGACTCGACCCGATCGAACAACGGAACCACACCCCACAATTGGACTGCCTCCGACAACGGGACATCGGACAACGGGAGTGCGTCCGACGATTGGACCCCGCCGGACGACTGGAACGAATCCGACGGCGGGCTCTCGGGTGTCGGGTTCTCGGGCCCAGCAATCGTCGAGACCGAAGTCGAGTCGGTACCGAGCGACGGGGAGGCCGCGCTATCGAGCGCGTCGGTCCATGCCACGCTCTGGCAGTCCGAACCCTTCCGCGCGAGCGTCACCCTTACCGGGTATCCCGGCGTGTCGCGCTACGAACTCTGTGGGTTCGTGCTCGCGAACGGCAGACCGACAGCTCTCGCTGACGGTCGCCCCGGTCGTAGCACCCGAATGGACGTTCGAAAACGAGACCCTGGAGGTGACGGTCCTCGCCGAGGGCGGTGACGTTGATGCCGATGGGCTTTCAAACGAGGAGGAACGGGGGCTCGGACTCGATCCGCTCGACGCCGACATGGACGCCGACGGGCTCACCGACGGCACGGAGATCAACGATTACGGGAGCGATCCCCGGAGTGCCGATACCGACGGCGACGGCGTCCGCGACGGCGAGGAAGTGCAGATAGGGTCCGACCCAACCGAGGTCGACAGCGACGACGACGGCCTTTCGGACGATACCGAACTCACCATCGGTACCGATCCGACGAGCCCACGGACGGTCGAACACCTCGTCGTCGCTGCGTCGGCACTGTTGTACGTCGGCGCGAGCACGGTTGCTCTCCGTCGCCGGCGTCGGCATGGCGACGGAGACGACGAGGAGGAGGGCGTGGGGGACGGCGAAGCGGACGGACGGAGGGGTGACGAAGCGCCGTCGCCCGCGAACGCCTCCACGACGCTCGACGACGCCCGCATAGATGAGGGGGACGCCGGCGAAACCGTCGAGCGGACGCCCACTCTCTTGACCGACGAGGACCGAGTGCGTCACCTGCTCGATCGCCACGGCGGCCGGATGAAACAGGCGGCGATCATCGACGAAACCGAGTGGTCGAAGACGAAAGTGAGCCGACTGCTCTCGGCGATGGACGACGAGGGCGCGATCGAGAAGCTCTCGATCGGCCGCGAGAACCTCATCTCGCTCGATCGCGAGTGGATCGACGAACCGACCGCTGATGCCGACGCCGACGGTGACACCGACGCCGAGGTCGACAGCGACGGTGACGACGAGGAGACTCCCGCCGACTCGACCGACGACCCTGGGACCGTCACTGATGGCGGGAACCGAACCCGCACGACGAAGCGCGACCTATAGACCCGTCGTCGAAGCCCGCGGCCGTCGACTCGTTTCTCCCGCTCGTCCTCCCTGTCCTTTCGACCGTCCCCCTGTTCCCCCGCTCGTTTTCCCCTATCGGTTAGCGCTCCGAGCGTTGCGGCGTGAGCGTGAGGTTCAAACCCGTCTCGTCCCTCTTCGACGTATGGAGGGGGCCGACGTCCGCGAGCGCGCCGCCGAGCTACCGCGCGAGCCCGGCGTCTACCAGTTCGTAGAAAGTCCGGGGGCCACCGACGTCGGAAGCGACGCGGACGACGCCCGCTCGAACGCGCCGGACGACACTGTCATCTACGTCGGAAAGGCGGTCGATATCCGGGACCGAGCCCGGTCGTACGCCGATCCCCGGAGCGACCGGATCGCCCGCATGACCCGACGGGCGTCGGCGATCGACTTCGCGGTCACCGACACCGAAACCCAGGCGCTACTACTGGAAGCCAACCTGATCAAGCGCCACCAGCCCCGGTACAACGTCCGGCTCAAGGACGACAAGTCCTACCCCTTAGTACAGCTCACCGACCACGAGTTCCCCCGCATCGAGATCACCCGCGATCCCGACGCGGGCGCGACGGTCTTCGGCCCGTTTACTAGCAAGAGCCACCTGGAGCAGGTCGTTCACGCGGTACGCACAGTATATGGCATCCGTCAGTGTCCCGACGGGCGCTTTTACAGCCGGGATCGGCCCTGTCTCGACTACCAGATCGGCCTGTGTTCCGGCTCGTGCGGCGGAAAGATCGGCGAGGCGGAGTACGCCGAGGACGTCGCCCGAGTGCGGAAGTTCTTCGAGGGCGAGACCGGCGTGCTCGCCGACCCCCTTCGAAGCGAGATGGAAGCCGCCGCGGCCGACGCCGACTTCGAGCGCGCCGCGAACTGCCGGGACCGCCTTCGTGCGGTCGAGGCGCTTCACGGTGCCGGCGGCGCGGCGATCGATGCCGCCGAGGAGGAGGGCGCTCGGACCGTCGACGTCCTGGGGGCGAGCCTCGAAGGCGACCGGGCGACCGTTGCGCGCCTGCACGCCGAGGACGGCAAGCTCGTCGACCGCGACCAACATACCCTCTCGATCCCCGAGATCGACGACGCCATCGACGCCGGCACAGGAATCGGTGCTGACGCCGGAACCGACACTGACACCGACACCAATGAAACCGATACCGACGGGACCGACGCTCCGGCCGGGAGCGTGGCCGACGGCGGCGAGTCGCTCGTGGCCGGCGATCGACTCGCGCGCGTGCTCGGCGCGTTCGTCAAGCAGTACTACGCCGATCGCGCGCTCCCCGATCGATTACTCCTCTCCGAACGCCTCGACGATCCCGACGTCACTGCCTGGCTCGAGAGCGAGGGTGTCGAGGTCTCGGTACCGGGAGCCGGCCGCGAGGCGACGCTCGTCGATCTCGCGCTCAAGAACGCCCGCCGGGCCCACGACACCGACGAAGCCGGCGCGCTAGGCGACGCCCTCTCGCTGTCGAGCGCGCCTACCAGGATCGAGGGCTTCGACGTGAGTCACGGCCAGGGTACGGATGTCGTCGGCAGTAACGTCGTCTTCGTCGACGGCTCGCCTCGAAAGAGCGATTACCGCCGAAAGAAATTGGCGGAGGAAAACGACGACTACGCCAACATGCGCGATCTGCTCCGGTGGCGAGCGGCCCGGGCCATCGAGGGCCGCGACGACCGCCCCGATCCCGATCTACTACTGATCGACGGCGGCCGGGGACAACTCGACGCCGCCCGCGACGCTCTCGACGAAATGGACTGGGAGATCCCGGTCGTCGCGCTCGCGAAGGACGAGGAGATCGTCCTCACGCCCGACCGAGCGTACGACTGGCCGGACGACGCGCCCCAGTTGCACCTCTGTCAGCGCGTGCGCGACGAGGCCCATCGCTTCGCCGTTCGCTACCACCGGACGCTCCGCGACGACGTCTCGACCGTGCTCGAAGAGGTCCCCGGAGTGGGGCCCGAACTCGGGACGCGCCTACTCCGCCGGTTCGGTAGCGTCGACGGCGTCCGGGGGGCCTCGATCGCGGAGCTACGGGGGATCACCGGCGTCGGCGAGCGCACGGCCGAAACCCTCCACTCGCGACTGTGAACCCGTCGTCAACCGTTCTCGTTTCTCTCCGGGCCAACTCACGACGATCCGTCGCTCAACGACACGCCGACCGACAACCGACGATCGACGAGCGCGGCGTGGGAGCTTCGATACCGCCCGGTTCTGCCGACGGCCCGACCTTTAACTGACCGGCGACTCTACTGTCTTCATGACCGAATCCGACAGCGACGACCGTCTCGTCGAACTGCTACAGGATGCCCGGAGCGACGAACTCGAAACCGTCATCAACTATCAGGCGAACGCGATTGCGCTTTCGGGCGTCGAGGCACAGGAGATCGCCGACAGCCTGGCCGAAGACGTCGGAGAGGAGTTGGGTCACGCCGAGGAGATCGGCGAGCGCATCAGCGTCCTCGGCGGCGAACCGCGCGGCTCCTATGCCATCGAGATGAGCCAGGAAGCTCTCCAGCCGCCCGAGAAAGCAACGGACCAGCTCTCGGTCGTCGAGGGCGTCATCGAAGCCGAAAGCGACGCCGTCTCGACCTATCAGGACCTCGTCGAGGCCGCCGACGAGGCAGGCGATCCGGTGACCGAGGACTTGGCTACCGAACTGCTCGCCGACGAGGAAGCACACCTCGCCGAGTTCGAGGGCTTCCGAGAGGGACTCCTCGACGAGTAACGCCGTTCGAGAACCGGTTGTTCGCCCGCCAATGACTTCGAAACCGTGAGCCGGGTGCGTTGTTGTTCGCATAGTAGCCACACGATCCGTCTCGGAGCACGCGTTCGACGAACGGAGCGCCTCGGCGCTCCCCCGAAACGCGTGATAGGGTTTTTATGCAAGCAGTATCGGTTGTCGCGGCGGTGTAGATCGCGTTCGATGGCAGAGGGCGCACTCGACCGGAACCGAGGGCAGGGAACCGACCGACGGAGGAGTACCGACCGGGACACCACCCACGACCACGCCGAGCGGGGGGTCGGCTCGCAGTGGCTTCGGTGGTTCCTGTTGCGCGGCGATCGGTTGGTTCTCACTGGAGTGATCTCGCTTTATGTGTTCGTGATCAGCTATGCGCTCATCCGAGCGAACCTGCTCGAAATCGGCGGCAGCAGTACGATGTCCTCGCTGCTCGACGGCGCGATCGCCGGGTTGCTCACCGTTATCACCGTGGCCCTTTCGATCAATCAGCTGGTGCTCTCGCGGATGTTCGGGTCGCCGGACGAACTGCGTGACCGGCTGGCGGGTGCGACCGACTTCCGGCGAACGGTCGAACGCGCGGCCGACGAACCGACGAGCCGGGTCGAACCGATCGAGTTCTTCGCGATGATCGCCGATACGCTACGAGCCCGATCCGCCCGATTAAGTGATACGGCAACGGACGCCGACGGGGATCTCAGAGGCGTTCACGAGGAGGCTCGGTCGAACTCGGCGAGTACGCCGACCGGATCGACGCCACGCTCGAAGCGAGCGGTATGCGCATGACGAACGTGATATCCGGTCTCTCGGCCGACGAGTACGCCCGGAGCCTGGCGGCTACTCACCGATTGCAGAACGGATACGCCGACCGATTGCCCGACAGGACACGAGCGGAACTCGATACCATCATCGACCTGCTCGAAGCGCTCGCGATTTCCCGCCAGTACTTCAAGCCGGCAACCGTCCAACAGGAACTGGCGCGCCTCTCGCGATACATCGTCTACGTCGGCGTTTCGGCGATCGTCTTCGGGTTCTTGCTCATCCTTGTCTACACGACCGAATCACGAACGATGGTCGGTCCGCAGTACCTGCCGGTTCTCGTCAGCTTCGGGATCGCGCTCATGACCGCGCCGATCACCGTGCTTTCGAGCTATATGCTCCGGATCGCGACGATCGCCGAGTACGCCGTCTCTGTCGGGCCGTTCCTTCCCGCCCGGGAAATAGGTCCCCTAATCGAATCCTAAGCGTCCGCGCGGTCGCGTCGCTTCGACCGCCGGTCCGGATCCGGACTCAAACTCGGACTCGGACTCGATTTCGAATTCGGCCCGACTTCCCCGGTCGCGCAAGCGGTAAGTCCATGTATCACGTACGCATGGCATGGCACGCAACAGCATCTTCGACGATCTCGATCGCCTTTCGGCGGACGGACTGCCGGCGTCCTCGGGAGGGTCGTCCTCGGGGGGCTCGGGCCCGAGCGCGGGGTCGCGCGACGGGATCGTCTCGTTCGTGACGCTGGCGCTGGTGGTGCTCGCCGTTCTCGTGGTCGCAGGGGCCGTTCCCCTCCCGGTGTTCCTCGGCGTGCTCGCGCTCTCGCTCGCCGCGGTCACCGTCAACAGCGCCGTCGAGATCGTCGACGCCTACGAGAAACGCGCGCTCACGGTCTTCGGCGAATACCGAGGGTTGCTTGACCCGGGCATTCACTTCATCCCACCGTTCGTCTCGCGGACCTACCCCTTCGACCTGCGCACGCAGACGATCGACGTCCCGCGACAGGAAGCGATCACTCACGATAACTCGCCGGTGACCGCCGACGCCGTGGTCTACATCCGCGTGATGGACGCCAAAAAAGCCTTCCTGGAGGTCGACGACTACGAGCGCGCGGTCTCCAATCTGGCTCAGACCACCCTCCGGGCAGTGCTCGGC
>PXQR01000048.1 GCA_003021235.1 Halobacteriales archaeon QH_6_64_20 | reverse complement strand
TCGGCGGCTCTGGCGCGCTGTCGAGCCTGCTTCGCGAACGCCGACTCTCGGACCTCCTCGAACGGGCGATCGGCATCCAGCCGGTGAACTGTCCCGGTCAACGTGCCGCCGTACCCGGCGGTGCTGTACCCACGAACGCCGCTCCAATCGACGTCCTTGATCACGAGCGCACCGAGCCGTCCGACGCCGTCCGCTACCGTCGAGAGGACGGCCGCGCCATCGACCCGGTCGGCGAGAAGCGGGAAGCCGTACTCGCAGAAGGGATTGAGGACGCTGTAAGCGGGGGAGTCCGGAACGACGAAGCCCGGTAGGACCCCGACCACTTCGCCCGTCGCGTCGTGTAGTAGGCGATGCCGGGGCTCATAGCCGAACGTCGCCTCAACAGCTTCGAGCCACTCGCGCGTATGGAAGACGGTCGCTTCGAGGTGGTTCCGAACGAACGTGTCCCACACCTTCGGAAGGTTCTCGACCGCTCGAACGTCGAGATCACCACCCATGGCGATCGATCACCCCCTGTACGCTATCGAAGACGAACGAATCGAGGAGGGCGTCGAGCTTCCCTTCGAGCCGTTCGATCCCATGAAAGCTGACGAAGCGCTTGTGCGGTGCGATCCCGTTAGTGACGACCGCGGGGTTGAACTCCCAGGGGTGGAAGTACAGCGTCGCCGGGATGCCCCGGCGGTTAAGCGAGCGGATGCCCCGCTTCAATACCCCCACCGGGAGCATCCGTGCGTAGAACCCGCCGGCGATCGGCAACCGGAACGAAGGATTGAATACGGCGAGTGGAAATTCGAGGAACGAATCCACTTCCTCGACGTCACCGTCGCCAACGAACGGTCGGACCTGGCGGAGCGCGTACGGCCGGATCGGGGCGCCGGACACGCCGTACATAGGTGTCCGAACCGGGAACAGGCTCGAATCGTACCGGAAGGCCGCCGCGTCGAGCGCGTCGAACGCCCACCGCGTCCGCGGCCCGACGGAGAAGTTCGGCGCGCGAAAACCGATCGGCCGCTCCCCCGTCACGTCGCGGATCGCATCGGTGCTCAGCGCGAGTTCGCGTTCGAACGTCGCCTCATCGAGTTCGTAGAGCGGCGTATGTGTGTGCCCATGAGAAGCGATCTCGTGCCCGTCAGCCGCGAGGTCCGCGACGACCGCCGGGTACTCACGGGCGACCTCGCCGACGGTAAAGAACGTCGCCCGCACGTCGTGTTCGTCGAGCAGGTCAGTGACGACGGTGACCGACTCGTCGATTCGATCCGTCCGGTCAGTCACCACATCGCGCAGTAGCGTCGCCGTATGCCAGTGTTCGAGATCGAACGAGAGCACGTTAGCAACGGCACTAGCCGCTGTCATCGATACGATCCTGATTGGTTGAGTTATTCTATATATAATTACGCGCGTCCCACGTCTACGGATCTCGGTTCCAGGCTTCGAACCGAGCGACGGGGTAGGAGACGGGCGGCGGACCATGCATCGGCCGTTCGTATAGTCGAGCGTTCGGCGTACTGCCATGCGTCACGACGGAAGGAACTCCTCCGAGCCCTGCCCGGAAACGGCCTGTCGTACCCGTACTCGATACGCTGGTAACGGTCGCACGAGCTCACAAAAACAGGGGCCGAGAGACCACCGCCGACGGGGCGCGGGAGTAGCTCTCGCCGGTCAGTTCGATCGGACCGGTTATTCGGAGATCAGGACCGACCGATCGTCACGTGCTACCGACGTGGACTGTCGTGTCGGACGTAGTTTTCCGCGTCGAGTAGGGTTTTGTGGCCGGCACTCGTAGTCCTGGTATGGCCGAGGAACCGGCGGAGAACGTCGGCGGCGGGGCGGCGGGCGGCGGGCGAGGGATCGAGTTCGAATCCGAAGAAACCCACACCTGCATCGAAACAGTCATCGACCGCTTAGGGGAGCTGTACTGGCAGAAATCTTACGGCGGCCGGGACGCTTTCGAATGCCTCGTGCGTACAGTTCTCAGCCAGAACACGAGCGATAAAGCAAGTCAACCCGCCCACGATAACCTCATGCGGCGGTACGCGGACGATGGCGGTGACGGTGACGGGGATGGGAACGCGAGCGTGGGGGGAACGGTGGACGGAGGCGAGGGGAACGAGGCCCACGGCGACGGCGATAGTGCGACCGAATCCGACCTCGCCGCGTCGCTCGCGGCGGCCGACCAGCCCGAACTCGCCGAAACCATCTCGAACGCGGGACTGTACAACCAGAAATCGGAGACGATCATCGCGCTCGCCGAACGGATCGTTTCCGAGCACGGCGGCGCAGCGGGGTTCGACGCGTTCGTCCGCGAAGCGGAGTACAACGCGGTGCGCGACGCCTTGCTCGATATGAATGGCGTCGGCCCGAAGACCGCGGACTGTGTGCTTCTGTTCTCGGGGGGTCGCGGCGGGGTCTTCCCGGTCGATACCCACGTTCACCGGATCTACCGCCGGCTGGGGATCGCGCCCGCGGACGCCGATCACGAGGCGGTGCGGGACGTCTTAGAAGAACGAGTCCCGGCGGCGAAATGCGGCTTCGGCCACACCGCGAGCATCCAGTTCGGCCGGGAGTACTGCAAGGCCCGCAAGCCGGCCTGTCTGGACGATCCGGATGCCTGCCCGCTGGGCGACGTCTGCGAACAGGTGGGGGTCTACCCCGATTCGGGCGAAGCCGTCGATCCGGCCGAAGCACCGGGGGCGGGCGACTGAGCCGACTTCCGTCCTACTGGTGGACAGGCGGTCGCTCGGTCCGGATCTATGCAGGGAGGTCGAAATCGAATTCCAGGTCGTCGCCGGATCGGGCCGTCGCTATCAGACGCTCGATAAAGGCCGTTTTGCCCTCCGAGTAGGCGACGAGGTCATCGTGTTCGGCGCTCAGTTAGCGCTTCAGTCCCTCGTACTCCCGGCGGAGTTCGGGCCGCGCACGGAGCACATCGCGCGTTACCACGCTCAGCTTCCACCGATCGCTCGACGCGGCGAAGACGTGGTCGTTGAACCGCTGACCGTCGTGGACGCGAAAGACCGGGTGCCACTCGGCGGCGTTCTCCGATCGATCGCCGCCGAGTTCGGACGCGATCGCGTCGGAAACGTCACCTACGGCGTCGTCCACGACGACGACACCGAGATCGACGACATCCTTCGACGGGAGGTTTCGAACGGCGGTCGAGCCGACGTGTTCGAGCCGTCGGAGCCGGCTTTCGAGGTCGTGTATCGCTAGCGCGCGGTGAACCCGATCGCGTTCGGCGACGAACCGCGCTCGCCACTCCTCGTAATTGGGAGCGACGAGCTCGATGCTATCGTCGTGTGGACTGACCATTGTTTCACGCACGGAAACGAGTCGCCTTAATATTTCGTTGGGCCGTTATATCGGTTCGTGGATAGGGTTCGACTCACAGGGAGGCGATACGTCCTTGTTCGCTGGCGACCGGCGGGCATATCGGTTAGGTCGATCGTTGTCAGTCGGCCAGGCTGTCGAGGATCGCATGAGCGCTCGTAAGGTTCGTCGCGAGCGGGATGTCGTGAACGTCACAGATGCGCAACAGCGCAGTGACGTCCGGTTCGTGGGGTTGAGACTCCAAGGGATCGCGCAGGAAAAAGACCGCATCGCAGTTCTCGCGAGCGACTTCAGCCCCGATCATCATGTCGCCGCCGTAGGGACCCGATTCCATGCGTTCGACCTCCAAATCGGTCTCGTCGTTGAGACGCTGGCCCGTGGTTCCCGTGGCGATCAGGTCGGCGTTCCCCAAGTGGTCGGCGTGTTCCGTGGCGAACTCGATGAGGTCGTCTTTCATGTCGTCGTGAGCGATGAGCGCGATTCGCATCGAGTGGTGTCGCGCGGCCACCGACTTGAATCCGTACGGTCACCGAATCGAGACGGTAGCGCAGGATGACCGATCAACCGACGGGCGGAGCGTCCGGTCGCGCATCCGCAAGCACGGTCGTTCCCGTTCGTGGTTCAAGAGAGCGATAGTACTATACTGTTAGCGAGAAGTTCTTATGTACTATCTGGCCCCCGGTTGCACAAAGACTTACGACAGACAGTATAGTCGCAACCTGTGGGTGTTGCTGAGAGTGGCTCAGACGTGAGACATACTGAGACGACAATCAGCAGCTGAAGGCCGTACTCAAAGGTTGGGTCGATCACTATAGCCGTGAGCCAACCCCGCCAGCCCCTTTCAGTCCCGCCCTGGCGGTTGCTCGGCCGGTCGTCGCCGTCGAAGCGACCGCGGGCGCGACGCTCGCCGAGCGAAAAAGCAGGAGAGGAGAGGTCAGCGGACTACCCGAACACACGCTCGTACGAGCGGGCGTAGGTTCGCCAGTTCTCCTCGATGATTTCGGCTGCTTCCCAGACACCGACATCGAGTCGTTCTTTCGGTTGATCGCGACGAAACAGCCTGTCGAAGTGCGTATACCCGTGTGCGGTGTCGATCCGAGCGATCTGGATCTCGTCGTCAGTATCGCGATCACGGTAGTGAGCGGTCACTGCGAACTCCTCCGGATCGTTGAAACTCGGCGTTGCTCTGATGCTCGTATAGTAGGTACGCCCGCTATAGTCGCCGAGCGGTAGTGTGATACTGTCGGACATCTTCGATTGCGTCCTGTTCAGCGGTCCCACCGGACTCTCGGAGGACAAACATATAAGTGTTGATCTCCTACATCAATACACTCCAGGAGAACCGGAGATGGCCTCTCAAGCGAAACGATCACGGAACAGAACGGAGTTCGCCCGAGCACTCACCGAAGCCGGATTCACCGACTTCCTCATGCTCGATACGGAAACGGCACAGTCGGTTCTCACCGAGCGGCGAGTGGAACTGCTTCGCCGGATACGTGCAGGGGATTTCGACTCGGTTCAACGATTGGCCGACGATCTCGGTCGGGACAAGGCTGCGGTGAGTCGCGACCTCGGGTTGCTGTTCGAACACAACGCGGTCGACTACGAGGTGGAGGGGAGCCGAAAGGTTCCGACGCTCAAACACGAGCGAATCGTCGTTGAACCGATCCTGTGAGTCACGGGACGCCGAAAGCCCCTGACACGCTCTCCGCTTGTCGAAGACGCTTTCCAGAGTACGGTATCTCGAAAGCCCCTGGCGTTCTCGATGGCTCCGACTCGCTGTGCTCCTCGTCGCTCACTGCGTTCGCTCCTGCGGTGCTTGCGTCGTCTCGCCTATCGAGAGCGCCAACCCCTTTCAGTCCCGCCCTGTCGATTGATCGGCGGTCGTCGCCGTCGAAGCGCCCGGCAGTCTCGTGAGCGAGCGTAATCGTTCGAAACGGCGAGCCGTTTCGTGATGACAAGAGAGCTCGTTCTCTTGAACCACGAGCGAACGAGAGCAGGGGGCAACTCCGTTGGGACCGCGGACGCGACGCTCGCCGGGAGAAAAAACGAGAAGGGTGGTCAGCGGGCGAGCCGATCCAGCCGATACGTTTCATGCCCACTCGCCAGGGACGTACGTCTCGATACCGCGATGATCGGCGTACACGTCCGCGATCACTTCGAGTGCCGCGACGATAGCACCAGGAGTCGGTCGTTCGGTCGGACGGTAGAGAACGACACCTCGATCGTCGTCGATAGCCAGGTAGTCGTCGTCCTCGGTGAAAACTACCCACTCGTGGTCCTGTGCGTACGCGCTGACCTCGGTGTCCGGTGCGTCGTGCGAGAGCACGTCCGCGACCGTTACGACGGTGATCCAGTCGGTCCGTCGAAACGTCTCGGTGTACTGGCGATCGACGTTCTGGTCGCAGAGTATCCTCACGTGTCGGATCGTTGCTGAGCGCGGCTTCGTTCGCGGAGCCGTTCGAAGGTCGCCTCGCGCTGCGTACGTAGTGTCTCCATCTCGTCGGGATGGTCGTCGTAGTACCTAAGAGCTGCTTCGGCCCCGTCTCGCGTGAGGTCCGGAAAGTGCTCGTCGCTGGTGATTTCCTCGACAGTCCAGTCACCTCGACGAACCATGTCACCGATCATCCGGACGCCAATGCGCGTGCCCTCGACGCGGGGCTTCCCCCCCAACACTTCTGGTGTTTTGACGATCTCGACGTGCTTGCTCATAGCAGGACTAGCCGAGCAACGTACTTGAATCTACGTCCGATCGGCACGTTCTCGATCCGATTCACGAGCCCGCCAGCCCCTTTCAGTCCCGCCCTGCCGGTTG
>PXQR01000047.1 GCA_003021235.1 Halobacteriales archaeon QH_6_64_20 | reverse complement strand
GGTGTTGAAGCGATACGCCGACGGCCACCGAGATGTTGACGCTCCTGTTTCAGAAGTACCAGGCTGGTGTTGAAGCACCAAGCCCGCCGGACTCTCGCCGGCCGCTCCCGTGTTTCAGAAGTACCAGGCTAGTGTTGAAGCGCAGGAACTTACGCCCTCAGACCCCCTGCCCACCCAGTTTCAGAAGTATCAGGCTGATGTTAAGGTGAGGTAGACGGGATGTGGAGGACCCGGGCCTGCGAGGGTCTTACGAGAACCAGATCGGTATTGAAGCAGCGCCACCGACTGCCACAAA
Organism: Halobacteriales archaeon QH_6_64_20; assembly: GCA_003021235.1. GTDB lineage: Archaea > Halobacteriota > Halobacteria > Halobacteriales > Halococcaceae > PXQR01. The sequence goes on along the minus strand of PXQR01000047.1, from coordinate 14,140 downwards.
TTCATGTTAGTCGTGCTTCAGAAGAATCGACTGAACATTGAGAACAGTGCTAAATGCCAAGTCATGTGTATTAACAACTCGCCGATAGTTCTCCGAAGTCCTGTCGCCGGGGTTAAGACGGTCGCACTCCTCGAAGGCGTATGAGCAAGACGGGATGGGCGAAACGGCTCGGACTCGTGGTCGGACTTCTTACCTTCGTTCACTACCTCGCGACGGGGAGACTCCCCTTCGGCACGCCCGAGCTACTGCGCTCGGACGAGGGATCGGAAGCGATCGTCGACGAGTGACGAACCGATCGTAGGAACGATCACGTCGTCGCCGTTCCCTCGGACGAGGAGGGGTGTCCGTCGGTCGACTGGGTACCGTTTCCTTCGTCGAGCGCGACGAACCGGTTGTACGCTACGGCGAGCACCGCGAAGGTAAAGACCGTCGTGATCGTCCCGCCAGCCGCGCTCCCGGCCGCCAGGAGGATCGATCCGAGGGTACCACCGAAGAGGCCGCCGAGCGAGAGGACGACGCTCACGACGGTCGTCGACAGCACGACGACGAGCCCCAGGCCGAAGACCCGGAGACGGTGGCCGCCGGTAAGCGCCCAGCTACGTCGAAAGCCGGCGAGGAAGTTCTCGTCCTCGACGGCGACGGAGACCGCCCAGAACGCGAGCGTCACGAGCAAGAACAGTCCGGGAATCACCAGCGCGACGAGCCCGAGCAGTACGACGATCCCGAAGACGATCGAGCCGACGACGTAGTTGAGCACGGCTCGAAGACCGTTCCGGGTCAGTGCCTCGCGGGGCACCCGTCGAGTTTCGTCGCTGACGAAGATCCTGATCGCGGCGAGGGTTACGAGCAGCGTGGCAAGCCCGGTGAGAAGCGAGAAAAGGGCTGCGAGGACGCCGGGAACGCTCACCAGGGGGCCAGCCCCGCTCGAAACGCGTGCTTCCTGTGCGGCTCCGGCTCCGACGAGACCGTTGATCGCGGAGAGAACGAACAGCACGCCCATCAGCACGAGCCCGTTTCGCGCGACGCTTCGTGCGATGGCCTCGCGCAGGATCCCGGTAACGCTTACTGGCACGACGTATCCGGTGGTCGCGAGAAATCATAAATCGAAGGGCAAGTAGGACGGTCGACAGCTATGAACAGGACGAGCCCAACGACGCGCGAGGGTCGAACGAAATCGGTTTGCGTGTCGCCGATGACGTCGAGTCATGACCGGAATCGTCTTCTTCCGATCGGCGGCCAGGGAGGAGATCTGTACGTTTTACCGCGAGTTCTTCGACGCGGAAACGTGGCTCTCCCAACCCGACTGCACGGTACTCCGATACGATAGCTTCCTGTTCGGCTTCTGTGATGTCGAGGGGAGCGAGGACACCGACGTCGATCGCGACGGGACGATCACGTTCGTCTACGACTCGCGCGCGGCGGTCGATCGCGCGTACGAGCGCCTGGGCGACCGGCCACGCGACGAACCGACCGAGAACGAACCCTACGAGATTTATAATTTCTTCGCCGACGATCCGGAGGGACGGACGATCGAATGCCAGACCTTCCTGCACCCGATCGACCCGCCCTGACGAGGGCGATTACTCGCGCCCGTCCGACCCACTGCCGTCGCCATCGCTGTCGTCAGTTCCCTCACCGCCGTCCCGGTCGCTCGGTGTGACGTCGCTGTCGGCGTCGTCGCTGTCGGCACCGTCAGTACTATCGACGTCGTTCGAGGCCGGAGCGTCGGTATTCCTGCCGACGTCGTCGCCCCGATCACCGTCCGTGCTCGCGTCGTGTCCGTCTTCACCATCGTGTTCGTCCCCCTCGCTGGAGTCGTTTCCGTCGCCGTGTTCGCCGCCGTCCGTTGGAGCGTCGTCGACGGTTCCAACGGTTCGAAAAGCGGGATCGATCAGGTCCTCGGCCAGCGGGTGCGCCGGCGTCGAGCCGTGGGACGCTCGATCAGCGCGGCGAGCACGGTCAGCACGGCGGGCGGCGAGCGCCCGCTGAAGGCGTTCGGAGACGTCTTTACGCAGTTCGGCGGCGGTCTCGGCGTCGATGTCGACCGCGCGGGCGACCCGCGACCCGCCCGCCCCGGCGGTATCGACGGTGAGCGTCGCGAGCGAACGACGGCGCTGGAATATCGTTCGGGTCTCGGCGACGGTCTGGATGCGGTAGTCGGGGACGATCGTCGTCGTCCGGGTCCAGACGCCGTTGCGCGTGAACACGTAGCCCTCGCCGAGGGCATAGCCCCGATTAGCCCACTTGAGGTGGGCGGCGACCGGCACGGCTACTAAGAGGGCAAGCACCGCGTACCACGCGAAGGTAACGTCGAACAGCCGCGTCACGGCCCACGCGAGCCCGGTAAGTAAGCAGACGAGCGCAGTGTATCGGACGGCGTAGCGGGTCCGAGCGCGTTTGGGCGGCCGGCTGAATTCGGGCAGCTCGAAGGGTTCGATCGAGCGCGCGAGGGTCAGACAGCGCTCGCGCGTCGCGAGGGGGACCGCCGCCTCCGAGCCGCCGCTCGGGCCCTGACCCGGCGCGTAGCCGGCGGTTTCGACCGCGAGCGTCGCGTAGCCGGCCAATCGTGCCGAGACGTTTGCCTCGATCGCGAGCGCCTGGATCTTCTCGACCGGGATCGTCCCCTCGTTTCGTTGGAGGAGGCCGCGCTCGTATCGGAGGTCGTCGTCGGTGCGCGACAGGCGAAAGTCGTAGTAGTTGGCCGCCTTGAACGCGCCGCTCGCGAGTCCCGATAGCAACACGAAGGCGGCGGCGGTCGCGGGTGCGAGGACGAGCACACCGGCCGGGCCGACGGGCACGCCGTCGGAACTCATCAGCGACGCGAGCGGCGGGCCGAACAGCGGTAGTAGAATCGTCGCGAGCGACAACAATCGGAGGTCGATCGACACCAGCCCGAAGAGCACGAGCTCGCGGGGCCGGATGGCGAACAGTTCGGTCGGGGTACGGTCGGCTGGGGTACGGTCGGCTCTCGCCGCCTCGTCCATCGTCCCGTCGTCCGCGTCCAGGTCCCGTTCCCGTCGACGCAGATCCTCGCGAAGCCGGCGTGCGTCCCCGGTGCTCAGGTATCGAAGACGGGCTTCGGTGGCCCCACCGCCGGCGGTCTCGACGCTCACGTCGACGATGCCGAGTGCTCGCTGGACGACGTTTCGGCTGGAATCGACGTTCTGAACTCGACGAAGGGGGATCTCGCGCTCGCGCCGGGAGAGCACGCCCGAGCGGATGTCGAGCGTGTCGGCGGTCACCTCGTAGGCGAAACGCTTGTAGACCGCGACCTGCCAGCCGACGAGAACCCCTAGACCGCCGAGAACGACTAGTGCGATGACGAGTGGACCGACCGGGCCGATCGGACCGATCGAGCCGACTGTCGGCGTCCCTGAAGCCACGACGAACAACAGCGGCCACCCCAGTCTGAGTACTCGTTCGGCGGCCCGATACGGGATCGAGCGCGGGTCGAGCTTCATCGGTCGGCCCTCATCGATCGACTCTCCTCAGTCAGCTTCCGGGCACGTCGGTCGATCGGCACCCGATCGGTTTCCGGTCGGTACTCTGCGATACGGGTCACGATAGGGAGATCAGCCGCCTCGATACCGTCGCAGGCGTCCGGCTGAGACGGGAAGCGCCCGGCTGTAGTGCAACAGTGGGTTGCCCTCCGGGCGCTCGAAGCCGTTGGCCTCGAAGAGGGTGTTCGTCTCGATGGTCGCTTCGGCCGGTTGCAGTGGCCAGGGATCGTGCTCGATCTCGCCGATCGCGAGGCCGTCGGTGGCGGTGTAAAAACAGTAGCGTTCGGTAAGGAAGGCCTCGATCGATCCCGACTCCGCTTCGAAGGGGTCGCCGGTCGGTCGGTAGGTCCCCGCGAAACGGTTGGGCGGCGCGCCCGAGTGGGTCCGTTGACTGTGAAACCGGACCTCCTCGCCGCGGCGACTGATGTCCATGTCGGCGGTGTAGTAGGGTAAGTCGAACAGCCGGCGAGCAACGGCGACGCTCAAGCGATCGCTCGCGTCGAGGTTGAAGAAGTAGATTCCCGGGGGATCGGAGCGAGAACCGGATTCGGAATCGAAACCGGTGGCCGAGTCGGCATCGGCGTTCGACTCGGCGGCCGAACCTGCTTTAGTGGTATCCGCGGCAGGGGTAACGTAGGTCCGGAGATTACATTCGCCGAAGGAAAGCCCGACCGGCGAGTAGCGGGGCTTGATCGGGTCCATCCGGAACGCGACGACGCCGAGCCACGCTCGATCGTCATAGGTGTCGACGACGAGTTCGTCGGGAAGACGTGCTTCGACGGTTTCGGGCGCGACCGGCCAGTGGGCAAAGAGGACGTCGCGCCACGTCATCGAGAGCAACGAGGGGCCGCGCATAGAGCGAGTAACGGGGGCGAACGCTTCGGGCTGACGGTTTCGATCGCCGGCCCCGGAGTGGTCGGTGTCGAACCGTTCTGACTTACCCATCGCTACCGCCGTCGAAGCGCCGAGGGAGCCACGACGCCGAGTCGACCTCGGGTGTCGGGAAGCGTATCAACGTGACGGCGGGACGAGCGGCTGGGACCGACCGTAGAACCGCTCGGGCGATGGAATTATATTCCGTTACGGAGTAAACCCGTGGTAGTGAGCGTCAACGTCGAACGGCGCGTCGTGAGCCCAGGGAGCGCTGATCTGGTCGAGGACGCCTGGGACCTCAAAGAGCGGATCCGCCGGAACGAGGACGTCCTCAAACAGCGGAAAGGCTTCTTTACGAACGCCTACCGGCGCTCGACGGTCCACCTGCTCGTTCGCTCGCCCAAAGGGGAGGTGATCGGGTTCGCGGCGGTCCGCCGGGACGGGTACCTGCTCTTTCTCGCCGTCGCCGAGGAGTTCAGGGGTGAGGGCTTCGGAGCCGATCTGGTCGGGGCCGCCGTCGAGGACCACGACACGGTGAGCTGTCACGCCCGGACGACCAACGACGACGCCGTGCGTTTCTACGAGCATCTCGGCTTCGAGGTCGAACGTCGCGTCGAGAACTACTACGAGGACGGCGGCGGGGCTTACTACCTCACGCTCGGCGACGATCGAAGCGGGCTGAAAGAGCGGCTCACCTCGCACCTTTTTTAGCGGGGTCCTCCTCGCTCGCCTGCGGCTCGCTCATCGAACCCTGCCAAAAAATCTGCACCAAAAAATTGCCACTCCTTCGCTCACCTTCGGTTCGCTCAGTCGTGGGGAACCGCTCGCTCACCACTACCGTGGTTCGCTCGCGGATGCGAACAGTCACCATGGGCTATCTACAGAGAACACGTACCGATCGGTATGGACCCTGGAGACGTCACGTACTGGTTCGACCGTCTGATGCCGGCGGTCTGTGTCGCTATCGGAACCTACTTTCTCGCCATCGGCTCGCTCGTTTGGGCGATGCTCGCGGTCGTAATCGGCGTGATCGGGTCCACGATGGACGAGACGAGAACGAACAGTGATTCGTCGAACCGGGCGGACGAGTGAAACTACTCTTCGGTCGTAGTCATGTCCATGTCTTCCTTCTCACCCTGGTAGATCGCCGCGCCGTCCTGGGCGACTTTTTCGGCGAGTACGGCACATTTGACGCGCACCGGGCTGATGTCTACGCCCAACAGATCGATTACGTCGTCGCGATCCATCGCGTCGAGTTCTTCCAGGGTCTTGCCTCGCAGTTCGCCCGAGAACATGCTCGCGGAGGCCTGACTGATCGCACAGCCGTCGCCCTCGAAGGAGACGTGTTCGATGGTCTCGCCGTCGTCGGCGAGTTTGACGTCGACCCTGATCGCGTCGCCACACAGCGGGTTCTCGCCGACGTGCGAGAAGGTAGCGTCGTCGAGTTCGCCGTAGTTCCTGGGGTTCTTGTAGTGATCGAGGATCTGCTGGCGATACATGTCCGATCCCATGCTCATAGTAGTCTACGGTAGGCGAGCCCGCCGCAAAAGGATTCCGGGGACGTCGGCCCATCAGTAGCGATGAGCGGGCTGTCGAGCGAGTACCGTCGGCCGAACGAGTGCAAGGAAACGTTGGGGAGCTACGAAAGGCGACTCGTAGACAGTGAACACGGACACGGATCGTGAGCCCACCGAAACACAAAGCGAAAACCCCAGGGACGGTAGTCACTCGACGACGTTCTCGGGCGTTTCGCCATCAAGCCAGTCGTCGAGCTGTGCGGCGATGATCCGTGGCCCGCCGAGAACCGCCCCGCGTGTCGATCCGGCGACGTGAGGAGTCAAAACGACGTTATCGAGTTCGAGTAACCGATGACCCTCCGGTATCGGTTCCCGCCGAAAGACGTCGAGCGCCGCACCGCCGATGTCGCCGTTCGCGAGCGCCTCGACCAGCGCGTCCTCGTCGACGAGGGGCCCTCGTGCGGTATTGACGAGATAGGCCGAGGACTTCATTCGTGCGAGTTCGTCGTGGCTGATCATCCCCTCGGTGTCCGCCGAGAGCCGGACGTGAAGCGTTACTGCGTCGGACCGGGCGAGCAGGGTCGACAGCTCGACCGGTTCCGGCCCCGCAGAGCGGATCACGTCGTCGTCAACGAACGGATCGTAGACTAAGAGGTCCGGCTCGAACCCGGCGAGTCGGCGGGCAACGCCGCGACCGATGTGTCCGAACCCGACGATGCCGATCGTCATCGCTTGGACATCGGGCGGCAGGCGGTCCGGGTCGAATTCCTGGTTCCACTCCCCGGCCGATAGCTCCGCGTGGTTGAACGGGATCTCACGGACCCGCGAGAGAAGCATCGAGACGGCGTAATCGGCGACCGCATCGCGGTTGCGACCGGGCGCATGAAGGACCGTAACGTCGTTGTCAGCGGCCGCTTCGAGGTCGACGTTCTCGGTCCCGCCGCGAGCAGCGCCGACGAGCGATAGCGAATCGGCCCCTTCGATGAGACCGCGCGACACCGGTGCCTTGTGGACGACGAGGACGTCGACGCCGTCGAGTTCCGCGGCGATCGCGGTGGTGTCGTAGCTCTCCGGGCCGAGCGATTCCATCTCCATCGTCACGTCCCGAAACCGGGCGGGCGTAGCGTCGGCCATCCAGTCGGTTCGGTCGAAGCTCACGCCCCGGTCTTCGAGGAAACCGAGCGCTTCGTACATGTACTCGCTCGGTTGCTGGGGATCGCCGCAGAGCAGTACGTTCATCGATAGCGTATTCCCTCAGTTGAGCGACTTGAGCGTTTCCCACGTCGGTTCCATCCCGTCGATCGCTTGGGTGAACGCCTTCCTGACGAGTCGGTATCTCGCGGTGGCATCCGGATCGGGGTCGTACGTCCGGGAGATACCGACGGCGCGGTCGAGTGCCGCCTCGACGTCGGAATAGACGCCGGCGGCGATCCCTGCACACAGCGCCGCTCCCAGCGCGCCCGTCTCGCCCTCGTCCGGTATCGTCACCCGGGTGTCGGCGACGTCGGCGACCATCCCCGCCCAGCTCTCGCTTCGAGCGCCGCCGCCGGTCAGACGGATCGCGTCGACCTCCGTCGTGAGACCGTCCAACGATTCGACTTGGGTCACCGCAACCCCCTCGTAGATCGCCCGGAGCATGTGGGCTTTCGTGTGGTCGAGACGGAGTCCGTAGAACCCGCCGGCGCTATCGGGGTCGTCGGTCGACCCCTGTAAGAACGGGTGGAAGATCAGTCCCTCTGCGCCCGGAGACACGCCGGCGACCGTTCGCTCGTACACCTCGTACGGATCGACGTCGAGTTCGCGTGCCTCTCGCCGCCAGTCCGTGCCGTGATCCTCGACGAACCACTCGACACACGCCGCCCCCGATCGAAGCCCCTCGTACCGAAGCCATCCGTCGAGATACCGGCGGGGGAGGCCGCCGGCTCCGTCGCTCGGCATGTCGAGAAGCGCGACGCTTTGACCCCAGGTGCCGAGGATGACGAGCCCGTCGCCGGGATCGGCGAGGCCCGCACCGAGGGTACACGCGCCGACGTCCTGAAGCCCGGTTGCGACCGGCGTCCCCGCCGGGAGTCCGGTTCGAGTCGATGCCTCGCTCGTAACCACCCCGCAGGGTTCGGTGCTCGGAACGACCGGCGGGAGCGTCGCGAACGCGCCTTCGATCCCCAGCGTCGTGAATATCTCCTCGTCGTAGTTCGATCCGTGACCGTAGAAGACGCTTCCTTCCATCGGGTCGGTGGAAAGCTCGCCGGTGAGTCGATACGTGAGTACGTCCTTGCAGAACAGTATCGTTTCGAGACGATCGTACGCCGTCGGGTCGTGTCGCTGTAGCCACACCAGCAGGCTCAGCGGGTCCGCTCCGAACGGCTCCCAGCCGAGGCGATCGACGACGGTCGAGAGAGCGTCCGCCGAACACCCCTCCGAGAGGGTATCGATCGCGCGGCTGTCCGTGGACTTGATCCCACAGACCGGCTTCCCGGCACCGTCGACCCCGTAGAGCCCGTGTCCGTGACCGGCGACGCCGACGCCGCCGATAGCGTGCGCCGGAACGCTCTCGGCCGTGACGACCGCCGAGATCGCCTCGCTAACGCACTGGTACAGGCGGTCGTGCTCTTGCTCCTCGCGGTCGGAGTCCGCTTCGGCTTCGTTCCGGGGCGTCGACCGTGTCGCGGCCGCGAGTTCGGCTCCCTCGGAGTCGAACGCAGTGACCGTGATGTTGGTGAGGCCGGCGTCGATGCCGACGAGAACGTCGCCCGTCATCGGTCGAGGGAGTGTGCCTCGCCGGCGCTTCCGGTGAGCCGACACAGGCTCGCCATCACGTCGGCGATCCGGTCTCGAACCGCGTTCGAGACGACGTGTGGGTGGAAATGCGTCTTATCCGGTTCCCAGTCGCTCCGAGCGAACAGGCCTGCCCGGTCGTCGGCGACCCCCTCGGGAGGTCGGATAGCGTCCGCGTGGTCGTGATAGAAGTCGGCTGCCGTCCGTGCGAACTCGTACTGGTATCGCGTGTTCTTGTTGAACTTACAGACGCCCGCGTCGAGGAGGGCCTCGATCCGTTCGTCCGCGAGGCCCGACGCGCCGTGAACGACGAGCGGGATCGTATGACCGGCATCGGAGAGCGCCCGGTCGACGTCGAGGGCGACCTCCGGCCTGACGGCGAGGTCGCGGCCGGAGGCGACCCCGTGCTGAGTGCCGATCGAGATAGCTAGTAGGTCACAGCCGGTTCGTTCGACGAACTCGACGGCGTCGTCCGGGTCCGTGTAAAGGGCCTCGTCGTCGGGGGTTTCGGTATCCCCTTCGATGCCGGCGATACGCCCGAGTTCGGCTTCGACGAGGATCTCGTCGTCGGCGTGCCGGACCCGTTCGACGGCGTGTTTCGTCCGCTCGACGTTTCGCTCGAACGGCTCGGCGGAGGCATCGACCATGACCGAGGCGGGAACCCCGGACGCGACACAGGCGTCCAGGAAGTCCAGTTCCTCCGGGAGGTGCAGGTGATCGATGTTACAGAACACCTCGATGTCGAAGCGATCCGCGAGGCCTTCGAGACACGCGCCGAAGACGCGAACACCGATCGACGGGTCGCCAGCGCCGAAAAAGCCCGCCTCTTCACGGCTGAGCTGGACGACGAGATCGGCGTCGACGCGTGCGCTCCCCTGGAGCAAGCCGGTGAGAACGTCGAAGTGGGTGACGTTGCTCGCGAAGAAGCCGTACCCCTCCCCTTCGGCTGTGTCGTATACATTGGTCAGTCGACCCCCTGAATCGTCGGGCATGCCTAAAATAGGCGAGCAGTTCGGATTATATCTATCGGAGGGAGCGATCTCAGTCGAGGCACCGGTAGGCGTTGAGTATAGGGGAGGCCGGTTCTGCCGACCGGCATGGTAGTCGGTACTACCGAAAACTCGGCCGGAGTTGCAGACAAGGTCCCCTTACTTCGGGTCTGTCCCACGAAGCCGATCCTCGTCGCATCGGGAACGTCGGGAGTCACGTTCCGATCGAACGAACCGAACGGGAAGTCGAGCGCCCGAGTCCCGTTCAGGCGAACAGCTGGCGCGCCGAATCGATGGCTTCGACGAGCGTGTCGACTTCCTCGCGCGTGTTGTAGAGGTAAAACGAGGCCCGCGCGGAGGCGGCAGTTCCGAGCGTCTCGTGGAGCGGTTGGGTGCAGTGATCGCCCGCGCGGATCGCGACGGCGTAGTCGTTCATGATACTCGCTAAGTCGTGAGCGTGAACGCTATCGAGGTTGAAGGATACGAGTCCCGAGCGGTCCTCGCCGCGCGGCGGGCCGTAGATCTCGATGTCGTCGAACCCCTCTAACTGTTCCATCGCGTAGTCGGCGAGTTCGGTCTCGTGGCGCTGGATTCGTTCCATGCCGATTTCTTCCAAGTAGTCGGCGGCTTCGGCGAGGGCGACGCCCTGAGCGATGAGCGGCGTGCCGGCCTCGAACTTCCAGGGGAGTTCGTTCCACGTCGATTCCTCGAACGTGACCTTCCGGATCATGTCGCCGCCGTAGAGAAACGGCTGAATCTCCTCTAATATCGACTTGCGACCGTACAGACAGCCGATCCCCGTCGGGCCGCACATCTTGTGGCCCGAGAAGGCGTAGAAATCCACGTCCAACTCCTCGACGTCGACCGGGCGGTTCGGCACGGCTTGGGCACCGTCGGCGAAGATATAGCTATCGTGCTCGTGAGCGAGGTCCGCGAGATCGGCGATCGGGTTCACCGTCCCGAGAACGTTCGAGACGTGGACGACCGACACCATTTCGGTGTCCTCGCCGATCAGTTCGCGAGCGTGGTCCATATCGAGGCGGCCGTCGTCGTCGATTGCGATGTACTTGACTTCGGCACCGGTACGCTTTGCGATCTGTTGCCAGGTAACGAGCGAGGCGTGGTGTTCCATCTCCGTGAGGACCACGTCGTCGCCCGGGCCGAGTTCCTCTAAGCCCCACGAGTAGGCGATGAGGTTCATCGCCTCGGTGGTGTTCTTCGTAAAGACCATCTCCTCGCGGCCACCCGCGCCGACGAACTCCGCGAGGCGGTCGTGAGCGGCCTCGTAGGCGATCGAGGCCTCCTGTGAGAGGTGATGGACACCCCGATGAACGTTCGCGTTGTACTCGCGGTAGTACTTACTGATGGCGTCGATCACCCGTTCGGGGGTCTGGCTCGTCGCCCCGTTGTCGAGATAGACCAAGGGAGTGGTGTCGTCGGGACCGGCACCGGGGTTCGAAACGTCGCCGCCGACCTGCCGGTCGAGGATCGGGAAGTCCTCACGAACCCGTTCGACGTCGAGTGATTCGGCGCGTTGGGTGCTCATTACAGTTGGAAGGGTCTCCAGCGTCAACATACCTTCGGTCGGCATCGTTCGGGAGAACCGGATTCGGTTGCGTCGGTGGACTGAACGGCCGCGTTTATCGGAAGGCGCTTTCCCATCGATTCCGTCTCCGAGATATGATCGTTGCGGATCTGCACGTCCATACGACCGTCTCGGATGGCACGATGACGCTCTCGGACGCCCGCGACGCGGCCCGAGCGGCCGACCTCGACGCCGTTGCGATCACCGATCACGACGCCGTACACCCCGCGCTCGATGTACCGGTCACGCAGGTCGATAGCGGGGACGTCCCGACCGGCGAGGAGGGCGTGGAGAAGCGAAATCGTTACTGGGACCGCGGTACCGACGGCGACGACGAACTGACAGTGATCCGCGGCATCGAGCTACGGGCCGACGCCGGCTTCGAGGCCATCGATCTCCTGGGCTACGCCGTCCGGGAAACGCCCGCATTGGGCCGCGAACTCGATCGGCTGGGCCGAAACCGGGCGGAGCGCGGGCGACGGATCGTCGAGCGCGTCGAAGACTGCCTCGGTGTCGAACTCGATCTCGTGATCGACGAGGGCGTCGGCCGGCCACACGTCGCCCGCGCGATCGCCGACAGCGACGCCGACTACGGGTATCGGGAAGCGTTCGAACAGCTCATCGGGGACGAGCGTCCGTGTTACGTTCCCCGAGAGCTCCCCGCTTTCGACGACGGGGTTTCGCTTCTCGCCGACGCCTGTGAGGTGGTCTCGCTCGCGCATCCGTTTCGATACCGCGATACCGAGCGCGCGCTCGGGCTGTGTGCCGACCGCGATGTCGACGCCGTCGAGCGACAGTATCCCTACGGTCGGCCGGTCAACGAGGCGCTCGTCGAGCGGGCTATCGACGAACACGCGCTGCTCGAAACCGGCGGTAGCGACGCCCACGACGACGAACTCGGGCGAGCAGGGCTCTCGCCGACGGAGTACGAGCCGCTCGCGAAGCGATTGTCGAGGCCGTAGCGTTCAAACCGACTCGACACGCAGGGCAGATATGTACTGTCATTACTGCGATCGCGAGGCGGCTTTCGCCGTCGAGAAGAGCGGGGTCAAGGTCGGCGTGTGTAAGGCCCATCTGCGCGATCGCCTCCGGGAACTCGCCGATGCGGACGAACTCGGCGACCTCAAGGACGAACTCGACGTCGACCGCTCGAAGTAGCGAGGAAACCGTTTCGTTCGTTCGGCCACTGCCGCCGCTCGTCGCCGTCCCTCACCGTTGCGCCCTTCCCTTACATCGCCGCTCTTCGAGTCGGTTCCCGCCCCCTCGTTTCGCTCCCGAGTTTTACCCGATCGCCGGCCCCCTTGGCCGGAGTGAGGGTTTTTGTTCACACCGTCCTCAGCTCCCCGTATGCGAAGGGTTCACATCGAAGACGTGGATACGTACATGGGGCCGGCAAGCGTGAAACGCCCGCTCTCGACGGAACTCGAAACTGAGGGGATCGCGATCAACTACTTCGAACTCGATCCCGGCGAGAGCTTCGCCTTCGGCTATCACAGCCACGCCGACCAGGAGGAGGTCTTCTACGTCCTGCAGGGAACCGCGACCTTCGAAACGAACGCGGGTGCGGCCGCGCGTGCGGAGGCGAACGGGAAGTCGATCGCGAGCGAGGACGAGGACGCGACCGTCGGGCCGACGGCGGACGCCGACCGGATCGAAGTCGAGGTCGAGGCAGGGGAGGCGATTCGCTTCGCGCCCGGCGAGTACCAGCAGGGACACAACGAGAACACCGAACGGGTCGTCGCCCTCGCGATCGGCGCGCCCCGGGACGCCGGCGAGACCGATATCTGCCGGGAGTGTCCCCCCTGTGGCGAGGACACCCCCCAGGAGATCGAGATGACCGAGGACCACGATAGCCTGGTGACGAGGTGTATCGAGTGTGGCACCGAAACCGGACGGTTCGACTGAGCGACGATCGACGGCCCGCTAACGGGTGGAGCGTCGACAGGCGGCTGACGACAACGGTCGATCCACGACGACGACGGTTGACCCGTAATAGTTCTTGGGAAGAGCGCGGTGACGGGAGCGTTTTGTCGATTGGGCTCTTACTATCAGTATGACGCCACCACGGCTGGTGTACGACGGCGACTGTGGTTTCTGTACCTGGTCCGCGGAGTTCGTCGCCGATCACGGCGAGTTCGAGTTAGTCATGTTCGACGACCTCTCGGCCGATCAGCGCGCCCGACTCCCCGCCGATTTCGAGCAGTGTGCACACTTGCTGACCGATCGGCGGGTCTACTCCTGCGGCGAAGCCATGGAGGAGGCGTTTGCGAGAACCGACCTCGCCTCCGCGGAGGTCGTACCGTTGCTCCGGCGAATGCCGGGCCACTCGATGCGACGCGAGCGCGGGTACCGGTGGATCGCGAACAACCGCGATATATTTGGGTCTATGCTACAAAAATTAAACAAGCTACCTCCTCGTTTCACGGACTAAAGAGAAAATCACCGCCTGTTTCGTGAGCCACTTGGCAAGGTATCGATACTTCCGGCAAGACGCCTGAGTGATGCCATATCACCAGACAGTGTTTAATCCACGATCAAGATGACGGAATTACTCCGAGAGAACGTCTGAAGCTCCCGTCAACTATAGGCGAAACGCGGCAACTTGCGCTCTACTGGTGGCGTGAAAGTGGCGGCGGTGACTGGAGGCGTAAAGGCGAACGGAAGATTCTGAATTCGGACACATGACATAGAGAAAAGCGAGCCGTAGAATCGTTCATCAGTAGAGCCGACATATAGTAGAAAGTGGGAATCACAATAGCAGGCACTGTTAGCTTAACCAGCTAAAGTGAACGGAGTTCCTCCGAGCATGATGGACCCATGATAGAGGAACTCCGGTCGGCCGATGCGGACGCTGGCGACGTACCGTTTTTGCACGGGGAGCGCACGCCAGCCGGATCAGCC
>PXQR01000046.1 GCA_003021235.1 Halobacteriales archaeon QH_6_64_20 | reverse complement strand
GGCCGGCCGGCCGCTCGTCGGCACTCTCGCCGTCGAATCCTCCCCACTCCGTCCACTCGGTCTCGAAGTAGGACAGATCGCCGTCCTCGTCGACGACGCCCAGAACGACGTCCCCGAGGCTCGCAGCGTCGAGCGTGTCGCGCTCACCGACACAGCGGACGTGGTGGGTGACTTCCCCGTCCCATGGTCCCGATCCTCGGGGGTAGACGACGAAGTCCTCGCGCGGGGCGATCGAGCCGCCGAGTCATGCCTCGCGGGCGGGCGAGAGGTAGAACCCCCGCTCGCGCAGGTCCCTGTAGACGAGGAATCGCATACCGAGTTCCCGCGCGGCGAGAAACTCCCGGAAGTCCATTCCGTCCACGCTATCGAGGTCGTCCCGGTAGAGGAGGTGGGCCGCCTCGACCGGCGAGAGGACGAGGTCGTTCCCCTGTTCGGCCGGATGGCCGTAGCCCCGCGAGTCGTAAAAGCGCTGGCGGGCGTCGTCGCCGACGCGGACGACATCCTCGGAAAGCGAACCGTTCATGGCTGCCTCTGTCCCCGCGAACGCCAAGTCGGCTCCGGTCGCACACACCCACGATAGTCGTCCGGCCACGCTCGCGTCGGGAAGACCAGACATTTGCAGGCCAACAGCATAGGACGGATCACGGAGAACCGATGTGCCATGACGGTCGGTGGACGCTACCGGGAGGACTCCCCACCCGGGAAACGACAGCGGGAGCCGCCGTTCGACACGCCCCAGCAGATGCTCGCGGATCACTACCGGCGCGGCGTGCTCGAAGCGCTCGATCGCGAGGGGGAAACTTCGATCGAGTCGGTGGCACGCCGGCTCACCGAGCGGGACTTCCAGGGTTCAGGGGTACCACCGACGGAAGCCGACTATTGCCGGACGCGGGCAGAACTCGCCCGGATACACGTCCCGCAACTGATCGAAGCGGGCCTGGTAGCGAGGGACGGCGAGCGTCACAGCCGGAACCTCGCTAGCGGTGACGGTGACGACGGCGTTATCAGCAGTGGCGATACCGGCGACGATCGCAACGGCGACAGCGGTGGTGATAGCGCTGCCCTCCTTCTACGCACCGGACACGGCGACCGTGTTTTAGCGTCGATAGCGGCGAGGGCGACGACCCGCCGGAAGTAGTTGATTCGGAGCGACCGGCTCGAAGCGATCGGCCGATCGCGGGATCGGCGGGCTTTAGCGAGCGGCGACGCTCGATGCGAACACCGGATGACATCTGACGCCCGCGCGGTACTGTTCGACATGGACGGGGTGATCGTCGACTCGGAGGTCTACTGGCACGAACTGGAGCAACGCCGCATCCTCCCCGAAGCGCTCGGCACCGATCACCCCGACCCGGACGAGACAACCGGCATGAACTTCCGAGAGATCTACGACTACCTCGATGCGAACTACGAGGTACGAGTCGAAAGATCCGAATTCCTCTCACTGTACGAACGAACGGCCCGCGAGATATACACCCAAAAAGCGTCACTCATGGCCGGCTTCCGGGAGCTGTGTGCCGAACTGCGCGAGGCGGGCGTGACGATCGGCGTCGTCTCCTCCTCGCCACACGAGTGGATTTCGCTCGTTACCGACCGATTCGATCTCGCGTTCGACGCGATCGTGAGCGCCGAGGACATCGACGGCCCGGGGAAACCCGAACCGGCGGTCTACGAGTACGCGGCCGCGGTCATCGAGGTCGAACCGAGTCGGTGTCTCGTCGTCGAGGACTCGGTACATGGGACGCGCGCGGCTTCTCGCGCGGGAGCAACGGTGATCGGCTACCGCGGCGCGGCGAACGCCGATCTCGATCTCCCGGCGGCGGATGTCGTCGTTTCGAGTCCCGAGGAACTGCGCGCCGAGCTCCACCGACGAGTGGACGTCGGGGGCTGAGCGACCGAGAGGGAGTCGAACAGTGAAAAGGGGGCCGAACACCGGAACCGGAACACGACCGGGTGACTAGGGGCTCCTCGGCTCGGGCCTTTCGACTCAGGCACCGCCGATGAGGTCCGTGACTCCGGCCGTCTCGGCGACGACCCAGGCCACGAACAGCAGGTATGCGCCGAGCAGCGCATAGGACTCGACGGTGGTCAGCGAGAGTTCCGTCCGGAGGAAGACGAACAGGAGCACGGTCGCCAGCGTCAATACGCCCATCATCGGCACCGCGACCGCGAAGTCGATCGGAACGCTACCGACGATGAGGACGCCTGCCGGAATGGCCACCAGCAGATCGAAGGTGTTCGACCCAAGGACGTTGCCGAGGCTGATCGCACCGCGGGCGTCGCGGGCCGAGCGGACGCTCACTAACGTATTCGGCAGGCTCGTCGCCGCGGCGATAACGGTCACTCCCGCCAGGAACTCCGGGACGCCGAACGTAGCACCGAGGGATTCGACGCGACCGACTAGCTCCTCGACGGCTACCAGTATGAGTACCAAGCCGGCAGCGAGTTTCGCCCACTCCCGGCCGAGCGCGACCTCTTTTTGGTCCTCGATCCCTTCGGCTCGGTAGTCGCTGACGTCCTGCCACTGGATGAACAGATAGAGCCCGTACAACAGGAGCGGGACCGCCGCGAGGGGCCGCGTGAGCCGCCCGTCCAGCGCCGACCCGCGCCCGGTATCGGGACGTAGATCACCGCCAGCGCGAACGTGATGATCACCGCTGAGACGGCGATCATGTAGAACTGGGCTTCCTTGTAGACGATCGTCCGGCTGGCCTCCAGGTCCGCGTCGGAAAAGAGCCCCGAGAGCGCGGGGATAACGAGGACGTTGAAGACGGCGGAGCCGACGATCGCGCCGACACCCAAATCGGACGCGCCGGCGAGACCGGCGACGACCACGCTCGCGAGCTCCGGAAAGCTCGATCCGACCGCGACGACGACCGATCCCTGGACGACCGCCGGCAGACCGTAGTACGTAGAGAGTCGCTCGGCGGACGCTTCCAGCCACCCGCTACCGAGCCAGATGACGCCGGTCGTGACGACGACGAGGACGACGTTGACGATCGGCGACTCCGGTAGGACGCTCCCGAGGACCATCTCGCGGCGACGATTCAGGCAACCAGTATATGAAGCTACCGAGGACGGGGCCGTCGCGGGGACCGATGGAGTCGGTGGCTCCGGGCGTCTAGTGAACGGTCACTCTACCGTGACGATACGGGTCTCGACGACGGGATGGATCGGGAGATCGGGAAAGGTTACGCGGACGGTGAACCGGAGTTCGTCGAAGTTCCCGCCGAAAACGCCCACCGGCAGGGTCGTCTCCCCGAGGTACGTGGTCGTCGAGGACATCTCGACGTCGTTGACCGTAACTCTCACTCCGCCATTAGCGTCCCCGCCTGCGTTCCGGACTCGGACCTCACACATCTCGCTCTCGCCGGTTCCGATCCGATCGGGAAAGGTCCCCCAATCGACATCGATCGCCGGCAACTCGCGAGCGTTTTCGAGGACGGCCTCGGCGACGCCCTCTCCCAGGCCGGCCGCGACCAGGCCCTCGACGCCGGCCCCGCGTACCTCGGCAGGGGTCGTGATCGCCTCGCTCGCGAGCTTGCTCGCTCGACCTGGACCGACGCCCGAGATCGCGGTGAGGCCGATCGCGTCGGCGCTTACGCCGTGCTCGACTCGTGCTTCGGTACGCCGGGCGCGATTCGCTGCTTCAGGTTCCGCGAACCGGGCGAGAAAGGCTCTGAGTGCGCCGAGCAACCGCAGGGCGTTCTGCCGGACGATCCAGGCGTCGCTTCGTAACTCCTTGGGGGTCGACCCCATCGCGCTCGCCCGGAGCACTGCGAGTACCTTTCTGCCACCCGCGCCGAGGTCGGCGGCGACGTTCGCCCCTCCCAGAACGGCGTTGATCGCGTCGCGTTCGGCCTGGCGGGCGTTGACGCTGTCGAACTCCTCGGCCCCGGCGACCGCCCGCAGGATCGCGTCGGCGTCGATCTCGTCCTTTCGGGCCACCTCGTGAAAGCGCCTCGCCGTGTCGAGCCGGAGGTAATACGCCGAGGCGTACTGTTCGGGCTCGCTCCCCGCCCGCACGTAGTAAAACGTGGTCTCGAGCCAGTCCATCACGTCCTCCAGATCGCGGATGGTGCCCATCGCGATCTCGGCATTGAGGTGGGCGTCTAAGTCCTCGGCGAGCCGTGACTCGATCGGCTTGCCCTCGCGGAGCAGCTTTCTGTATTTCCCGACCTCGCTCCCGTCACAGACCACCCAGGCGTAGCCCACGTCGTCATAACCCGGTCGGCCGGCCCGTCCGAGCATCTGGAGCACGTCGAGCGGGCTCATGTCCACCTCGCCTTCGAGGGGATCGTGCAGTTTCGTATCGCGGATCACGACACATCTCGCGGGAAGGTTCACCCCCCACGCGAGCGTCGAGGTCGAAAACAGTAGTTCGACGAAGCCCTCGCGGAACCACCGTTCGATCAGGTCCTTGTCGTTCTTCGAGAGCCCGGCGTGATGGAAGGCCACCCCGTCGGTCACCGACCGTCGTAAGGCGGCGTTTTCCACCCTCTCCGTACGTTCCTGGAAGTCGCCGTCGCCCCGAGCGCTCATAGGCACGTCGCGGGCGGCGAGTTCGTCGCGGGCTTTCTCGGCGGCGCGAACGGTGTCCTGCCGGGAGGAGACGAACACGAGCGCCTGGCCCGCCTCCCGCAGATGGGTTTCGGCGAGGTCGAGTGCGCGATAGAGCCGACGGTACTTGTCGGCGAAGGCGTTCTCGCCGTGGGTGTAGGTCTTGACGTCGGCATGCAAGTCGACCGGCCTGAACTCGTCGCCGAAGTCGAACGTACACTCGGGGGGTGCATCGAGCCATTCTGCGACGTCCCGGACGTTGCCCATCGTGGCCGACAGGGCGACGACACGGGGGTCACACAGCCGGCGCAGACGCGCGATCGCGATTTCGAGCACGCTTCCCCGGCGATCGGCGTCGAGCAAGTGGACCTCGTCGATGACACAGCAGTCAACGTCGGTGATGAACGAGTAGCGCGGCGAGTCGTGTTTGCGCGTCGCGGAGTCGGCCTTCTCGGGAGTCATCACGAGGATGTCCGCCCGTTCGGCGCGGCGGGGGTTCAGGTCGCGCTCGCCGGTGACGACGTAGACCGAGTAGCCCAGCGATTCGAAGCGCTCCCACTCGGCTTCCTTCTCGTTGGTGAGTGCACGTAGTGGCGCGATAAACAGCGCCGTCTCGCCCGCATCGAGCGCTCGACAGATCGCGAGTTCCGCGAGGACGGTCTTGCCGCTCGCGGTCGGCGCACTGACGACGACGTTCTCGTCGCGCTCTACCAGTGCCGGCAGTGCTTCGCGTTGCATCCGATTGAACCGCTCGAAGGGAAAGACGTCGGCGAACTCCGAATCGGAAAACTCCTCGGCGACGGCACCGGCCATTGAATAAGGGAAGGAGCGCACTGGTTCAAAGGAGTTCGGTTTCCGGCGGCCGACCGCGGACGATCCGGGCTCCTCGTCCGGTGATCGATGCGTCGACAGCTCGACGTCCCACTTCTCGCAGAGCTTCTCGATGAACGAGAAGTGGTCCTCGTGCAGCTCCTCCTCGCGCCCGCTGGTGGAGTACCACGCCGTCG
>PXQR01000045.1 GCA_003021235.1 Halobacteriales archaeon QH_6_64_20 | reverse complement strand
GGAACGCAGCCGGTCGGAAGAAGACATAAAAGTACTTGAACTTCTCCAAGTTATCTTCTTCGAGTAGCGCAGGGAGGTCCACTTCATAGTACGTCTGGGTTTCGTAGTCCTTAGTCCCATAGAGACGCCACTTACGGCCGTTCGTGAGAATACTCCACTGAATGTTCTCGGACGTCCGCTCCAAGTAGTGCTTGACCTGGTGGGAGGCGTTCCTGTACGGGCGCTCTTCGCTGAATCGTTCGGTGAAGTCAGCGTCCCACTGCTTGGCCTCGACCAGTCCGAGACCACCTTCGAACAAGTCTGTCGTGTCGTCGGTCGATAAATACACTTCTGCGGCATCGCGGCGAGCGGTGTCGTCCTCGAAGAGTAGTACATCGACGTAACCATCGCCGCTCGGAAGTGTCGGTTCGACCTGCGTTCCAAAGCCCAAGATATCGAGCACCTCGTCGACCCAGTTGTCCACGAGCGGGTCCTCGTTGTACCCTTCGACCAATCCCTTCTCGCTTTCGTACAGCGACCCCAGCTCGTCCATTGCCTTGCGGGCCGCCCCGTCACAGTCCCATTCGCCTCGTTCGCGCACCCGCTCGTCCAGGTAATGACTCGAGAAGAGGTTCGAGTTGAGATACGGGCGTTCGGAAAGCGTCGCCTGACTCATTCGTGCTACCTGAGCTGTCCGCGGAAATAATATATAGGTGACGGAGGAATCGACCCGGGAGAACACACCGACATGATACACCACCTCCTCGATAGGATCACCTCTCGGTCCGTCTAGCGGTTATAATCGATCGTTTCCGACGGGTGAAACGACAACGCTCCGAAATGCCTATTAGTGCGGCTTAGCACCCCTCGATAACGCATATGACAGACGACACGCGCGTCGACGTCCGGATCCGAGCCGAGGACGAACCGGATCTCCTCCGCTCGCTGTGGAGCGCGCGCGAGCGCTTCGAGTCGGCCGCCACACACCTGTTAGGGATCGAAGCCAGTCGTCTCGAAACGGCTGTTCGCCGACGAAGTGGGCCTAGGCAAGACCATCGAGATCGGCATCGTGCTCAAGGAGATGGCGGTTCGGGGCACCCATCAGTCCGTACTCCTGCTCACGCCCGCCCAACTCGCGACCCAGTGGCGCGAGGAACTGAGCAGCAAGTTCGGTCTGGAGTTCGCCTCGACCACCGACGAAGGGTTCGCGGGCTTCGACGCCCACGATCGGATCGTCGCAAGCATCGACACCGCGAAGACAGACCGATTTCGTGAAAGCGTCACCGATCGCCATTGGGACGTCGTCGTGCTCGACGAGGCCCACTACGTTCGCAACGACGACACCGAACGCTGGAGCCTGCTCGACGACCTGTCCTACGATTACGCCTTCTTCGCGACCGCGACCCCGGTGCAAAACGACATCACCGACCTCTATAACATCGTAAATCTGCTCCGGCCGGGAGCACTCGGTACCGAAGCGGAGTTCAACGAGCGCTATGGCATCGACGAGGCGACCGGCGAGGTCGCGAACGCGTCGCAACTACAGCGCGAACTGGGCGACGTGATGATCCGGCACAAGCGCGACGATACGGCCATCGACTTCACCCACCGGCGGATCGAGACGAACACGCTCACGCCCACCGAAGCGGAACTCGCGCTCTACGACGCCGTGACCGACTACGTTCGGACGAACTATTCCGAAGAGGGAGCCCAGCACCTCGTGTTGCTTACCCTCCAGAAGGAGGTCGTGAGTAGTCCCCAGGCTGTGCTCGGTACTGTCGAGCGGTGGCTCGCCGGCGACGGCGAGAAGCAGGTCGACGACCGCGACGAGAACGTCGGGAACACAGAGGGAGAAGAAGGCGGGACTCGGACACTGACGGCCGCCGAGCGCGAACAGCTCGAGGAGATCGAGCGGCTGGCGAACGCGATCGACGAGACGACGAAGGGGCGCTACCTCCGCGAAATCGTCACTCAGGCGGCCGAGAAAGTTGAGAAAGGTCGGGTCATCGTCTTCACACAGTTCCGCGCGACCCAGCGTGAAATCGTCCGAAGCGTCGAGGACCTCGATATCCCTGTCCACGCCGTCAACGGCGGGCACTCCAGCCGGAAAAAGGACGAGATAGTGGGAGAATTCGAGGCGGAAGGCGGCGTGTTAGTGACGACCGACTCGATCAGCGAGGGCCGCAACCTGCAGTTCTGTAACCTGCTCGTGAACTACGACCTGCCCTGGAACCCGATGAGCGTCGAACAGCGCATCGGCCGCATCGACCGGATCGGCCAGGATCGGGAGGTGTTCGTCTTCAATCTCGCCTTGGCTGAAACCGTCGAGGAATACGTCCTGGAGAAGCTGTACGGAAAGCTCGACTTGTTCACCCAGACGGTCGGCGATCTCAAGGACGTCCTCTCGACGATGGAGCGTTCGGGCGCGGACTTCGAGCGGGCGGTGTTCCGCCGGCTCGTCAACGCAAACGACCGCCGGGACGTCGAGAACGACTTCGAGGCGATGGCCGTGGACCTCGAACGCAACCGCGAGGCGGCCGAGAAGCTCCGGGATTTCAACGGTTCGGTGTTCGAGAGCTTCGAGTTCGGGAGCGACGACGGGAGAGGCGACGAAACGAAGGGAAGTGAGGCGATAGAGCCTGACGGCGCGCGGAACGATGAGAACACCACTGATCGAATCGAGCGCGCCGACGGACGAACGGACGGCAAGCGCGGGCGTGAGAACCCATGAGTTCGGACTCGGATCGCTCCACCGACCGAGAGGATCGGGAGGGAGAGCAAACGACGGGGGAACGCTCGAACGCGAACGATTCCACCGCAGACGGGGAGGCGTCCGGCGAGCTAGTATCCGACGAGTCAGCGCTCGATAGATCGATGCCCGACAGGTCGGCACCCGACGAACCGGCAGGCGACGAACCGGCTGATGACGGACCGATGGGCGGTGAATCGACGGGCGACCAGGAACCGACCGTTAGCGGGGCGGTCGGTGGCTCGGGACCCGACCGATCGGTGCTCAACCGGGCGGCGATCAGGCGCTTCACCGAGGGGGTATTCGACGCCCACGGGGGGAACGTGGAGGAAAGGACGAACGGGCGATGGTCGGTGACGCTCCCGGACGCCCTCGCCGAGGCGGTGGGCTACGAGCGTGCGACGTTCGTGTTCGATCCCGAGGACCGTCCGGTCGGTAGCGACGACGTCGTCGTCGCGCCGGGCACGAGGGTCTTCGGCGCGCTGTGTGCGCTCGCCGGCGAACCGGCGTCACGACCGTCGCTGTCGGAATCGGTGTCGGAGCCGGAACTGGAACCGGAATCGGGGTCGGCTTCGACCGCTGATCCCGAAGCCGACGACCGGGTCGAGCGCCCCAACGGGGCGGCCGGACGGGTCGGATTCCTTCGTCTGGACAGCGACGTTCTCCAATCGCATGTCCCATCCGTGCTCGACGCCGCGGACTTCGAGACGACGATCGAGGGGTTCTCACCCCGGGGAAGCGAGCGGGCACTGGCCTTTCACTTCCGCGCACAGTTCCTCTCGGTACACTCCTACCAGCGCGAGGAGACCTATACGGTCGTCGTCGATCCGGCGACGAGAAGCGTCTTGCCCTCCCTCGCTGCGCGACTGAGCGCTCATCTGCCGCGATTGCTCGACTCGGGCGGGGACGGCCACGACGAGGGATACGAAGAGAAACGCCGCGCGGGCGACGCATCAGCTACCGGCAGAACGGACGGCGACCACGATGACCACGACGGTCATGGCGACCACACCGAAAACGGCGGTCGTGAGGCCGACGAGGCGGACGGGAGTCGAACGGAAGGCGGAGAGTTCGATCGCGAGACGGTACTCGGCGCGTACTCGGCCGCGAAGCGCGAAGCGATCGAAGCAGTGGAGCCGACCGCGGAGGACCTCCGCACGCGGGAGGAGACCGCGGTCTCGGAGCGGGTCGCAGAGATCCGCGCTTTCTACGACCGGCGGCGCGCGGAGTTGGAGGAGGAAATCGACGCCGAACGCGCGGCGATCGAGGAGTATTCGGACAAATACGACCGCGCGCAGACCGACGAGACGCGGCTTCGCTATCTGAGGGAGCGACGGGAAGCCGAGGACGAACTCGACACGCTCGTCGAACGAGTCGAGCGAAGAAAGGGAGAGCTACGCGACGAGGAACGAGCACGGATCGCCGAGGAGACCGAGCGCCACCGGGTCGACGTCGATCTCGAAGTCGAGCGAGTTACCGAACTCTCCTACGATCGGGGAACCCTGTCGTTAGCGGTGACGAACGGCGACACGACGGCGCACCCGACGGCATCGTACGTCCCGGCAACCGACGAGTGCTACGGCTTGGAGTGTGGATCCTGCGGGACCGATCTCCCGATCGACGGCGCGGCGACCGCCGACCGACCGTCGACTGTCGACGACGCAGGCGCAACGACGGTCGATCCTCCGCGGCTCTGTATCGGCGGCCACCTCGTCTGTGGGACCTGTGCGAGGAGTTGTCGGACCTGTGGAGAGACCCGATGTGTATCCTGTCTCGACGTCGCGAGAACGACAGGATGCCCCAGCGATCCGACGGTGGGTTCGGAGTCCGAGCCGGAGTCGGGGACGGGATCGAGACCGGAAGCAGGATCGGAGTCGAAGGTGAGCGCGGAGACCGAAGGGGGAACCGAACCCGAGGGAACTCCGGGCACTGAAATCGAGGCCTTCGAGGCGTGTGAGCTGTGTCGCGAACCAGTCTGTACGGGGTGTATCGCTTCGTGTACCGCCTGTGGCGAGCAGGTCTGTCACGACCACCGAGCGGCCTGTGGCACGTGTGACGCGGCGGTCTGCTTGGCGTGTGGCGAGCCCTGTGCGGCCTGCGGGGCGTTTCACTGCGACTCGCATCTCGTCGCGCCGGTCGGTCCGACCGACCGACCCGATCCCTCCGATCCGTCGAGTGTCGGTGTCGTCGGAACGAGGGACGAAAGCGACGAGGAACTCTACTGTGAGGCTCACGTCGCGTCCTGTACGGAGTGTGGTGACCGGCGACCGGTCGACGCGATGTCGTACTGTGGGGAGTGTGAGAGCGCGCTCTGTAACAGCCACCGACGGGTCTGTGAGATCTGCGGCGAGACGTACTGTGACGAGCACGCCGTTGCGTGTGACTTTTGCGACGACACGCCGGGAGGTGCCGAGTCGGTCACGACCTTCTGTGAGAACCACGCCGAGCGCTGTGTCGGCGGCGATGAGGTACTGTGCGAAGCACACTCGCGCCCAGGCGTGATCGTTGACGGGCCGGTCTGTGAGAACCACGAGGTGGCGTGTGATCTCTGTGGGGTGGAGTACGCCGAACGCGGGTTCGAGAACGGTCGGTGTCCGGCTTGTGCGGGCTTGAGCGCCGAGACGCCGGCCGAACCGCCCGTCGCGGCAATCGCCGAGGAGTTCCGGTCCGTCCGGATCGGCACGACGGCGACTCACGCCGTGATCCGCGCGGAGAGACGGCTCCGGCGCGACGAGATCGTCGTCGTCCACCGACACAACGGCAAGGAGGTCAGACGATTCAAGGCGGATTTCTTCGCCGGCCTCTCCGGGAGGGCTTGATGCCGACGAACACGGACACGGACGCGAACACGGCCGCCGACGGCGACGGCCGGAGCGAGGACGGTCGAGACGAGAACGGTCGAACGAACGCGGGGAGGGCAACGACGCGCTCGTCGAACGGGTCGGCGCGAGTTACGACCGGGAGATCCCACACCGGCGCGTGCGACGGCTCGTCGACACCGAACGCGAGCGCCTCGCTCGCGAGGAAACCGGCACGTCCGTCGAGGGACACGCCCCACGATACGTCGACTGTGAGGACCTAAGTCGGCTCACCGACGGCGAGCTCGGGCGCGTCGTCGCGTACCTGTTGGCCGAACTCGACGGACACGCCGAGGTAACGACGGAGGGGAGCGCGATCGACGAACCCGGCAAACCCGACGACGCCGGGCGAACGGACGGCAGGGCTGAGACGGCGACGAGCGAGAGGAATCGTATGGACGGGGCCAACGGTGTCGACGAGGGCAGCGACACCGGCGGGAACGACAGTGACGACGATGGCGACGCGAACGACGGGGCTGGCGGGGGTAACGAAGCCGGAGACGGCGACGATCGCCGCCGAGCCCTCACGCGTCGTCGATGGCGGGACCGTGCGTCGGGCACGTGAGCACGGTCGATCCGAGCGAACGGGAGACACGAACGGTGAACACGACGGACCCGAAATCGTCGATACGACCATCGTAACGGTGGCCGACGTCGTCGCTGACGCAACGCGCTTCGCGGATCGCTCGGGCGTTGTGCTTTACGATCGGGCGACCGTTCGTCGATGGCTCGACGAGGCGAGGATACCCGTCGGAAGGCTCGGTTCGCTGATCGAGGAAGCGTAGTCGCCGACCGTCGACCCGTCAGCGGCTATCGACGGCCGTCGCCACCGTTCCACCGATCGTCGTCCATCGTTCAAATGGCCGCTCGCCATCGGATACCGGCGAACCGATCGAGGGGCGAAGCGAGCGACGAACGACGAGCGAGCACGATCAGATACAAATAGGAGGCTGTCGGTAGCATAGCCATGGCAGCCGGAACCGTGCTGGCGATAGTGGCGCTCATCGTCGTCGTGCTGGTTCTGTTGCTCGTCGCGGCGATGCGATTGGTGCCGGCCACGCTCGGCGTGGAATCCGAAGAGAACACGGAGCCGAGCGACGACGGGTCACAGTCGGACTCGTAGATGGGTGGCCATGCGATACGGAACGCTGAGACCATCTCGTTCGCCGATTCCGGGATTCTGGGATTTCGATACGCAATAGGAAGGCCGGACGAGACCTGGAGATCACCGACGCCTTCGAGATACGCTCGCGACGGACACGGGCACCGATAGTGTCGAGTCGCGCGTCCCCGCTCGTCGCGGTCGACAGGGAGGCTCGTGTTTTTGTGTTCCGAACGCGAGGAAGAAACGATGGAGGAGGCCCTCCGAGCCGGTATCGCGATCTACAACGCCGGGGAGTTCCACGCCGCGCACGACGCCTGGGAGGACCCCTGGCTCGACCTCGAACGCGGGACGGCCGACGAGCGGTTGCTCCACGGCCTCATTCAGTTCACCGCCGCGATCCACCACGCCACCCAAGGCAACCCCGAGGGCGCAACGGGTCTCGCGGGAAGCGCCCGGGAGTACCTGCGGGAACTGGACGGCTACCGGGGAGTGAACGTCGCGGCGGTGCGCGAGTACCTCGCCGACCTCGAAGCCGAACCAGAAACCGTCGCGGACACCGACCCGCCGAAGTTGACCCTCGACGGAGCCGCACTAACGCTCGACGGGCTCGGGTTCGAGGCCGGCGCGATCGCTGCCCGCGTGTTGGCCGACGAGTACGGCTACGACGAGGACGTGATCGAGCGCGCGGGCGAGTACGCTCGCCGCGACCTGGCGAACGGATACGAGACGAGCCCGTTCGTGACGCTCGTGCTCGATTTCGCGCGGAGCGAGGAGCGTCGAGGAATCATCGTGGAACGGCTCCGTGGACACGTCGATCGCCGCGAGGCACGAGAGGCCGACCTGGAGGGCTTGTTCGAGGAGCCGACAGACAGGGAGACGGGAAACGAGTAGCAGAGGGCAGTCGGAGAGCAGACGACGAAAACCAGAGAAATGAAAGGAAAGATGGCGAAAGACATCGAAGCTGTTATTTCGAAATACGCTCTTGTGAAGGACTTTGTTGGTGGAGAGCCGTCTGTCGGTTTTGCTGTTCGAGAGTTCAGCTGGGGGAGTCTCAGAAACAGCTTTTCACTGGCTGAAACGGAGAATCAACCCACACCGGTCAAACCGCTCTCGCGCTACCAACAATCTCGTTCACAAGAGCGTTTCAGGCATTGCCGTCGCTCGATTGGCAGTCGACGATCGCGCCGAGCAGGGCTTTCGCCACTCCCTTGTCCCGGATCTCGACGTGCGGCCCGATCCGCCTCGCGAGCGGCCCCGGTCGGGCATCGGCTCCGAGGACCGCTACGCCGGTGCCGTCGATGGCGACGCCGACCGTGAGGTCCGCGGCGGCGAGCACGTCCGCCACCCCGGGCAACAGTCCGCTACTCCGGCGGGCAAGCCCGAGGGCGACGCCGACCGAGGGGACGTCGACGAGTAGCGTGTCCGTCTGCGAGCGCACCCGTAGGTCCTCGTTCTCGCCCTCGATCGCGACCGTCAGGTCGGCCTGTACGTCGAGTGGAGCGAGGTCGGCTTCCGAGATCGAGTCGAGCGCCGTAGCGACGTTCACGTGGTATCCCCCCGGTGTTCCCGCGCGTCACGCGAGCGAGCGCAGGGGTCTTCGGTGCGACCGCGGCGAACGCGAGTAGCGCAGGACTCCGTTAGGACTGCGTTCACGGGTTCATCGCTCGCGCGTCGTGATGCGGATCGTGCCGTCGACCTGCCAGTGGGCGTGTTCGGCGTCCTCACCCGTCCTCGAGGGGACGGCGACGTCCATGTCCTCGAACTCGTAGGTGATCTCGGCACCGCGACCCGTCAACCGGTCGTACAGGTCGATCGCGAGTTCGGGCCACGTCGTCTCGTTCACTCGCCCGTCCGGTTCGGCGTCGCTCATGTCGTCTCATCGTTCCATCGAGGTCGTCTTATACCTACGGACGGCCGACGAGTTGGCCGCTACTCGGCCGTCGTGGCTCACTCGCGCCGACAGATACTCAGAAATCCGGTATGTCCGACGCCGCCGGTCGTCGGTCGCGTTCCCCGCTCGTCGACGTCGAGTTCGCGCTGGATCGTCTCGTAGGTGTCGACGGTCAAACCGACCTCCCGTGCCGTCTCGACCACTTCGCGCGCACTCTCGACGAACGGGCTGTAGACCGCACAGAACCCCCCCGAGACCAGCAACTCGGGCGTTCGTTCGACCATCGCCGGCGCGTCGGCCGTATCGAGCGTCACGAGGTCGAACGCTTCGCTCCGCTCGTCGAAGTCGGTTCGATCGGGGTCGCTCCCGTCGGTATCGGCCCGGTCGGTGTCGGCCTCGTCGGTCCCCGCCGAGAGGGCCCCGATGTCGTCGAGCGCCTCGCCCTCCCGGACGTCGACGGCCTCGCTCACGCCGGCGAGCGCCATGTTCTCGTGGGCGACGGCCGCCGCTTCGGGGTTACGTTCGTATGTCACGACGTTCGCGTCGAGCCGACCGAGATACGCCGCGAGGACGCCGGTTCCGGTGCCTACATCGAGCGCTCGGTCGCCGGCCCCGACCCCGGTGTGGCCGATCACGAGGCCGATATCCCGGGGAAGCATCGGCGCGCCAGTGCGCTCGAAATGGCGGGCGAAGTCCGGACCTCGGGGTTCGCGGACGGTGAATACGGTTCCCAGGTGCGTCTCCAGTTCTTCGCCCGGCGTCGGCTCGTCGGGAACCTCCAATACCCCCAAGTCGGTCTCTAAGACGGCGCCGGGTTCGCGCAGGTATTCGCGATCCTCGCGAACGAGCAGAATCACTCCAGCTTCTCGACCGCCGCCGCCAGGTCGCCGTCGGCTTCCGCGAGCGCGTCGCGTGCGTCCGCCTCGCTGGCTCCCGTTCGTCCGGCGACGATCTCGACGTCCGTGTCGGGAATGTCGCCCGCCCTGCCCGATCCCGTCCCATTGTCCCCTGTACTGTCAGGCTCGCCGGCGTCGGCCCCGCCTTCGAGTTCGCCTCCGGCCCCGACGCTTCCCTCACCGCGCGGGCGCGACTCGGGTTCGCCGACGATCTGGTAGGTCTGTTGGCCCTGGGCGTCCATGCGCTGGACATCGGCGCTCTCGAAGACGAGTTCCTCGTCCGGGGTCCGAACCACGACCTCCTCGGCGTCTATCTCCGTGACGTCGATCCCCATCTGCTTCATCATCTGTTGCATCTTACGCGGGTCGAGTCCGCCGCCGCCTCCTCCGAACATAGCTCCGGAAACGAGCGCCGACGGCTTGGTACTTCGGGTTTCCCTCGCTCGGCCGATTCGGCTCGATCCGACACCGATCCGAACCGATCGAGTGTGTGAAGCACGTGGCGGCGTACAGGAGACGTTACGGCCCACATCTGTTCACTCGAACGCCCCGACGCCGGATCGGACTTTCACCGCCATCCCGGTCTCGAAATCGTACATGGTATCGGCGGCGAGTTCCGCCCGGCCGACCGCTAGCAACGCATCGGGTTCGGCCATCGTCTCTCGGTTCTTGCCGTCCGCTCCGTCCTCGCTGTCCGTCTCGTTCCCCGTCTCCTCGTCGTCGCCGTGTTCGTTCTCCCCGTCGTTTCCGCCGTCGCTTCCTTCGTCCTCACCGTCGTTCCCGCTCGCACCTTCGGGGTCGTCGTCGTTTCGGCTCTCGCTTTCGGCGTCGTCGTAGACGACGAGCACCTCGTCGCCGGGCCGGATCGCGGGGTCGGCCTCGCGGACGAACTTACAGAAGGCATTCTTCCCGTCGCTCACGAACGGAACGCTCTCGGCTCCGACGGCTACCCGACACCGGGGAGCCGGAAAGGCCTGCACGAGCCGTCGGCCCCCCTCGATACCGAGCGTAAACCGGCCGTCGACGCCGTAGGAGACGATCCGTCCCGCCTCCGTGAGCACTTGCTGTGGACGGCCGCTCGTCGATCGCCTGATCGTCGTTCCCTCATCCGGCGGGAACAGCGCCGCTCCCGCGCCGGTACCGAACTGGTAATCGGCGACCGTCCGCAACTGCTCGATTCCGGTGGCGGCCATCACCTCCCTATCGGTGGTCGCCGATGAAAACGCTCCCGTTTCGCCGGATCGCTGGATCGCCGGATCGCCGGGTCGTCGTCCCGCTCGCGGCCCCGATACGAACCCCGTTCGGTTCCCGTGACCGTCCGCATAATCCCGGCTCGTACCACGGGTTCGTTTCGGGGAGGTCGCGTCGACTTCGAAGCGCGTTTCCCGGTCGTCTGTTCGATCGTTGTCAACGATCGATCGTGGTCGTTCGGCGCTCCCCTCCGCCGGTTTTTGGAGTGATTTATAGGTGTGGACGACCTACTTGCTGATATGGACCAGGAGAAACAACGAACCACGATCGGAGCCGCGGTGTTAGTCGTCAGTACTCTGCTCATCCTCGCGATCGTTCAGTCCTCGGCGGTGCCCGTGTTGCTCGGTTCGCTCGCGGCCGTCGGCATGGTTCTCGGCTCGGTACTCATCGGGACCGCTACACAGGGCGTCTAACGCTTCTTTCGGGTCAACGCGTGACCTATGTGGTCGGCGCGGATCGGTGTACGACCACCTCGTAGTCGGTATGTAATCGCCGCTCGATCGACCCCTCACAGGAGATACCGGTCGGGGTCGTCGCTGAGGTCGGTGAAGCCGTCGACGCTTTCTTTCAGTTCCTCGGCGGCGGACTCGCCGAAGGCCATCGCCTCGACGCGGACGCCCGCGTGGCGCAGATGAGTACACAGCCGGGCGAAGTCGCCGTCGCCGGTACACAGGACGATCGTATCGAGGTGGGGCGCGAGCGAAACCGCATCGAGGCTCATCCCGACGTCCCAGTCGGCCTTCTTCGAGCCGTCGCCGAAGGTCTTGATGTCCTTGATCTTCGTCTCGAAGCCGATGCTACCGAGTGCGTGAAAGAAGCGCTCCTCGTCGGGCGAATCCGCCCGGATGACGTAGGCGATCGCGCGGGTGAGCCGGCGGCCGGCGACCGCGCCGCCGAGCAGCGATTCGTAGTCGATCTTTCGCGAGTAGACGCTCTGAGCGGAGTGATAGAGGTTCTGCGCGTCGACGAGAACGGCGACGCGCTGACCGGAGTGGACCGCATCCATACCGGTACTGACGTACTCTGCCTCAAATGGCTTCTCACTCGGATTGGCTACGCCCTTGGACTCTCGACGTCGTCCGGCGTTCGAACCGCCCGGTGCCCGGACCGACCAGTCCGATACCTCCCGGAGCGGGCAACCGATCGTTCGTCCGCCCGCTTTCCATGGACCTCCTGGCGGATATCGCACGTAACACAAGACATAAACCTGTTGGGTACTCGAAAGATGATATGCGACCGACCGTCCATCGTGCTCGTCGCCCGGCGATTCACGGGCGCGTGTCGGTCCGCGGGCGAGCGAAGCGCAAGAAACGGTGCTGATTCTCTGGTCCCGGCGGGCGTAGCGCTCCCGTCGCGGGCCGCTCTCGACGGAATCGATCCTCGTTCGGTGCTATCGGCCGCGACGATCACAAGCAACCGACCGTTAGCCACCGAGCGACGGCGGGTCGACGATCGACCACTGATGATCGTCCGACCACCGCTCGAACCACTCGACCGCTACACGACGACCACCCGACGACTGCCACACGCACATGACACGACACACCGACTTCAGGGGAGTGTATCCCGCGATGCCGACTCCCTTCCGTGAGGACGACCGTATCGACTTCGACCGACTCCGCGAGAACGCGAGACGCTTAGAAAGCGCCGGCGTCAGTGGGTTAGTACCGGTCGGATCGACCGGCGAGAGCGCGACATTAACCCACGACGAGCACGTCCACGTCGTCGAGACGGTGATCGACGCCGTCTCGGTACCCGTGATCGCCGGTGCCGGCTCTAACTCCACCAGGGAGGCGATCGAACTCGCCGGCCGCTCGGCCGACGCCGGGGCCGATGCCTTGCTACTCATCTCGCCGTACTACAACAAGCCCGAACCCGCGGGCATGGAGGCCCACTTCAGGGCGGTTGCCGACTCGGTGGATCGTCCTCAGATCGTCTACAACGTACCGGGCCGCACCGGCAGGGGCGTCGCCGTCGATACCGCGGTGAGCTTAGCGAGCCACGAGAACGTACGGGGTTACAAGGCCGCGAGCGGCGACCTGGGGCGCGCGGGCGAACTCATCGAACGAACCCAAGGAGAGGAATTCGACGTGCTGTCGGGCGAGGACGCACTGACGCTCCCGTTGCTGTCGATAGGAGCAACAGGGGCGATCAGCGTCGTTGCGAACGTCGAACCCGAGCGCACGATCGCAATGGTACGGGCGGCGCTCGACGGCGAGTACGATCAGGCCCGTGCGCTGCATCGGGAACTCGGTCCGCTCGTGCGCGCGCTGTTCCGGGAGACGAACCCTATCCCGGTCAAGGAAGCCCTCTCTATCCGGGGACTCGCCCCGGCGAGGACGCGCTCGCCGTTGAGCCGGCTTTCGGAGCCCCTGCGAGCGGACCTCGAAGCGATCCTCGCGGCCCTCGACGACGGCGAACCCGGAATCGAGGACGACACGAGCGAACGAGCCACCGAGACGATCGACTCCGCTCCCGAACGATGACGGCGGACACGACCACGACCGAGGGGGATTATCGGCTCGCGGTGACCGGCGCGACGGGACGGATGGGTAGTACAGTGCTCGACGCGGCCGACGAACGCACGGACCTCTCGGTCGTGCTCGCGGTCAACCGCGACCCGGACAGCGAGGACGCCTCGGAGGGAATCGAACCCGCCGCCGACCTCGACGCGTTGCTCGGCGAGCGACGGCCCGCAGTGCTCGTCGACTTCTCCGGACCGGACTCGGCGGTCGACTATACGAGAGCGTGTGCCGACGCCGACGTCGCGTTCGTCTCCGGCACTACCGGGTTCGACGACGATCAACTGAATCGGCTCCGCGAGGCGAGCGAGCGGATACCGATACTCCACGCGACGAACTTCTCGCGAGGGATAGAGGTACTCCTAGAAGCCGTCGAAGGAGTCGTCGGGACACTTCCGGACTACGACATCGAACTGACCGAGACCCACCACAATCGCAAGCGCGACGCCCCCAGCGGAACGGCGACGACGATCCTCGATCGGATCGAGGCGACCCGCGAGAATCAAGGCGAGGCCGATGCGAACGACGGTGTGAACGGACGAACCTATGGCCGGGAGGGAATCCAGCCCCGCGAGGCCGGCGAGATCGGCGTCCACGTCCGTCGCACGGGTGACATCCGAGGCGAACACGAACTCCTGCTGGCAGGCAACGACGAGGTCCTCTCGCTCACCCATCGCGCCGGGAGCCGGCGTGTGTTCGCCGCCGGCGCGCTCGACGCCGCGAAGTGGATCGTCGGCCGCGAGCCGGGTTTCTATGACTTCTCGGAGGTGCTTCGATGAGTGCCGGCAACGCGAGCCCGTCGGACCTCGAAGCCGAGGTCGAGGCCCTCTGGGAACGCTCAGAAGCAGGCCTCACTGCGAGCGACGTCGGCCGCGCGGAGCGAAACATCCTCGATCGATTCCTCGACGCGCTCGAAGCCGGCGACGTTCGCGCCGCCGAGAGGATCGAGGGGACCTGGGAAGCCAACGAGTGGGTCAAACGCGGCGTGTTGCTCAACTTCGGCCTCCGGGAGACGCACCCGCGCGAACACGACGGGGTTACCTACCACGACGTGTTACCGCTGGGCGACACCAGGGAGTTAGGCGAACGCGGAACCCGGAACACGCCCGACGGTACGGTGATCCGCCGGGGCGCTCACGTAGGAGCGGACGCCATCCTCATGAGCCCGAGTTTCGTCAATATCGGCGCACACGTCGGTGACGGTACTTTGGTGGACTCGTGTGATACGGTCGGCTCCTGTGCCCAAGTGGGTGAGAGCGTGAAACTCGGCGCGAACACCCTCGTCGGGGGCGTGCTCGAACCGGTCGAGCGCGCGCCGGTCGTGATCGAGCGCGGGGTTTCGCTCGGGGCGGGCTGTCGGGTGACGAGCGGGTTCGTCGTCGGCCGCGACTCGGTCGTCGGCGAGAACACGCTTCTCACCCCCAGAATCCCGATCTACGATCTCGTCAATGAGGAGGTTCTGTACGGGCGTCTCCCGCCCGAACGCCGGGCGTTTACCCGTTTCGTCGAGTCCGACGTCGGTGAACACGACATCTTCGACGGCGGCGCGTACAAACCCGCCGTAGTCGCGACCGATCTCGAAGAGCGGACGCTCGAAGCCACCGCGCGCGAGGAGGCGCTTCGCCAGTGACATCGCCGACCGCCGACCCTGAATCCGGCACCGATCCTGATCCAGCCGAGAGCGACCCGATCGACGCCGGTTCCGGCGACACCGATCCCGATAGCGCGGAATCCGACAACCGTCGCGGACGGGGCGAGTACGCAGACAGCCCGCCGGTTCGTCGCCTCGCCGACTGGCCAGCGGGTCGACTGGAGGACCTCGCCGCCGAGTACGGAACACCGTTGTACGTGATCGATCTCGATCGGGTACGCGAGAACTACGCGCGCTTCGCCGCCGCGTTTCCCGACGCTCACGTCATGTACGCGGCGAAAGCCCACACCGGGAACGCAGTGCTCTCGGCGCTGATCGATTTCGGCGCGCCGATCGAGTGTGCCGCCTGGGGCGAGTTGGACAGGGCGATCGACGCCGGCGCTGACCCCGACGAGTTGCAGTACACGGCTGTAAATCCACCCGACCGGGACCTCGATTACGCCGTCTCCCTCGCCGAGGAGTACTCGGGGCTGACGATCACGGCCGGGGCGACCGACACGCTCGATCGCCTTTCCAAACGGGACTACGGCGGTCGGCTCGCGATCCGGATCAATCCCGACATCGGCACCGGCCACCACGAGAAGGTAGCGACCGGTGCGGACGCGAAGTTCGGGGTTCCCTACGAGCAGGTTCCGGAAATCGCCGAGAAAGCCCGTGAGTCGTTCGAGCTGGTAGGGATCCACGCCCACGTCGGTAGCGGCGTCCTGAACGACGGCCTCGACGAGCACTGCCGGGCGATCGAAAAGGTAGGCGAAATGGCCCGGCAGGTGGCTTCGGCGGGATCGAGGTCACTGGAGTTCGTCGACGTCGGTGGCGGCTACGGCGTTCCCTACCACCCGGACGAAGCGCCGCTCGATCTCGATGGGGTGGGAAAGAGAGTACGGGACGCGCTCGGCGACGTCGACGCCCGACTCAGGCTCGAACCGGGTCGCTATATCGTCGCCGACGCCGGCCTCGTGCTCACCGAGGTCAATACGAGAAAGGAAGCACCCGAAACGACTGTTATCGGCGTCGACGCCAGCCTCGGCACCTTGGTCCGTCCGGCGATGTTCGACTCGTACCATCACATCCGGAACGCAAGCGCGCCCGATCGCGAGAGCAAAGCCGTCTCGGTCGGCGGACCGATGTGTACGAGCGCCGATGTCTTCGCGACCGACAGGCCCGTCGCGCGACCCGAGCGCGGGGACGTCCTCGCGATCGGAAACGCCGGAGCGTATGGCTACGAACTCGCCAGCCAGTTTCACTCCCAGCCCTGCCCCGCCGAGGTCGCCCTCGAAGGTGGCGAGGCGCGAGTTGCCCGCCGGCGCGAAACGCTCGACGACGTGACCCGCGTCGAGCAGTAGCCGAGTCGGCGCTTCGAACGATAGCGAGGGTAGTCGCAGCCACGACCGGGCGATGTTCGACTCCACGGTCACCGACGCAGAGCTGGAAGTGGGGCAACGCCGCTCGGTCCGGTCAGTCACCGTTATCGAAGGCGTCGTCACGACGACCGCTGTTCTCGTCCAACTCGTCAACGAGGTCACTCGCGAGCCCGGTATACTCGGCGGGCGTCAGGTCGGCGAGGCGCTCGCGGGTCTCGTCGTCGAGCGCGAGCTCGGGGTCGTCGAGCACCGACGCGAGGGTTTCACGGGTAACGCGCTGTCCACGGGTGTGTTCTTTGAGCTGTTCGTAGGCGTCGGCGTAACCCTCCCGGCGAAGCGTCGTCTGGATCGCTTCGCCGAGCACCTCGGGGTGGTCCTCTAAATCCGCCGCCATCGCCACCTCATCGGGTACGACTTTCGACAGCCCGGTTCCCAGTTTCCGATAGCCGATGAGGCAGTGCGCGAGTGCCGTACCCATAGTTCGTTTCACCGTCGAGTCCGAGAGATCGCGCTGGAGCCGGGAAGTCGTGAGGGAATCGGCGAGGAAAGAGAGGTCGGAATTCGCCTTTTCGAGGTTGCCTTCGGAGTTCTCGAAGTCGATCGGGTTCACTTTATGCGGCATCGTCGAACTCCCGGTTTCGTCCTCCCCGCCGCGCTGAGCGAGATAGCCCTGGCTCACGTACAACCAAGCGTCCTGATCGAGGTCGAGCAGTACCGAGTTCGCCCCCCGTAGCGCGGCGAAGAGGTGAGCCAGATCGTCACAGGAATTGACCTGCGTGACGAGCGGGAGGTGGCGAAGGCCCAGCCCGGTAACGAACTCCTCGGCAAAGGCCCGCCAGTCGACCTCGGGCGCGGCGACGGTGTGAGCCGCGTACGTCCCCGAGGCACCCGCGAGCTTGCCGGCGAGTCCCTCGACTCCCTCCTCGATCCGGCCGAGCGCGTCGTCGAGACGGGCGGCGTAGACCGCCGTCTCCTTGCCGAAGGTCGTCGGCGTCGCGGGCTGACCGTGGGTGCGTGCGAGCATCGGGACGTCGCGGTGCTCGCGCGCCAGATCGACGAGAGTCTCCCGGACGGCTTCGAGTTCGGGGAGCAATACCTCGCGAATCGCGCCTCTCACGAGTAAACGGTACGCGAGGTTGTTGACGTCCTCGCTCGTGAGGCCGAAGTGGATCCACGGTGAGATGTCCGGATCGCGTATCTCGTCGCGCAGGAAGTACTCGACGGCTTTCACGTCGTGGTTCGTCGCCGGTCTGCTCTCCGTTCCCTCGGTTTCGATCCGCTTCACTCGGCAGGCATCGTCGATCGAGAAGTTCTCGACCAGGGTTCGGAGCCGGTCGCGCTCTTCGGTATCGAGTTCGAGCGAAAGTTCGTCGAGATCAGCTAACCCGAACAGGTACTCGACCTCGACGCGGACGCGGGCACCGATGAGCGCGGCTTCGCTCGCGTAGGGGACGAGCGCATCGGTGTAGCGGGCGTAACGCCCGTCGAGCGGCGAGACCGCTTCTAGTGAACTCCGGTCCTCGGTCATGTCCGCTCGTGTGCGAACCCGTCGAAAAAGCGTGTCGATCGACCGCACTACCCGGAAACGACGAACCGGCACTGTTCACCGCTTCCCGACGCGCGTCGACTCACTCGCCGACTACGATGGCGTGAGATTCGCGATCCGACCGAACGCCGTCGCCCCGAAGCATTGCGTGGCAGAAACGGGACAGGTGTATCAAACCGGTCATGGACCGATCGAAGGGACGAGTGACGCCGGACCGACGACTCGTACGGAGCGGACGGCGAGTGAAGCGATACGGAGACCTGACGAAGGGATTCACACGTCGATCTCGAAGCGCGCGCCACCGCTCTCTCCCTCGCTGACAGTGGTGTTCCAGTCGTGGGCCTCGGCGATGCGGCGCACGATCGGCAGGCCGAACCCGGTACCCTCCTCGCTCGTCGAGAAGCCGTGGTCGAAGACCTGTTCGCGTTCGTCGGCCGGGATACCCGGGCCACCGTCTTCGACGAAGAAGCCACGTTCGTTCGCTAACTCCCCGACGCGAACCGTCACGTCCTCGCCGCCGTGTTCGATCGCGTTCCGAAAGAGGTTCTCGAACAGTTCACGCAGACGGCTCTCGTCGGCTTCGATCGTCCCGAGGCCCTCCTCGATCGTCAGTTCCGTGTCGGTCGTTTCGACGGCGCTCCAGGCCGTCTCGACGACGTCCGCGAGCGACACGGAGTGAGTGTCGCCGACCGTCCGTCCCTGACGGGCCAGCGTCAGCACGTCCTCGATGATCGCTTCCATCCGGTCGTGAGCGCGATCGATCTTCGCGAAGTCCTCCTCGGCACCGCTCTCGCGAACCATCTCGAGGTATCCCTGCGCGACCCCGAGCGGGTTCCGGAGGTCATGCGAGACGACGCTCGCGAACTCCTCCAAGCGGTCGTTCTGACGCTCTAGCTCCTCTCGCCCGCGTTCGAGTTCCCGCTCGCGTCTGACGCGTTCGACCGTCGCGACGACATGGGCGACGAGGGTTTCCGCCAGTTCGAGGTCCTCGGCGTCGAACTCGTCCTTGTCGGTCGAGACCGCCTGGAACACGCCGAAATCACCGATCGGGACGCTGATCGCCGAGCGGTACTCCTCTCGAACCGGTTCGGCGGCGTCGGTTGCCCCGACGTCCTCGACCAGCCGGGAGGTGCCGCTCCGGAGGGTCTTGCCGGCTGTGCCCTCCTCGATATCCATTTCCCGTACGTGCTCCGGACCGGCGCGTGACGAGCGTGCCTTCGGCACGATCGAGTCGCCTTCGACGATCCCGACGTAACACAGATAGAGGTCGAGGATGCGTTCGGCGGCGTCGACCGTCAGCTCGTAGACCTCCGCCTCGGTTTCACAGGACACGAGGTTCGTCGCGACCGCGTGCAGGCGCTCGATCTTGTGTTTCTGTGCTTCGAGTGCCTGCTCGTACCGACGGCGTTCGAGTTCGCTCGCGATCCCGCGGGTGACGAGATCAGCGAAAGCCAACTCGACGGTCGGAAAGCCCTCGTCCCGTGGCTCGCGGTCGGCAAAATAGACGGCCCCGTAGAGTTCACCATTGACCGAGACCTTCGAGCCGACGTAGGCTTCGAGCCCGAACGCCTCGTAGGCCGGGTCGTCCTCCCAATCGGTCTCAGCGACGTGTCGAAGCGTCATCGGGCCGTCGGAATCGACCGTCTTCCGGCAGTACGATTGCGGGAGCGGACACTCGTCGCCGGGCTGGATCTCCTCGTGTGTGCCACACGCTTCGACGATCCGCTGGGTGCCCGCTTCGATACGCGTGAGGTAACCGATCTCCATGCCGAGGCGCTCGCGACCGAGGTCGAGCAGCGCTCGCACGCGCTCGTCCGCGGTCAGGTCAGAATCGGAGACGACCTCGTAGAGCCAGCGGCGGAACTGTTCTGCCTCACGGCGCTCGGTGATATCAGTGTAGATACCGAACGCCTCGTACTCGTCCGTCCGGTCGATCGATACGTTCCGAAACAGGAAATCGCGCACCTCACCGCTCGCCGTTTGACGGCGTACCTCCCGTGCGACATCGTTCCCGCCGCTTGCGGTGCGATCGATCTCCCGCGCCTCGTCGGCGTGTTCGGGTGGAACGATGAGATCGTTCAGCGATCGGCCGACGACCGTCTCGGACTCGTACCCGAAGACGTCCTCGAACGCCGCGTTGACCGACTTCGTGATCGGGTCGTCGTCGTGCATCTCGACGACGACTGACGGATCGGGGACGTTCTCGAACAGGCTCGCGAACCGATCGCGCTCGCGTTCGAGCTGGGTCTCCCGGTCGCGCAACAGCATCTCGCGCTCGGCGCGTTCGAGCGCCGCTTCGGTGTTGGCCGCGAGGATACGGGCGGCCGAGACGTCGGACGCCTCGAACGTCTCGGGATCGGTCGAGGCGTTGTT
Organism: Halobacteriales archaeon QH_6_64_20; assembly: GCA_003021235.1. Taxonomy (GTDB): domain Archaea; phylum Halobacteriota; class Halobacteria; order Halobacteriales; family Halococcaceae; genus PXQR01. Next base: position 452 of record PXQR01000045.1, on the reverse strand, counting down.
CAAGATCCCATGGTTACCGAGCGGGACAATGATCTCGCTCGCGATCGGCGAGTCGGTGTTGTACGCCCCTGGCTGGCTGCCGACGTCGTCGTAGACGGCCGCTTCACCGGTAGCGAAGGCTTCCCACGAGAGGCTGTCGCCCGCGGTGTAGGTCGGGAACTCATCGAACAACGCGTGGCACTCATCGGTAAAGGCAGTCGGGTGGAGACGGACGTCGTCGGGATCGTACAACCAGCAGCCAGTGAGCGAAAGTCCGAGCGCATCGCGAGCGGTCTCGACGGCCAGTTCGGCCACCTCCTCGGGGGTCTTCGCGTCCATCATCGCCCGGGTTCCTTCGTGGAGCGCTTCTAAGGTCCGCTCGTGGTCGACCCGGTCGAGTGCGATTTCTGCGTTCGCCGCTAGCACCTTCGCGAGCGGGAGGTCCGAGCGGTCGAATCGGTCGACCGCCGTGT
>PXQR01000044.1 GCA_003021235.1 Halobacteriales archaeon QH_6_64_20 | reverse complement strand
AGCCAGCCGGGCTTGCCGACCAGCACCTCAGCACCATCGACCGTCGCTCGAACCCCCTTGCCGGTGACGCTATCGAACGCCTCGGGGTCGGGGAACTCGACGTCGCGTGCGTCGGCGCGATCGAGCACGGCGTCGGCGAGAGGGTGTTCGGAGAACACCTCCGCGCTCGCTGCGGTCCGCAGCACCTCGCGCTCGTCGTGCTCACTGACGCCGACGACGGTGTTCACCGCTGGTTCGCCCTTGGTGATGGTCCCGGTCTTATCGAGGACGATGGTGCCGACGTCCGGGAAGATCTGAAAGGCGTCGCCCGAGCGCATGAGGATACCGCGTTTCGCGGCCTGACCACCGCCACGGATCAACGCGAGCGGCGTCGCCATCCCGAGCGCACAGGGATAGCCGAGTACCAACGCGGCGAGTGCCGCGTACGCGCCGGTCCGGAACTGCGGCCCACTCCCCAGACCGATCCCCGAGGAGACTGCTGGAACGATCGCCCAGAACGCGAAGGCGAGTGCAGCGATCGAGAGCACGCCCGGCACGAAGTACTTGAGAACTCTGTCGGCGAGCTGGACGATCCCGGGTTTCATCGCGCGGGCTTCCTCGATCTCCCGGGCGACCTGGTTGAGGAAGGCGTCCTCGCCCGACGCTGTTACCTCTACCAGCAGTGCCCCGGTCTCGTTGACGCTGCCGCCGATCACCTCCTCGCCGGGCTCCTTGTCGATCGGGGCGGATTCACCGGTTGCGACCGACTCGTCGACGGCGCTCTCACCACTGAGAACCTCCCCGTCGATCGGCACGTTCTCGCCGGGTTTCACCCGGACCTGGTCACCGACTTCGAGCTCATCGACGGGGACGTCCTCGACCGTTTCTCGCGGGTCGCCTCGCTCCCCGCTCGAACTATTCGAGGCGCTTTGCGCCTCGCTGTCGCCGTCTTCGGTTACCCGCCGGGCGGTATCCGGCTGTAGATCCATGAGATCGTTCACTGCCCGCGAGGCCCGTGTTCGGACGACGAGACTCGTGTATTCGGAAAGGATGTGATAGGTCGTGATGAACGTCGAGACGACGAAGAAGTGTACCACCGGGAAATTCGGGTAGACAAACCAGCCCAGTAACCCACCGGCGAGGCCGGCGAACGCTCCGGCTTCCAGGAGGACGTGCTGGTTGAAGATACCGCGCTTGAGGCTATTGTAGGCTTTCTCAATGATGTAGCGCCCGGGCCAGAACATCGTTACCAGCGCGAGTGCGAGCGAGCCATACCACATCCACTGCTGATCGGTCTCGGCGAAGACGTTCCAGCCATTGCGGGCGACCATCACGCCCATCAGTAGTAGCGAGACGATCGAAGCGACCGTGCTGATCCAGAGGTGTCGTTTGCCTGCTTCGAGCTCTTGCTGTTGCTGTTCGAATCGCTTTTGCTTGTCCGGGTCTCGGATGGTGTACCCGAGGTCGCGGACGACGTCTTTGATCTCCACTTCGGAGATGGCCTCGTCGTCGTACTGGACGAGCAGTTCCTCGTGGGCGAGACTGACGTCGACGTCGGTGACACCGTCGGTCCGTTCGTACGCCTCGTTCATCGTCTCGGCACAAAAGGAACAGCTCATGCCGCCGACGTTGTACTGCACCTGTTGATCGGTCATTCCTACGCCCCACTACTCACGGCTGCCGTTTAGCCGTTACGACAGAACGTATAGCGGTACTATACAAATGGAGGAAATAGATAGTCTTTACCGGCATTATTATACCCGTAGTGTGCGTACGAGGGTGTAATGAGCCTGCTCGAAGCGGACGTCCCCGTTCGGAACGTCATTACGACCGACCCGAACCGGGCGAAGGCACTCGAAAACGACGTTCGGGCGAAGGTCCTCGACATGCTCGCCGAAGAGGAGCTGACGATCGAGGGAATCCGCGCGGAACTCGGGCGGCGAGGGAGCGAAAAGGCAGAAACCACCGTTCGCCACCACGTGAACGTTCTCAAGGATGCGGGGATGGTCGAGTTGTCCCGTCTCGAGGAGGCCGGCGGCGGCACTCGCAAGTACTACAAGTCGAACACGCGGGTGTTCTCCTACGAACTCCCCGAAAGCGCGGCAGAAGAACTCGCCCCGGCGATGGAGACGTCGCGCGCCGAACTGGGGACGGTCGTCGATCGACTCGTAGCGGAACACGGCGAGGAGATCCGGAGCGTCGCTCGGGAGATGCGACCCTGTGAGTACTGCGAGACCCAACACTACGAGGAGTTCGTCGTCCGGGAACTGATCGATCGAGCACTGACCGACCTGAGCCAGAACGGCGAGTTCGACGGTCTGTTCGACTGAACCACCCCTCATTGTTCGCTCGACCGTAACCGATGGCGTCCTTCGAGCGAAGACGGAACCGGATCGAAGCGACGCCTCCTCTACTACGGGTTGGGCCGCTACCACCGTTCCCGTAACGGTTAACCGACTTCTGCCTCGTACAGTCGCCCGTGGAACAGTACGGATTCGACGTCGAAGGCATGGCCTGTACCGGCTGTGAGCAGAACGTGACGAACGCAGCGAGCGGAGTCGAGGGCGTTCACCGGGTCGAAGCGGACCACGAGACGGGAGCCGTCGAAGTCACCGCCGAGGCGGATACCGAGGAGTCGGTTCGTGACTCGATTCACGACGCCGGCTACGAGGTCGTGGCGTGACCTGACTCCCCTCTTCCCGCGAGGGATCGCCGGAGTCGAGCTTCTCCCGGTCGCCGTATCGTGGTTTCCCCGCCGATCGTCGGCCGGTCGGTAGCTCGGAGACGCTCGACGAACGCCGCTTTGGAGATGCCGACAGAGCGGTGGGCCTCACTGATCCCGTGCGAAATAGCGCGCCAGACCGGCACTCGTTACCATCTCGACGACGCCGAACGCGACCGCGGGCAGGGAGGCGACCGCGGGGAGACCCGCTGCGACGATCAGCGCCGCGGCGACGGCGAAATCACGGGTTCCCACCGACAGCGCCATTGCGATCCGATCGGGACGCTCCTCGCGAACGCCGCCGACCCATCCCAGCAGGTAGCCGACGGCGTTGAGCGCGAGTACCCCGCCGCCGACGGAAGCGAGGAGGGCAACGTCCGAACGGACGAGTCCGGCGTTCGCTGCCGTCACGCCGCCGATTATCAATACTACCATCAGCGCCGAGACCGAGGGATAGACCTCGTCGTATCGCGAGACGACGTTCGGTTTCCAGGTTCGCGTGCCGACTGCGAGGCCCATCGGGAGAACGACGGCAACGAACAGTTGCTCAACGATCACGAACGTGTCGACCTCGATCCCGGAGCCGAAGGCGAGCGTGAGCACGCCCGGGACGTACGCGAGGCTCGCGATGCCCGTCACGACGAGCGTCGTCGTCGAAAGCGCCGTCCCGCCGCCGGCCAGTTCGGTCATCGTGGGGCTAACGAGTTCCGGCGTCACCGCTCCCAGCAACACGAACCCGACGGCGAGCGCCGGAGAGAGGTCGAGGAGGCGGGCGATCGCAAGCGCGACGGCGGGCATGGCCGCGTGTCCGACGAGTGCCGATCCGAGTGCTCGTGGCTCGATCCGCCTGAACTGTTCGACCGAGAGGGTCAGCGAGACGCTTCCGATCATAACGACCAAAATCGGTGTCGAAAACCCCGTTAGGACGGCGATCTCCGGGACGAGGAGTCCGGCGACGACCGCGAGTAACACCCAGACGAGCAGGTAGTCGTCGATCAGGTCGCCGGGTCCCATCCCTCGATGAACGTGGCCCGACGGCCTATAGTCGCCTCGGTCACGAATGGCTCCCGTCGAGTGCTTCGCTTCCCCCCGCTACTCGACACGGTAACGATGAGTTGCCGTGTTCCCCTCGAACGCCCGGCGAGCGTGTTCGAGCGCTTCGGAGGGGGTAGGCACGGTGGGAACCAGGTAGGCCGTATCGACGAGATCGACGAGACCGACGGTGAACCGGGCCATCGAATCGATTCCGGCCGAGAGGCCGCGAACCGTCCGTCTCCCGTCGTATCGGCGGTTATCGAGAACTGAAATTAACTCAGCGTTTATTATCAAATGGTCAAAGGATGCGATCGCAGCGATGACGGATACTAACGATTCGTACCGACGGACGGTGCTCAGGACGGTCGGCGCGGTCGGCGCGCTGTTCGGTGTCTCCGGCGTAGCGAGCGCAGGCGGAAAGACCGACGGCCACGACCACGACCACGATCATGACCACGACGACGATGACGA
>PXQR01000043.1 GCA_003021235.1 Halobacteriales archaeon QH_6_64_20 | reverse complement strand
GAGCGGATCGAATTCTTAGCGAGCTCGAAAAACCGCGTCGAGGTACTACGAACGCTCGATACGGAACCGCACGACGCCAGGGACCTCGTAGCGGAAACCGACGGGTCCCGTTCGACGATCGGACGGTTCACCGAATGGTTCGCGTCGAGGAGGAACTCCGTGATCGCGACCTCGACCTCGACGGGATCGCCAGGGAGGTCGAAGACCGGCTTCGAGGGTGACGGCTCGGGATCGGGGTCGGCAGCACACGACCCGTCCATCAGTTCATCCCGCGCTCGTCGATCTCGGGGTGATCGACGTAGAAGTCGACGAGCGCGTCGACGTACTCATCGAACCGGGGCGGCTCGACGCCCGACCCTTCCAGGTCCGCGAGCGCGTTCGAACAGTCGAAGCTCGCTGACCAGGTCTGGTACTCCAGTCCGCCGCTCTTCAACAGGTTGCTGCCGGGGGCGAACGACGCCAGCACGCCCTTGGCGATGCCCTTCGGGGTCGGGGTCCGCGAGCTGATAGACCTTCCCTTTCGATTCCTCGATGTCGCCCAGGTACGCTATGGCGTCGACCACGTAATCGCGGGGGACGAGGTTGAACTCGGCGTCGCCCGCGCCCCGGGGTGCGGGGATAATGGCGGTGTTACCCTGGTCGGTCAGCGCGTCGAGGAAGGCGTAGGGACCGTCGTATTTGTGTGTCTCGCCGGTCTCGCTGTCCCCGACCGCGACGCCCGGCCGATAGACGGTCGTCGGAATTCCGTCCATCCGGTTCCGGACGAGGGTCTCGGCGGCGTGTTTGGTCGTCTCGTAATAGTTCGAGAACGTCTGGCCCTCCTGGAGCATCGCCTCGGTGAACTCGCCGTCGTAGCGCCCCGAGACCACGACCGTCGAGACGTACTGGAGCCGGTCGAGGTCGTCGACTTTCTCGGCGAAATCGAGCACGTGGCGCGTCCCCTCGATGTTGACGGCCTTGCCGGGTTCGCGATCCATCGTCAGGTCGTAGATCGCCGCGAGGTGGTAGACCTCGACGGTTTCAGCCCGGAGGGGCTCGTACGCCTCGCCCAGCCCGAGATCGGCCTCGACGAGGTCGCCCTCAACGAACTCGATACGGCCATCGACGTCCTGGTCGGCCTCGATCGCCGCGCGGCGTCGTTCGGCCTCGTCCCGGAACGCCGCCTGGACGAGACAGGTGACGGTGGTGTTCTCGTCGTAGCGATCGAGCAAGCGCTCGACCAGCGCCGACCCCAGGAATCCGGGAAAGCCGGTCAGGAAGACCGTTCTCATGATCGCTACCCTCGCTCCTGAGCCGTGTCAACCTTGTGCTCCGCCAGCCCGGACCTCGCGTCCTTGCCGACCGGATGATCCGTGTCTCCGGATCGACACGACACGAGCCATACGGGACGCCGAACGGCTCACGAGCGACGACGTGACCTCGTCCGAACGAGTACGTCGCGTCGTTAGCCGAAACGATGAGACCGCCGGAAACGTATTCGAGCGATCCCGCTAGCTGTCTAGCGTCCCATTATATGTATACGGAGGGCACTACCGGCAGTGGATCATGACGGATCCGGACCGACCGACGCGGAACGACAGGAGCATCGACACTCGATTCGACCGACGACGCGCTCTCCGAGTCCTGGGCGCGGGCGTGGGGGCTACGGCGTTCAGCGGTCTCGGCGGTGCGACGAGCATGGCACCGGCCAAAACAGACGGGACTCCCCGAACCGAGGAGAACGCCTCGGGCGACGAGATCCACCCGGTGTTCGGCTTCTCGGCGCTCGGACCGGATGTGAAGCCACCGGAAGAGCCGGATCACGAAGTGCAGGCACTCATCGCCGAACGCGAGGAAGCTCCGATCCCGGAGTTCTTCTTCGAGCCGACGGGACTGTCTATCGAACCCGGCGACACGGTGAAGTTCGACATGGTGACGCCCCATCACAACGTCGTCGCCTATCACCCCGGGTTCGGCTTCGTCCAGCGCGTGCCCGACGGCGTGGGGCCGTTTTCGGGACCGCTGCTCCCCGCTGGGGGGTACTGGCTGTATACGTTCGATCACGAGGGCGTCTACGAGATAAATTGTGCCCCTCACGAGTACTTCGGGATGGCCATGCGGATCGTCGTCGGCGACATCGAAGGACCAGCGGCCGAACCCCTTCCGGACATCTGTGCGCAATCGTCCGAGGAAAGCGGCGATGAAGAGAACGGCGGTGAGAACGGAGGCGACGGCGAAAGCGAGGGACCGGAGCTACGAACTCCGGAGTTCACCGCCTATACGGTGCTCACCGACCCGGCGATCGACCCCGAGCGGATCGTCGATCACGGCAGTGTGAGCTGGGAGGCGATCGACGAGGACTCGAAGCGACTGTTTCTTCAGCCGAACGGGTTCCCTCCCTGCGGGGAGGAGTCCTGAGACGGCATACGCCACGATCGACGCTCGTCGAACTGACCGACGAAACGGCCTCGACATCCCTCGATGCACGACACGCCGATGCGGATCGCTTCGCATACGACGAATCACACGAGCGTCCGGACGACATCGTGCGCCGATCGGTGTCACCATCGGGGATCGTCGCTGCAACGGAGATCAGGTATCCAAACGAGTTCGACCGACCGTCGACACCCGCGACGACCGACCTGCGACCGACCCCGGATTCGCTTACCGCACGCGAGTTCGAGGGGCGTGCATTGCACCATCAGGCGGAACCCTCAATAGCCAGCGGGGTGCAGAAACGGTCGCATTATGTCCGAAGGAATGCAATCGGACGTCGACGAGGGACAGGCACAATCAGCAGCTACCGATGTCGCGAGCGACCCAGTACTGCTCGGTTCGGGCGTATCCATCCTGCTCTCATTGTATCTCTTTTATATGCGGGGTAACAAATTGCAGGGTATCTTCGTAGGCCACTGGGCACCGACGTTCCTCGCCATCGGGAGCTACCTCAGACAGGAGGACGTCGACAACCGACTCCAGCAGGTGATGTAACTGCGCCAACCGCGCCACGGTGACCGTAGCTACCGAACCGAATCGAGCAAAAAAACCAGTTTTCCGCGCGGACGAGAGGTAGACCATACGAATACCGTACACGTGCGCTCCCGCCGGATTGCGCCGGGGCGAACGGATCGGTGAGTTGTTTGGCATGAACGCTACGACCCGACTGATGGAGTCGGCGAACACCGATGATGGACCCCTTGGCCCGCGTTCGACAGTTCTCTCCATAGTCCCCTACTGGCGGACGTTCTCGCCACTCGCCTCGCCGAACCGTTCGCCGCCGCTATCGCCCTCGCTCCCGTCACCGTCGATGCCCGCTGGCTCGTAGACGACGCGTCCTCGCACCATCGTCCACTCGGGAAAGACCCCGTCGAACCCCTCGAACGGCGTCCAGCCGGCCTTCGAATGCAGGTCCTGGCCGCGGATCTCGCTTCCTGCATCGGGATCGACCAGCACGAGATCGGCGTGCTTTTCGGCTTCGATCCGTCCCTTTCGAGGCAGGTCGAAGACGCTCGCGGGGTTCGTCGCCGTGAGATCGCGCACCCGCTCGTAGCTCAACTCCCCTCGGCGGGCGGCCGCGAGCAACAATGGGAGCGCCGTCTCGACGCCGGGCACGCCGCTCGGCGCGTCCCACACGCTCCCTTCTTCCTTTTCAGCACGGGTGTGAGGCGCGTGGTCGGTTGCGATCACGTCGACCGTTCCGTCCGCCACCCGCTCGAAGACCGCCCGCCGGCGCGTCTCCCTTCTGAGAGGCGGGTTCATTCGGCCGTACGTCCCGAGACCGTCCAGATCAGCCCGCGAAAGGAAGAGATGATGGGGCGTTACCTCACAGGTCATCCCGTGCTCGCCCGCTCGATCGATCCCCTCGGGCGTGCTCGTATGGGCGATGTGCAGTCGTGCGCCGAGTCGATCGCCGACCGCACATGCCCGCTCGATCGCTTCTACCTCCGCTTCCGCCGTTCGAAACGCGCTCCAGGCGTCGGGGTCATCACGGTCACGCGCGTCTTCGTCGAACAGCGAGGCGTCCTCGGCGTGGACGGTGACCGCGATCCCTCGATCGTTCGCTTCCCGCACCGCTCTCTCGAACAGTTCGGCGTCGATGCCCATCTCGCCGGTCGAATCGGCGAGAAAGGCCTCCCCGAGCGCGAACAACGGCCGCTTCAGCAGTTCGTCAGGGTTCCACTCGGTCGTAACGCCGCCGTTGATGCCGTAATCGACGAGCGACCGTTCGGCGAGGTCGGTTTTCGCATCGAAGGCCTCCCCGTTGATCGTCGGCGGGTCGGTATTGGGCTGGTCGACGACCGTCGTCACCCCACCAGCGGCCGCGCTTTTCCCCAAGGACTCCCAGGTTTCCTTCCACGGAAAGCCCGGTTCACGGGCGTGGACGTGGACGTCGATCATCCCCGGCAGGAGGAGTTTCCCCGTCGCGTTGACGACCGTCTCGCCCCCTCTCGTCCCGCCTTCGTTTTCCTTTCCCGCCGGTCGGGTCCCCCCCTGCCCGTTCCTTTCGGCTTCGTCTCCCGCGATCGAGAGCCGGCGGGCAACGGCATCGATCCGCTCGCCCTCGATCCGTACGTCCCGGCGTCGGCCGTCGGCGAGCGTCGCATTACGGATGAGCACAGTGGATCGAACTCGGCGTTCGGCCTAAAACTCCCGACTGTCGGCCGTCGTCTCCCGTCCGAATACGACCTGCGGTCCGACGGCCGTTGCGGCGGCAGTGTTACGTTGCGCAATTGCTCGCCGAACAACCGCCAGGGGCGGGACTGAAAGGGGCCGACCGCTCGGCGTCCTCGTGAGCGGAGCGAACGAGCGCTCGAAAGGCGAGCGAAGTCGTTAGAGAGAGCTTAGCCGTTTCGAATCACGAGTCTTTCGTAGAACCCCGACGAAGCAAGGACCGCAAGCCGAAGGCCGAGGACCACAGTGAGCCGTGGGAGCCGAGCGTGTCGGGGGCTTTCGACTGTTCTGTACCGCTCCTCTGTCTCGTTGTCGCTAACTTCATACCGCCGTCGCGGCGGGAGATAGGTATAACTACCCGATCGTCGAACGGACAGTATGCGTATCGGTCAGTTCACGCGGTCGAGCGAGGAGCGTCCTTGGGCAGGCGTCGTGGGGGACGAGAGGGTGATCCATCTCAGGGAGGCCGGCGTTGCCGTGGGGGTCGACCTGCCCCGACGGACCGTTTCCCTGCTCGGCGAGTGGCACTGGCGAGAGAAGGTCGCGCTCGCGGTCGAGTACGCGACGGAAACCGGCGTAGGCGCCTACGACCTCGCCGACCTCGATCGTCACGCGCCGGTCACGGACCCGCGAAAGGCCATCTGCGTGGGGCTCAACTACGAGGACCACGCCGAAGAATCGGGCGGCGACCCGCCCGACGAACCCGTTCTGTTCGCGAAGTTCACGTCCGCGATCACCGGTCCCGGCGAGATCGCTTGGAACCCCGAACTCACCGACAAGGTCGACTACGAGGCCGAACTCTGTGTCGTGATCGGGGCGGAAGCCCGCGAAGTGACCGAAAACGAGGCGATGGAGCACGTCGCGGGCTACACTCCCGGCAACGACGTCTCCGCGCGGGACCTGCAGTTCGCCGACGAGCAATGGACCCGGGGGAAATCACTGGATTCGTTCGGCCCGATCGGGCCGGACCTCGTGACGACCGACGAGGTAGCTGACGTCCACGACCTCTCGATCTGGGCGGAACTCGACGGCGAGCGCCTCCAGGACTCGACGACGGCGAACCTGATCTTCTCGGTCCCCGAACTCGTTGCCTTCTGTTCGCAGGCGTTTACCCTGAAGCCCGGTGACGTAATCTTCACCGGGACGCCGGCGGGCGTCGGGATCTTCCGCGAACCCTCGGAACTCCTCGAAGAGGGGAGCGAGATCACGGTCGGCATCGAAGGGGTGGGCGAGCTCACGAATCACTGTACGTACCGCTGAGTCGTCCGATCGAGAGCCGTCGGTCTATCCCCTCCTCCCGCTACTCGTCGTCGATTCGCTCGATGTGGACCTCTGCGTCGCCGATAAGCGCCCGCTCGATCTCGCCGAGCACTTTTCTCCCACTGGTCTCGCCACCCGCCCGCTCGATGCTCCCTACCGAACCGGAATCGAACGCGACCCCCAGCGCGTCGTAAACGTCTTCGAGAACGGCCGCGATTTCGGCTGCCGAATCGACGATGACGACGCCCGCGACGAGCGCGACGCCCCGGCCGACGCGCTGGGCGATCCCCGCGATCTTGCCGCCGTTCTCGCCCGGTGCTCGAAGCGAGTGGGTGCCCGGACAGAACGAATCGGGCGGTTCGCCGCGTCGAGAGTGTACCCCGAGGCGGTCCAGAGCTGCCTGGAGATCGGTCGTCGCCGCCTCGTAGCGATCGTCGAGTCCCGACCTGATGTCCGCAACCGCCTCGGCACGCGCGAACGCGACCGTCGATCCGGTGTAGACGACCGCCCGGCCACCGACCCGACGCTCGATCGTCGGAAAGCCCGCCCGTTCGCACGCCTCGCGCGCCCGCTCGTATCCGTCCTCGCGCGCGTCGCGCCGGCCGAACGCCACCTGTCGATGGGGCGTCCAGACCCGAAGCGCTCGCTCACCGGTTTCGCCGACGCCTCGTGTCATCTCCCGCGTTCTCGCCCGGTCGGCCTCGATGTCCGCTTCCCGACCGCGAAGCACGCGCATGATAGCCAAATTCGCCGTGGCGGCTAAACACTCGTGCTTTGCTGACTCGTCTCCACCGAAACCCGGTTTGCGATCGAACGACAGGCGGTCGCATCGTCGCTCGGATGGGCCGCCGGTTCGCTCCGTGTCGGATTCAGGTCCGAATACCTCAGTTGACAGAAGACTTATATTCCCGATACTACGATCGAAGCGAATGAAAACGACGGCGATCGTACTCGGTGGCCTCACACAGGCGGTCGCCTTCGCGGTGCTTCTAGTCGTTGTCTAACCGCCACAACTGGTGTATCTCTCGGCTCCCGCCGTCGGTGGCGTCGTCGGCGCGCTGGCGAGCGATCGCTTTCAGTCGGAGTACGTGGACGCCGGCGGAGCAGGGGTGGTCGGCACGCTGCTCTCGCTCGGGGTCGTCATGGTAACTGCGTGGCCGAACACAGTGTCGCTCCTGCCCGATCTCCGGATCGACGTGACGTTTCTGACATTACTGTTCGGCGTCGGGGCGCTGATTCTGATCATCCCGATAACTGTTCTCGCAAGCGCCGTCGTGGGCCACGTGACCGTGATCGTCTGGGAGATGCAGACGACCTCCTGATTCCTGTGGATCGCTGTGATTTCACCGACCGTGCGGTTGCGTCGCTGTAAGCAGGTGACAGTGATCGAATCGAACGCTCGATAGACACAACAGTCGCCCTGACCGTTTGTGACCAGAGTCGACTCGACATCACGGAGCGCACACGAGACGTCGAACCGAACGTAGTAGCGTCGGATCGGTCGTCCAATGGACGGACGGATCGCTACGTTTTGATAACAGCCCCGAGTAGGCAGTACGATGGCCGTCTCCCTGTCGGCAGACGTACTCGGCCGCTACGAACGCTTTTCACTGTACAACTCGCCGTACGTCGCTCACGACCGCGGCTGTGCGATCGATCTGTATCCCGACCCCGAGGCAGAAATCGCGCGTTCGCCCGTCGCCGGTGAGGTACTCGACACGAAAACGGTAAACGCCCCGCCGAAACCCTACGCCGCCGCCCACGATCACCTGATCCTCATCGACTGCGAGGGGTACGTCGCCCGAACCCTCCACGTTGATCCGGCGGTCGAACCCGGCGACCGAATCGAGGTCGGCGACCCGCTGGGACGACTGGTTCGTGCGGGCTTTTTCGCGCCCTGGGTCAACGATCATATCCACCTGGGGTTTCGCGCTCCGAACGAGAACCCCTACCGGGCGTCGGGATCGCTTTCGATCGTCCCCGAGGTTCGCCCGCGGGCGCTCCGGTGGGATGGGTCGGGCACCGTCGTCGAGAGCGCCGAGACCTACGCGATCCTCGACGAGCCCGCCCACCCCGAGCCCGGAACCTTCGCCGGCATCGCGGCGTCGATCGTCCCCGATGGGTCGAACGGAGCGACCGACGACGATGCCGACGCCGGTGGTGACGAGAGCAGTGAAACGAGGGTGATGGCGAGCGGATCGAGCGCGGGCACCGCTCTCGCCGTTCTCGACGGTGGCCTTCCGCATTACGACGGCGGCGGCGCGCTCCCCGCCGGCACGTCGCGCGCGTCGGATACCTCGGCTACCACAGCGCTCCCATACGACTCGAACGCTTCCGACATCCCGGAGACGAGCGATGGCCGGATCGAGTGTCTGAACACCGAGATCGGGATCGTAACCGGCCGGAATGTGGCCTGGCACCCGGTTTCGGTGTGCGCGAACGGCCGGCCGATCACCGGACTGTCGCTGTTTTGCGCCCGTGATCGAGCCTTCGGCGCGAAACTCGTCTGCCCGGAGGTCTCCTTCAAGCGCGGCGAGCGGGTCACGGTCTCGATCCACCGACGTGCTTAGGCGTGATCGGTATTCGGTCTCCGATCCACTAATCGAGCGGGCAGGACCCGTTTGCCATCACCCACGGCACGCGGCGCGACGGGGTAGTCCACGTGTTCGTTGTCTCGTCCTGCTCCACCACTGCGCCACACTCTACCCCTGTCGCGCCTCCGTGTGTCGCGCCGAATACGAACGAACGCGCTTGCGGTATAGAACTCGATCGAGGACTTCGGTGAACCTCGGCATCACAGCACCCAGCCCGTCAGCCGAGGCGTCGACTCGGGCGCTCGAACCCGCGAACGAACGCCCGCTCGTCGATCGAGAGCACCGTCGGCCGACCGTGTGGACACGCGAAGGACTGCTCACAAGCCCCCAACTGTGCGAGCAGGTCGTCGACTCGTTCGTCGCTCAATTCGTCGCCGGCTTTGAGCGAAGGATGGCACGCGAGCGTCTTCAGTAGCCCCTCGCGGGGGTCGTCCGGGTCGTTCCTTTCGCCTTCGCCGACGGCACCGAGGACGTCCCGGATCGCCGCCGGCTCCGATACCCGTCCGAAGGGTGCCGGAACGTCCGTGACTCGACAGATCCCGCCGCCGACCGGTTCGACCCCGAACCCGAGCGCTTCGATGCTCGCACGCTCGGCATCGAGCACCGCGGTTTCAGTGGGCGACAGCGCAACCGTCGCGGGCGGATCGACGGGGACCGATTCGACGGAACTTCCCTCGATCGCTCCGTGCAGTCGTTCGTAGTTGATCCGCTCGTGGGCGGCGTGCTGGTCGATCACGAGCAAGTCCTCGTTCGCCTCACAGAGCAGGTAGGCACGGCGGAACTGCCCGATCACCGTACAGGCCTCGAAGACCGACTCGCCCTCGACCGGCTCCAACGAGGAGTCGAGGTCGAAGCCGATATCGCTCACCCGCGAGAGGTCCACGCCCCGAAGCGTTTCACGAACCGCCTTCTCGACTGTCTGTCCCACCCGGGTAGGATCGCGGAGGGCGACTTCGGCTTTCGTCGGGTGAACGTTGACGTCCACCCCCTCGGGCGGGATCGAGACGTCGAGCACGGCGACGGGATACCGATCGCTCGGCAACAGGCTCCCGTATCCCGCGAGAACGGCGTTTCTGACCGTTTCGTTTCCCACCGCGCGACCGTTGACCGCGGTGTGGACGTGGCCGGCCGTGGCGCGCGTCGCCGACGGGTAGACGAGCAATCCCGTGACTCCGATCCCGGATCCCCCCTTGTCGGCATTGCCCCCCTCGCTACCGCCGTCGTGCGCTTCGTTTTCGGCAGTGATCTCGGTGCTCTGACTCGCGACGTCCCGGCCGTAGGTTCCGAGCACGGCATCAGTGTACCGGCCCGCTCCAGGCGTTGTGAACACCTCTCGGCCGTCGTGTTCGAGCCGGAAGCGCACGTCGGGCCGACAGAGCGCATACCACGTCACCGCCTCGCTGATCGCGGCGAACTCGCGCTTCGTCGACGCGAGCGACTTCCGGCGGGCCGGCGTGTTGTGAAACAGGTCCCTCACAGTGACCGTCGTGCCGACGTCCCGGCCGGCGACGCTCGCTTCCTTTTCACCCTCACCTTCGTCGTTGACGGTGACCTGCGTCCCGCGGACGCCGCCGGCCTTGGTGGTAAGCGAGAGGCGACTCATCCGCGCGACGGCCGAGAGCGCCTCCCCCCGGAACCCGAGCGTCGAGACGCGATCGACGTCCTCTCGACCACTGATCTTGCTCGTCGTGTGGCGATCGACGGCGCGTACTGCGTCTTCGCTGCTCATTCCATGGCCGTCGTCGGCCACCCTGATCTCGCGTTTCCCGCCCTCCTTGACGGCAACGGACACCGTCGATGCTCCGGCATCGAGGCTGTTTTCGACCAGCTCGGTAACGACGCTCGCCGGTCTGGTGACTACTTCCCCGGCGGCGATACGCTCGATCGTCTCCTGATCGAGCCGCGAGATCGTCGTCGCTCCCGCTGACTCCGGGTCGTCGCTTTCCTTATCGTCGGCCCCCGAACCCGGCAGGTTCGAGTCAGTCGGTTCGGTGTCGCTCGTCGGGTTCGTCATCGAGTCGGCCTTTGAGTTCGTTGAGCGTACAGAGCGCCTCGACCGGCGTCGTGTTCGCGATGTCGAGGTCTCGGAGGGTGGTTTCGATTCCCCGCTCCGTTCTTCCGTCCCCACCGTTCGATGTTCCTCCTCGCTTCTTCCTGCCGTTGTGTGCCCCCCGTATCTCGGATGGGTCGTGCGTGGTTCCGTTCCGCGCCGGTATGGCGGTTTCGTCCGCTGACGGTTCGTTCCGATCCAGCCGCTCTTTCCGTTCGGTCGGGTCCCCGTCAGTCAGTTCGGCAGTTGTCGTCCCTTCGATCGGCGATCGCCTCCTATTCGGTCGGTGACCGTTCGCGCCCGGATCGGCTCTCCTCCCGGCGGCGTTCGCCGATCCATCGGTTCCGTCGCTCCCGTCGTTCCCACCGACGAGGGCGCGCGAGCGGGCGACCACGTCCTCGGGCACACCGGCCAACCGAGCGACGTCGACACCGTACGACGCCGCCGCGGCTCCCTCGTCGACGCTGTGGAGGAAGGTCACGTCCCTGCCCTTCCGATCGGCGGCGAAGTGGTAGTTAGACACCCGTTCGTGCCCCGCGGCGAGGTCGGTCAGCTCGTGGTAGTGAGTAGCAAAGAGGGTACGCGCACCGATCGCGTCGTGGAGGAATTCGACCGCCGCACGGGCAATTGCGCGCCCGTCGGCCGTACTGGTTCCCCGCCCCACCTCGTCGAGAACCACGAGCGAGCGGTCGCTGGCATCGCGCAGGATCGTCGCCAGTTCGCTCATCTCGCGCATGAACGTCGATTGGCCGCCGGCGATGTCGTCGGATGCTCCGACACGGGTGAACACGTGGTCGACGACCGGCAATCGAGCCTCCCGTGCGGGGACGAAGCTCCCGATCTGTGCGAGCAGAACACACAGCGCGGCCTGACGCATGTACGTGGATTTGCCCGACATGTTCGGTCCCGTGATCACCGCCACCTCGCCGGCGTGTAACGAAAGGTCGTTCGGGACGAACGAGTCCTGTGCTTCTTCGACGACCGGGTGTCGGCCGCCCCGGATCTCCAAGTCTTCGGTACCGACCGCCGGCCGGACGTAGTCCCGTTCCACGGCGACGGCCGCGAGGGTACACAGGGCGTCGAGATCGGCGAGGGCATCCCCGACCCGATCGATACGGTCGGCTTCGGCCCCGACCTGACCTCGGACCTCGCGGAACAGTTCGTACTCGCGCTCGTCGGCACGCTCGCCGGCGCTCAGGATCTCGTCCTCGCGGCGCTTGAGGTCGGGCGTGTAGAACCGTTCCGCGTTCTTGAGCGTCTGTCGGCGGGTGTATTCGTCGGGCACGCTATCGAGGTTCGGGTTCGTGACCTCGATGTAATACCCGTGAACCTGATTGAACCCTACTGACAGCGAGTCGATGCCCGTCTTTCGGCGCTCGCGGGCTTCGAGCTCCGCGACCCACTCCTTCCCGCCCTGTTCGGTCTCCCGGAGCGAGCACAGTCCCTCGTCGAAGTCGGGTTCGATGAGTCCGCCCTCGGTGAGCTCGATCGGGGGGTCCGGCCGGATCGCTCGCTCGATCAGCCCCCGGATGTCGCCACAATCGTCGAGCCGTTCTCGTAGCGCAACGAGCCGTTCGGATTCGACCCCCGAGAGCGCCTCGCGGACGAGGGGAACGACCTCCAAGGAGTCCGCGAGCGAGCGCAGGTCCCGTGCGTTCGCCCGCTTTCGGGAAACGCGCGTCGACAGCCGCGAGAGGTCGTAGACGTCTCGCAGGAGCTCTCGCAGTTCCTCACGGACGAGCGAACTGTCCACTAGTTCCGAGACGGCGTCGTGGCGTGCCTCGATCGCTTCGGCATCGTACAGCGGGCGGCGCAGCCACCCGGCCAGTCGCCGACGACCGAGCGCGCTGGAGGCATCGTCGAGTACCGAAAAGAGCGTGTGATCGTCGCTGTCGTCGCCGTCGTCGTGACTGGCGAACACTTCGAGGCTTCGAAGCGCCGTCGCGTCGAGGCGCAGGTGTTCGGTGGGTTCGTACCGTGAGATCGCGTCGAAGCGACTCCGGTCGGCACTCTCGCTGTCATCACCCTGCCTGCTTTCGTTTCCACGTCCGCTCTCGTCGTTGCTTTTGTCCCCGTCGTTCTCGTTTCGCCCTGTGTTCGTGTCGTCGGCGTCGCCGCCCGCGTCGTATGCGTCCTCGCTGTCGGCGTCGCCCTCCGTGTACTCGACGTACGCCAGCAGGGCCCCACAGGCACGGATTTCGGACACGCGTTCGAGGTCGTTGGCCGACCGTCCCGACTGCCCGATCCGCTCGGTCGCGGCCTCGTGCTCGAAGGTCCCCTCGCGCGGCGGCGTCACAGTTCCTCGCAGTTCGAACGCTTCGGAACTGATCTCGGGGGCGAGGAGTACCTCGGCGGGGTCGAAGCGATCGAGTTCGTCGGCGACGGTGGCTCGGGGCCCGCTCGTCACGAGGAACTCGCCGGTCGAGACGTCCGCGAACGCGACCGCGTACGTCCCGATTTCGGGCTCCGATCCGGATCCGGGCCCTGACGACGTCTCGCTCGTGGCGGGTTCGTCGCCGCCACCGTCGCCGTTGCCATTGCCGATCGCCACGACGCCGGGATCGGCCCCGTCGCTCGCGAGGCAGGCGACGTAGTTGCTCGATCCGGGTTCCAGGAGTTCGTCGTCGATCACCGTTCCGGGAGTCACGACCTGTGTGACCGCCCGGTCGACCGGGCCAGTCGAGTCGGCGGGGTCTTGGACCTGATCGGCGATCGCGATCCGGTAGCCGGCGTCCAACAACCGTTCGATGTAGGAGGCGGCGCTGTCGATCGGGATACCAGCCATCGGATACTCACCTGTGGAATCCTCGCGTTTCGTCAGCGTGATCTCCAGTTCCCGGGCGATGGCGTCGGCGGCCTCACAGAAGGCCTCGTAGAAGTCGCCTACTTGAAAGAGCACGAGTACCCCGTCGTAGGCCGCACAGAGGTCGGCGTACTGGGCGAGCATCGGCGTCAATGCCTCGCGTTTCTCGGCTATCCCCGGCGGCAGTCCGATCGCCCCCTCCTCCATACCCCACCCCGGAACGTCCGGGTACAAAAACCTCGGGACAGTGTACTGGACTCCCTTACTCGTCGAAGAGCCCTCGTGCCCGACGATAGATCGGCGCGCCCAGCCGGTCGCGCTCGTCGGCGACCGTTTCGAGACGCGCGCGGGCCTCTTCGCGACCGAGCACGCCGCGTTCGACGAGCCACTCTGTATAGCATCCGTTGTGAAGATCCGAGTGTGCCTTACAACGATATCACTGACAAATTTACTATGTCACTAAACTGTGCGAGACGCAGGGCGCATACCTCTCGTTTCGTTTGACCGGTTGTCGATCCGCACGTCACCGGTCGTCCGGCGTCCCGGAGTCACGAACCTGTGAGGTGTTCCTCGAGAGTCCCTCCGCCGAGGAGTGGTGGTCCGGTCTCGTACCTGTTCGAGTCGGCCTGAGAACCTTCCACGCGACACCGGGTCTCAGCAGCGTCGTCGGCGGCACCTCCATCATGATCACGCGGAACAGCGCCTCCCGCAGCTCGCCGTCGGTGCGGGCCTTGCGGGTGAGTCGTGACAGATACCGGCCGAAGAGATCGGTACCACGAGGCTTCGGACCGGTTGTTTCCGGGAACGCAAAGTCGGCACCGACCGCCATCAGCCACGCGATATCGACGACTTTCTCGGCCCGTTCGGAGAAGCGAACTGCGAGATTCCCGCGATCGTCCGACGCGAGGGTGTGATGCAGCACCAGCGCTTCGAGGGCTGCTACCGACATGCCCCGACCGTAGATCGGGTTGAAACTGGCGATCGCGTCGCCGACGACGACCGATCCATCCGGGAACCGATCGAGGTTCTCGTAGCGGTGCCGGCGGTTCGAAGGGAAGGGATAGTGGGCGATCCCCCCGGAAACCTGTGGATGCTCGTCGAGAAGCTCTCTCAGCTCGGGGGTTAGGGAGACTCGCTGCGAACTGCTTGAAGCCCTCCGCATCCGTCGGCGGGTGGTCGCCGTGTATGCCGTGCATGTTCACCAGCCACCGACCGCCTTCGACGGGTAACGCTGCGCCACCACGGGTGCGCGGTGGTGAGGCCGGCACGAGGAACACGCGGCGGTCGTCGGGCAGTCGTTGGATGAAGGTATCGCTATAGGCGATGTCGATATGTACCTCGTCGACAGCAGGCGGCGTGTAACCGTGTTCCGCCAACGAGGTCGGCGTCCTGCTCGTCCGACCGGTGGCATCGACGACTAGATCGACACGAATCCCTTTCTCTGTGGACCCATCGTCACGGACGACCACCCCCTCCACGGTCGTCCCAGTGTCGTCGACGAGGTAGTCCGTGAACTGGCAACCGGATCGCAGGTCGATCCCATCGAAGTCAGCGACGCGCCCTCGAACCACGTGTTCGAGAAGCGATCGAGTAGTACTGTAGGCTGGTAACCGGTTCGGACCGTCGGCGAGGAAATCGCCCTCGTCGTAGAAGTTGAAGTCCCTCGCTGCATCGACCATCAGCCCGCCGGCCGTAACGAGGTCCTCGCCGTGCCCGGGGAAGAGATCCTCCAGCGTGGCCCGACCGGCCTCCTGCATCGCATGGACGTGCGAGCCCTGGGGCACACCCCGACGGGCGGTTGGTTGGTCGGGCAGCGTGTCTTTTTCGATGATCGTGACCGTTTCGAACCCGTCGGCCAGGACACGGGCTGTGAACAAGCCAGCCATGCTTCCGCCAACTACTACCGCATGGTCACCGACGACGGGAACTGCTTCTCTATCATACCGCGGAACGGTTGCGAGAGTCATGTTTCGGAACCTCCTTCTCCACCGGATTATGGGGGAAGTCCCGCGACGATCTCGTCGGACTCCTTCGGGGTGAACGCCCGCTGGAATTCGGTCGTCGCGGTCCCCTTACTGGTTACGGCCAATGCGAGCCGTTTCGCCGTCATCTCGTCTGGCGCTTCGAGCACTACCGCCACGTCGTAACGGCCGTTCGTGAGGAACACGTCTTTGACCTTACAGTCCATCGAGGCGGCGAGTTCTTGCGCGCGCTCGCTACGCTCGGGAAATTCTTCTATCGCTCCGGTACCGTCCTGGGTGTGTTCGTGGAGTGCTAGATACGTTGGCATTGGTACGTCCTCCTAGTCGGCTCCGCCGCATGGTGTGTACTCGCGATCGGCCCGTCAGGCCGGCTGCGACGGATCGAAAGGACAGAAGGCGACATCGGAAATAAGTGTTAGCTATACGAAATTATAGTAACAGGGGCACTGCTAAATTGAGGAGAAACGGATAGAAAGCGCCGGGGTAACTCGTTCAATTTCTGCCCTGTTGCTGCACTACTATCGCTGGGTAACCAATGGTGGATCGCTGAAGTGGTCGTCTTCGGCAGTATGAGCCGCACTGTCTAGTCAAAGTATGAGCAGTTCTTGATTTCGGTGTAATGACTCTCCAAGAACTACTCACAGAGAACGTAGAGACGCCTTCTATTGAGTGTTGGGACGACGAGAGCACCGCGAGCGCTCTCAGGGC
>PXQR01000042.1:46001-48305 GCA_003021235.1 Halobacteriales archaeon QH_6_64_20 | reverse complement strand
AGCTCAATCAAGCACTCGGCAACCGTCTGTTTGACACACTTGATGATCTTCGTGATGCCGCGCTCGCTGCACTCGACAGCATCAACCCACCAAATCTCTTTACGTATCTATGTCCGTGAGTATTAGGAAGCTTCGATCGTCGCCAAAATTTCGCCCTCACCTGTCGAAATACGCGGAATTGTCCTGCGGGTCGTAACCGAGAACGTCCCGGGCGCGCTCGATCGAGTAGTACTTGCTGTCGTTGTCCGAGATCCCGTAGACGATCTCGTAGTCGTACTCCGCGCGCAGACAGCGGTCGAACAGATGCGCACAGTCCCTATACGAGAGCCACATCGCCTGCCCGCGCTCGTAGTCCGCTGGCGGACGCTCCTCGGTGAGGTTGCCGAGTCGTAGGCAGGCGACCGACAGGCCATGAACGTCGTGGTAGTACCGGGCGAGGAGTTCGCCGGCCGCCTTCGAGACGCCATAGAAGTTGCCCGGGCGGGGGAGTTCGGTACCGTCGAGCCGATAGGCGTCGTGCGAGCGGTAGATGGTGGGCACGCGTTCGTCGGTCTCGTAGCCGCTGACCGCGTGGTTCGAGGAGGCGAGGACGAACTTCTCGACCTCTGCATCCGTCGCGGCGTCGAGCACGGTCTCCGTGCCGTCGATATTGTTGACGAGCACGCTGTCCCAGGAGGCATCCGACCGGGGATCGCCGGCGAGGTGGATCACCGTATCGATACCTGCCATCGCGTCCCGGAGCGCCTCGGCGTCGGTGATGTCGGCGATGACGAACTCGTGGGCGTACTCCCTCTCGGGCGGGTCGCGGTCGAGCAGTCGCCACGTGTAGGCGTCGGCGAGGCTGTCGAGGATCGCCTCGGCGACCCGCCCCGCGGCCCCCGTGAGCAACACCGCCTCGTCCATTCGAGTACGAATGAACGCACCGCCAGTAAGTAAGATGCGATTCGGCCTCGCGCTCGCCGGTTATCGGACTCGACTCGCGGAGCGAGGACGGGCGAACGACTCCGGTCGGGTGGGTCGCCCTCAGTTCGTTAGCCCGTCAAGCGTGCGAACGCGAGCGTGCCGCTGATGTTGTCGATGTAGATGTCGACCACGTCGCCCTCGCCCGCACCGGGGACGAAGATCGTGTACTTCCCGCGTTCAGCGACGCCGTCGCCCTTCCGGCCCGTGCCGGTGATCTCGACCTGGTAGGTCTCGCCTTCCTCCAGGGTCGGTCGCTGGGTTTGCTGGGTCGATCCCGTCCGCTTGGTGACTGGCCGGAATGCCCCGCAGGCGTCACACCGGAGCATCAACGTTCGGTCCTCCATCACCAGCCGGGTATCGGGAAGTCCGCACTCCGAGCAGATCACGAACTCCTGGACGTACTTGTCGATCGCGGCGTCGAAATCGTCGGCCGAAAACGAGCCGTTGTACCGCGCCCGGCCGGCGTCGAACTGGCCATTCGTACCGAGTTCACGCTGGACGGCCCGATGGAGGTGTTCGGGGTCCCGGGAGAGGGCGTCCGCGATCGCGCCGACATTGGTAAGTCGGGTGAAGGCGCCGTCCTTCTGTGCGCTCGGGTCGGGGACGTCGAGGCGCTCTTCGCTTCCAGTGTAATCCGGTACTTCCTCGAGGGCTCGGTCGAGACTCGCTTCGTAATCCATACCCCTACTATAAGCCGTCGAGTTGAAATCGGTTCCGTGAGAGGGGTCCCCACGAGAAGCGAGAGTCACAGTCGTTTAGCGTAACGGGAGCGATCGGGGCGTATGGAGCCGAGCCCCCGCGAGGAGGCGTGTTTCGAGGCCGGCATCAAGTTCGGCGCGCTCTATCACCAGTTCGCCGGGACGCCCGTCTCGCCGAGTAGTTCCGACAGCCTCGAACGCGCTATCGAACAGTCGATCGAGAACCAACCGCACTGCACGTCGGTCTCGGTGGACATCGATCCCGAGGAACTCGACACGACCTACGGCTACACCGAGCTGACGGGCGAGCATATGACCGTCGAGATCGAAATCGAGTACGATGGACGGAACGTGACGGCACGGATGGCGACGGAGGAGGGTTATCCGCTGATGGCAGTCGAGTCAGTCTCGGAGTGAGAGGGGAGTCGGTCGTCGGGACCGAGAATCGAGTTGCTCGGTGCGCTCCGTGCGGGGGACTGTATCGGTAACCTCGTTTCGAACGCGATCGATCCTACTCGCCGGCGAGCGGGTCGCCCTGTCGGGAGACGTCCGTCGCCGGCAGGCCGGCGCGGGCGGCGTGTTCGTGGATCGCCTCTTCGCTCTCGGCGCGGTAGTGACAGAAGGTGCCCGTCACCTCGCCGTC
>PXQR01000042.1:29409-45937 GCA_003021235.1 Halobacteriales archaeon QH_6_64_20 | reverse complement strand
CCGATTCCTCACGCGCACACACGCTTCGGGCCCGCGACCGGCCGAGCGAACAGGTGAAGATTACGACGCGGGGAGCGTACCACGGAGCTACTTCCAGGGGTTCGACACGAGGTCGGATTGGACCTCGGCACCGACGTCGAGCACACAGGGCGACCGCGCGAGAGCGATACACGGGAGCACGTAGCCCGCCTCGCGGTGGCGCTCTTTCAGTGCTCGGGGCGGCCGTTTATGATCGAGATCGCCTTCGAGCAACCGAGCGGTACAGGTCCCACACGCGCCAGTCAGACAGCCGAACGGCAGGGAGATCCCTTCTTCTTCGGCCGCGTCGAGGATCGTTTCTCCGGCCGGGGCTTCGATCCGTTCGGTCGGACCATCACGAAAGCGTAGCTCGACAGAGTAGCTTTCGATCGCCGATTCGGGGTCATCTCCTGGCACTGATTCGTTCCGGATGTGATCGAGCGGTAGTTCGGTCGTAATCGTACGAGGAGTCAGTAGTCGGAGTTCTCCCGGAGTTACTGCCAGACGTCGCTCGTACAGTCGCCGTCGGGCCAGCGGATCTCGTGACCGCGTGCCGGTCCCGCCGGGAGGTCGCCGAAGTCCACGAGGAAGTCCTCGTCGAGGCTCATCGTGCCTCGCCGGGGATCGACGTCGGCTTTGAGCATGACCG
This sequence comes from Halobacteriales archaeon QH_6_64_20, assembly GCA_003021235.1. GTDB lineage: Archaea > Halobacteriota > Halobacteria > Halobacteriales > Halococcaceae > PXQR01. Next base: position 45,270 of record PXQR01000042.1, on the reverse strand, counting down.
ATCCCTTCTCGGCCTCGTCGGGGTAGAACTGGTTGTCCCACGAGGAGAACAGCGAGGTCGTCCAGTAGAGACGCTCGCCGTCGAGCGAGAGCTGGAGCATCTGGGGGCCACCGACGACCTCGCGCTCGCCTTCGATCGGATGGGAGGGACCGAAGTTCCCGCCGGCCCAGAGCTGGTCGGCGAGCCGGGGGTTCGACGGATCGGAGATATCGTACATCCGAACGTCGCCGTGGAGCCAGTTCGAGAAGAACAGATACCGATCGTCCATCGAAACGAGGAGATCGGTCACCAGGCCGGGCACCGGCATGTCCCAGTCGTCGTGCTCGCGGGCCTCGACGTCGATCACGGGGTCCGCGCGGTACTCGGTGCCCGCGTCGTAGAAGTGAAAGACGTTCGAGGAGAGCGCCGCGCCAACGTAGCCATGGGTGGATTCGGGCGAGTGCAGGAACCGCGTTTCGAGCGGGATCAGTCCCTCCTCGCCGAGATCGAGCGTCTGTTCGACGGTTCCGGCCTCCCAGTCCCAGACGTGCAGTCGCTGGCCGTAGTTGTCCGCTTCGACGTCCTCTAAGTCGAAGCCGGGGTAGTAGGTCCTCGGCGCGGCCCACTCCGAGGAGATCATCACGTTGTGTCGGGGTTGATACCAGAAGTCGTAGTTCATCTCGATCTCGCCGGGGGGTTCCCACCGGCCGTCGATCTCGAAGTTCTCGTCGAGCGCGAGGAATCCACCCGGGAGGTCGCCGTCTTCGTCGCCCAACATGGAGATGAGGATCTCGCCGTTGGGGATACAGTGTACCGTGTGGGGCGCGGAGAGGTCGTGTTCGAACACCTCTTCGGGTTCGATGACGTTCTCGATCTCCGGGTTCCGGCGATCGGCGGTGTCGATCACGTGGATGCGTGAGGACCGTTGTCCGGGCACGATCAGGTGCTGGCGCTCCAAGCCGTCCATGTGACAGGACGAGGAACAGGCGTTCCAGCCGAAGTGGTGCAGTTCGTCGCCGCGATTGGGCATCTCCACCCGATCGACGATCTCCGAGTAGGTCTCCGAGCTCGGATCGACGTCCACGACGCCCATGAAGTCCGGCGCGTCGACGTCCGTACCGACGTACAGTCCCATGACGTAGGCAACCTTTTCGGGTTCGGATTGTTCGATCGCGGCCTGTGGGGTCGTATAGCCCGGTCCACCGTGTCCCGTATGGTCGTGCTCGTCGGTCCGATCGACGGGGTCGCCGCCCGGTCGTGCGTCGCTCATACGCTTCGATAGATCGCCCACCTTCGAGTTCGGTCCGGTTCCGGCGAGTCTCGCCAGCGCGAGTGACGTCGACGTACCGATCGAACGGCGTCGAAAGCGCGAATCGAGACCACCAGTACGAGACCATCGGATCGGCCCTCGATCGACAAGTTGCCGTTCTTCGGCTACTTAGGGTTCGGCTTTCGCCGTTTCGGAGTACCGAACGGTGGTCGTACGACTCGTGTTACAGTTGCCGGTCGTTTTTGCTCGTTCCCGCCGACTAAATCGATCGAGCGATCGCCGTCGTGACGGGGGAACCGAGGAGAGTGGCGTCCAGCGGTCGGACAACGGGTGCTTTCACTTTCACTTTCGGGCATGGGTTTAAGCGTTGACCGGGTGAAATCGTGGGTATGAGCCAGGCGACGTTCGATTCCGACGACCTGTTCGGCGAGGCCGCGAGCGAGATCAGGGGTGACGTCGAGGATCACCTCGACAGCGCGCGCGGGTCGTTACCGGCACCCGAGGCGATCTGGGCGGTCGAAGCCGAGAACACGCTGGGCGTGCTCAACGGACTCAGTCAGGCACTGGACGTCGGCGACGCCGAGGATCACCTTCGGGACGCGAAGAAGTGGTACACGATGGGCGAGCGCGCCGACGCGTTCGACGACGCGGAGGACCTGCGAGAGGAAATCGAATCCATCGAGGGGATCATCGAGGACGTCGACGTTGCACACGGGAAGGTAAGCGACCTCACGAGCACGATCCCCGGCCTCAGAAGCGCGCTCGACGAGGCTCAAAGCGCCGCCGACGGTAGCGACGACGCGAACGGAGCGGATGCCGAAGACGACGGAGACGAAGAAGCCGAAGGGGACGAGGAGTAGTTATCGGGACGCAGGCCAGTCGTGTGGTTGCAGGTCGCCCGCTCATCGGCAAATCAGCACAGTTTCGTCGCCTCTCTGCGCCTATCATGGAGTCGCAAAAGAGTACACGGAGTGCTGCGTCACTGCATTCGCGAGCGCCGTCAGGCGTGAGCGGTTCACCGTGACTGAGCGAACGGAGTGAGCGAAGGAGCGGCCTTTTTAGCGAAGGTTTTTGCGGCGAGCGGTGCGCGAACGGAGTGAGCGCATCCCGAGCCCCAAAAACCTTCATTGGAACATCCGGAGGGGTCGGGCCTCGGAGCTTTCGTCGTCGGCGTCGCCCATCCGTCGGGCGAGGCGTTCGCGGGCGTCGCGGATGTCTTCGGCCTGTTCGACGAGCGAGTCGGTATCGATGTCGATCCCGGCGAGCGGGGCGATCCCGGCGTCGAGGAGCACGCGGGCGGCCTCGGGATCGGGGAACTGGCCGTCGCACTCGACGACCAGGCCGACGCTGTCGAGATTCGAGAACTCCGCGCGGTACATGAGCGCGCCGGTCGGGCCGCTGATCAGTCCGCCGTCGGCAGGCGGGACGATGCCGGCCTCCTCCAAGAACGGCTCCCCGTCAGCGGTAGCAACCCCATAGAGGTTCGGCGCACCCTCTTTTTGGCCCACCGAGACCGCTGAGATAGATCGGTAGGATACCTTTCTCGGTGAGCCAGTTGGTGAGACACGTGGCGAACTCCGGCGCGGACGAGGGTGAGACCGGAACGTCGCTCTGGAGGACGAGCAGGCCCTCGCTCTCGGCGGCGTACAGGCGTACCGGCGGGCGAAGCGTCGAGTCCTCCCCGCGGTAGGTCGCAACGGGCGGGAGCCCGTCGCAGTAAAGAGCGGCGTAGTACGTCGTATCGAGCTCGGCGACGAGATGATCGGCGGCGATCTTTCCCACCAGGCCGGCACCCGGCAATCCCTCGACGAGCATCGGGGTCTCGAGATCGACGGCCTCGTCTTCGATGCTGACGTGTGCCATACGAGGAGGAAGCGTTCCGGTAGCTTAACTCCGGGGCGCTCGGGCAGCGGTACCGACCGAACGGCCGGATGTCTCCCGCTCGTGCCGGTCGTAGGGGAGACGAAGGGGCAAAAGTAGCCTTTCGGCGGTTCGGTTCCCGGTCGTCTCAAGAGATCCGGTCGGCTCCGATCGAGTTCGATCGAGGTCGGCCGAGTTCGAAATCGACTCCCGTCTCCACGGAGCACGGTGAGCATGGACGTATTCGAGCGGTACGAACCGCTCATCGACGACTTCGAGGCGTTCCTCGCGGCCTGCGAGCGGCCACTCCCCTCGGTCGTCAGGGTGAACGCGATCAAGACCGGGGTCGAGCGGGCACGCGAGGCGCTCGACGCAGCGGGGATCGGTTACGAGCAACCGGAGTGGCAACCGAGTCTGTTGCGTCTCGAAACCGACAGGCCGGGTGCGACCTGGGGTTCCTTTTCGGGCTGGTGGTACGGCCAGGAGGAGGTTTCTGCGATCCCCGCGCCGGTACTCGATCCACGACCGGGCGAGCGAGTCTGGGCGGCCTGTGGAGCGCCCGGAAGCAAGGCGGGTCACCTCGCGGCGCTCATGGACGACTCGGGGACGCTGGTAGCGAACGACCGGAGCCTCGGCCGGCTGTCGGCGCTTCGATTCAACCTCGAACGCCTCGGCGTTACCTGTGCGGCGGTCACCAATCGCGACGCTCGGAACTTCTCGATGCAACCCTTCGGTTTCGAGGTGTTCGACCGAACGCTCGTCGACGCGCCGTGTTCGTGTGAGGGTACCATCAGGAAGAACCCCGACGCGCTCGACGACTGGTCGGAAGGGTACCTAAAGAACGTCTCGGCGATCCAGTGCTCGATTCTCGAACGGGCAGTGCAGGCCACCCGCGCGGGAGGGACCGTCGTCTATTCGACGTGTACGTTCGCGCCGGAGGAGAACGAAGCCGTGCTCGACAGCGTGCTCGAAACCGAGACCTGTCGAATCGTCGACTTCGATCTCGCGCTCGATCACGATCCGGGAGCCACCGAGTGGCGGGGCGAGGCGTTCGACCCGTCGGTTCGGGAAGCAAAGCGTGTCTACCCACACCACAACGACACGGGTGGGTTCTTCTGTGCGAAACTGGAGGTCGGCGAATGACCGAAGAAACGGAAGCCGACGGGTCGGAAGCCGGCGAGTCGGAGGTGGGAGCCGACAGCGAACAGGAGAACGATGGTGGCCGATTCGATCGCTTACCGGAGACCGACAAGGATCGGTCGGTAGCCGGTCGGCCTTCCCGCGAGGCGGTGCTCGATTGGTGGGTCGATCGGTACGGAGTGCCCCGTGAGACGTTCGAGGGGTACACCTTCTGGGAGAAGGGATCGGGGAAGCTCTGGGCCTTCGCCGGAGATCTCTCCTCGCCGATCGCGATCGAGGGGCTCGGGCTTACCTTTCTCAGGGTTCGCCAGGAGCACTGGAAGCCGACGACCAACGCCGTCCAGCGCTTCGGCCACCGCGCTACGCACAATGTTATCGAAGTGAGCGAGGGCGAAGCGAGGGCGTTCGTCGCCGGCTACGACCAGGAGATCGAGTGGGAGGGCGACTGGGGCTACCTGATCGTCGCCCGTGAACTGGCCGGCGAGCGAGAACCGCTCGGCGTCGGGCTCTACCTCTACGGGGAACTGCGCTCACAGGTGCCGAAAGGACGTCAACGAGACCTCTGACCCGCTCACGCCTGTTCGCTGTGTTCTACGAATTAACCACGTCTCCGAGCACAACGAGCACCGAACCGTTCGACCTCCCGACGGGGTCATAACACATCGGGGTTGTGAGATGTGATATGACGTGTCGCGGTTACCCTTTCTCGCGGAGTACGCCGCTTCCCAGTCCTTCCCACTCGACGCGATAGTCGAGCGCCGAGAGGACGGCACTGGCATCGTCGAGACCGTACTCGTCGAGGTGTGCTTCGGCGTCGGCGAGGGTCATCCCGGGTTCGAGAGTTCCTGAAAGCGCGTCGAGCACCGCGGGTCGGACGAGCGTCCGGCCGACCCGGTCGTGGTCAGGGAACGTCGTCTCGTCGAGGGCTCGCTCGCTCACGCCGTGGTCCGTGGCGAGGTCCGCGAGGGTCGTGACGTCTCCCGTCGGAACGAGTTCGTCGGGGACCGAGGCGGCGCTTTCGGCGATCAGTTCCGTCTCGTAGCGCCTGAGCGCGTCACGGACGGCCTTCAGGCGCACAGTTCCCGTATAGGGAATCGCCCGGGCGTCGCGTGCCTCGATCTCCTCGCCTACCCCGAGCGAGTCGTCGACCGCGACGAGCATGTCGACGCTCTCTAATTCCTCCAGTTGACCGAGCTTCTTTTCGACGTATTCGGGGGTCCAAAAGCCCATGATCTCGAAGAAGACCCGGAAGCCCCGCGGGCCGTCGCTCGGTTGCAAACGGCCCTCCGGTCGCGAACCGTCGTCGGTCCGGTCGGTGCTCTCGGTGCTTTCGGGGATCGCGTGGGGCCAATCGAACGCGAAGTCGGGGATCATGACCCGCGATCCGGTTTCGAGGGGTTCGGGTTCCCGGACGAGTTCCCAGTCGAGGTCGAGCGCTTCGAACCGGGCGGCGAAGTCGGCTTCGACGGCGCTGTCGTAGGACACCTCGACCACCGGCTCGGCGTCGGGCACCGAGACGTCCGCGTGGGTGAGCGTCAGGTCCCGATCGGTCCCCCGGTCGTCGATCGCCGCATCGAGGTGCCACTCGTTCGCCGTCGCGACGCTTCGAAGCAGGCGGGCGAACCGAGTTCCATACCGGCGAGTCCGACGGAAGAGCCGCGTGGGACCCGTGACGTGGACGACCCGTCCGTGGGGTGTTCGCTCGATCTCGTACATCAATCGGAGGCGTTTGATCGCCGAGACGAGTCCGCGTGGATCGGACAAGCGAACCGTAACGTCGGTCGCATCGAACAGCGCAGTTTGGGCGAGCGAGAGGTCGTACTGGGCGCACAGTCCCTCGGGACTCCAGCGCGCGTCGACCGCCGTGAGAACTGCCCGTTCGTCGAGATCGGCGTACAGCGACCGATCGAGGGCGGCGGGCGCACAATCGAGATCGGCAGCAGCCGTGTCGAGCGCACGGTCGCGGTCGGGTTCGGCCACGACGCCGACCTCCTCGGCGGCGCGAAAGACGGCGGCCCGCGCGCGTTCGGGATCGACGGCGGCCCGGACTTCGAAGGCGGCGTCGCGTGCCTCGGAAGTGAACTGTGGGTGATAGCCGCCGCCGGCCCGCGAAACCCGCAGCAGGTCCTTCGTCAGCACAGTGGTATTGAGCACTCGTCGTTCAAAAACCTACTAGCCACGCCGAAGCGGGGCCGTCGCTCGCCGGGCGAGCGGCCCGAACCGATGTGTTCGAGTAGCCGCGGTTCCTCGTACAGGCATGTCACTTCCGATCGACCCGAGCGAGATCGGTCCCGAAGACCTCGGCGAGCAACGCGCTACCCTCGATATGGACCACGAGGAAGCGATTTCCCACGTGCGCGAGGCGTTCGTCGAGGAGGGCTTCGGCGTGCCCGTCGAGTTCTCGCCCGCAGAACTGTTGAACGAGAAGGTAGACGCCGACAGAGACCCGTACTACGTACTCGGCGCGTGTCACCCCGAGATGGCGGATCGTGCCCTGGAAGAAAGCCGGGTCATCGGCGGGCTGTTCCCGTGTAACGTGGTCGTCTGGCAGGAATCTCCAGGCACTCAGCAGGTCTATCACGTCTCGATCATGCGTATCGCTCGGCTGATAGGAAAGGCACCCGACAACGAAGCGTGGGAGGGAATCGCCGCCGATACCGGCGCGCTCGTCGAGCGGGCGATGGCGAACCTCGATACGAGCGAATAGACTCCCTACCGTCCTCCGTCCTGTCGATTCGATCCCGGCTACAAACCGAGTCAGCGTCGACGGTCGGCGACCCGCTCCTCGGCGGTTTCGGTGGTGATGATCTCGTAGAGCAGAGCTCGTTTCCCCTCGCCCGGCCTGAGGACCCGGCCGAGACGCTGGGTGAACTCCCGTTTCGAGCCGCTTCCCGAGAGCACGACCGCGACGTTCGCGTCGGGCACGTCGATCCCCTCGTCCAAGACGTTCGACGCCACGACCCGCGAGTACGCGCCCGAGCGGAATTTATCCAGGACATCGCGGCGTTCGGCCGCGCCGGTCTGGTGGGTGATCGCGGGGATCAGGAACCGCTCGGAGAGGCGGTAGACCAGGTCGTTGTGCGCGGTGAAGATCAGGACTCGACCGTCGCGGTGGCGCTCGAGGATCGAAGCGAGTTCATCGATCTTGGCATCCGCGTTCATCATCACCTCGCGGGCGCGCTGTTTCGCGAGCAGTGCCTCCCGAGCCCTCGGATCGTTCCCCGAGCGCATGACGAGTTTCTGGTAGTCGGCCCCCGAACGCATGTCGAGGTTCGAACTCGTGAGGTAGGAGACGAAGGTACCCTGATGCTCTTCATAGGCGTCGCGCTCCTCGTCGCTAAGCTCGACTTCGATGCGTTTGACGTCGTAGTCGGCGAGATGAGTACCCGCGAGGTCGTCGACGCTCACTTGACCGACGAGCGGACCACAGAGTGAAGCGACGACCTCGTGGGCGTCGTCGGGTCGCTCGAAGGTCGCGGTGAGCCCGAGGCGGGCGGGTGCGGCGAGCAGACGGGCGATCTCCCGGTAGCCCTCGCCGCCGAGGTGATGGACCTCGTCGAAGACGACCAGGCCGAACCGATCCCCCAGGTCGTCGGCGCGCAGATAAGCCGAGTCGTACGTCGAGACGGTGATTTCTCCCACCTGTTGGACGCCACCGCCGAGCTGACCGATCTCGTCCACTCCTCCGGCCGCGCCGCTTCCGTCCCCTTCTCGCTCCTCTCCAAACTCCGTCTCGAGTTCGTCGCGCCACTGACCCAGCAGATCGATCGTCGGCACGACGACGAGCGTCGGCGTCCGCAAGGCCTCGATCGCCGCGAGCCCGATGACCGTCTTGCCGCTCCCCGTGGGGAGTTCGAGCACGCCCCGATTCCCGTTCTCGCGCCAGGCGTCGAGCGCGTCGCGCTGGTAGCCCCGCAGTTCGTACGCCGAATCGAGGTCCAGATCGGGAAGGTCGAACACCTGATCGTCACACGTCACTCCCGCCGCCGAGAGCGCGTCGCGAAGCTCGGCGTAGCGAAACGCCGGCGTGCGGTAGGTTCCGCTTCGCGGATCGCGTTCGACGAACGAAAGGCCGGCGAGAACGCTCTCCGTGTCGGCTCCGACCTCGTCGATCGCGGCGGTCGAGTCCCCACCGGTCGGAGCGTCGATGCGGATCGTGCCGTCCTCGAAAGCGAGCGTCACGCCGGTCACAGGTGAGGTCGAACGCTCGCGCACTTAACCGGTTCCGTCGAACGGGTCCGAGTGTGAGTGTGGGTGTGGGCGTGCTCGTCGGTTCGAGGAGTCGGGTCGGGGCTCGGTCGTTCCGTTCCTGAATCCTTTTATCCGCGTGTGAACCGTCTTTAGCCATGACCGAACACGACGCTACGGGGGCGAACGAGTCGGCCGACGACGGACGAGGCGTCGACGCGGATCACGATAGCGACGGAGACGTCGGTCCGAGCGAGCGAAACGACGGCGAAGCGATCGAACCCGAAGCGAGCACCGAGGACGGATCGACGGAGGCAACGACCGAATCCGAGGACTTCGCAGACCTCGCCGAACGGATCGGCGACGCGTCGGACGAGCAGATCGCCCGCGAGATCGCCTCGCTTCGCGCTCTCGTCTCGGATCTGGAGACGCGGGAGAGCGGAGCGGGGACCCGGGCCGAGACCCAAGCCGAGAGCGAGGGCAAGGGAGAGGGTGACGGCGAGAGTCGGGACGAACCCGGAGCCGAGACCGAGACCGACGCCGATCGGATCGCCGACCTCGAATCGAAACTCGCCCGGAAACAGGCCGATTTCGAGAACTACAAGAAACGGCTGAACCGGCGGCGCGAACAGGAGCGCGAACGGGCCACCGAGGACCTCGTAACCCGCCTGCTCGGCGTCCGTGACGACCTCGTGCGGGCGCTTTCCCAGGAGGGAGACGCCGACATCAGGGGCGGCGTCGAGACCACCCTCGAGGAGTTCGATCGCGTGCTCGGCGACGAAGGAGTGGCGGAGATCGACCCGGAACCCGGTACGGAAATCGATCCACAGCGCCACGAGGTGATGATGCGCGTCGACAGCGATTTTCCCGAAGGGAGGGTCGCCGAGGTGTTCCGGCCGGGCTACGAGATGGGTGAGAAAGTGCTCAGGCCGGCCCAGGTCACCGTCAGCGAGGGCGGAGCCGGCGACGGCGACGCTGACGGCGAGAACGACGGGTAGGACCGTGACCGCGACGACGGGGATCGACGAGCCGAGACGGTACTCGAAGCTCACGACGGAGAAACCCTCGTCGTCCCGGTGGCCGCGTTCGGCGAACTCGCGGTCGGCGAGGCCATTGGCCCGCGATACGACCGAAGCCGAAGCGCTCGTCCCGTTCCGGGCGTTCGACGTGCGGCCGTTCACTCCCGAACACGTATATCACGTTGCGGGTATCGAGGCGAACCCCCGTCCCCGGGGCGAGTACCATGACGATCTCGCCACCGATATCGGGATCGGTGGCGTTGCCCGTGCGCTCGGCGTGTCGGTACTCACACGAAACGTGACTGACTTCGAGCGCTTCGACGCCGTGAACATCGAAAGCTACTGATCTCGCGGACGCGAGGACGAATACGGGTCGGTCGCCGGTCGGATCACCGATCGTGTTACGATGGCGTATCGGCGTCGACGAGAGAACACTCCGTCGTCAGCGCGCTCGCGGATGCAGTGTGTCGCCCTCTCGCTACGATTCGCCCGATCGCGGGGAGACCCCCGTTCCGAGGGCGTCGCCGTCGACCGTGGTGAACGTCGTGCCGCCGCATTGACTGCACTCGTTGACGCCCACCGGATAGCTACTGCCCTCGTTCGTTCTCCGCACGACGTACGGGAACCCACACCCCTCGCACTCGGCCAGTGTTCTCGTCGTATCGGTCGTCATGTCGACGGCGCTTCGAAGACGCCGGTGAAAAATCAACTCCGGGTGTTCGCTCGTACCCCGTTCATACGAAGCCCTGCAGAATTCCGCCAGGGAGCACGACGACGCACGGTCCGGACGATTCGGACGGTCCGAGCAGCTCGGACGACTCGAACGGTTCGGACCGTTCGAACGGCTCCGACACCTCGAACCACGACGGCCGAAAAGCAGCAGGGATCGCGATCGACGGGAAGCACCGGACGAGTGCACCCCAAAGGATCATTCGTCTATCGCCCGCAGTGCCGCCCGCAACAGACCGTATCTGTTGCGCGGTGTACCCACCACCGTTCTGGCGGACAACTGCCACCCGTCCGCCGTCTCGCCCCCGGCCGACCCCACTCACCTTCCTGGTCAGCGCCGGGGGCCACCCACACCGTCCGTTACCACATGAGATCGGTCCTCGACGAGCGCTCGCTGGCCCTCCGATGGCTCCCGGTCAGTCGCGCTTGTCTTCCTCAGTCACGTTCGGTCGAGTTCCCTTCCGTCCCCGCTTTTGCCCTCCCCCTCGATATCGACTTTCATCATGAAGGTGTTCTCGATGAGGGTATCGAGCGCGCGATCGAGCCGGCGCGAGAAGGCCTGTCGGCTAATGCCGATCCGTTCGGCGAGTTCAGTCTGGGAGGTCTCCCGGGGGACGTGGAAGTACCCCTCCTCGAACGCCAGCGACAGCGCCGTGGCCTGTTTGTCGGTGATCCCGTAGAGATCGGGTTCGCTCGGGATCGGGTTGTGGACGATCCGCCGGACGTCGATCGGGACCTCGGCTTCGAAACAGTCCTGTTGAAACCGAGAGAGCGCGTCCTGGCTGTCGGCGCGCAACCGGAACGTCCACTCGTCGGCCGTCCCCGAGGCGCGCTCGACGAACACGGGGTTGGCGTAAAGCGCGCTCAGAAAGCCGTCGAGACCCTCGGTCCACTCGATGCGATAGAGCGTGCGATCGACGCCGCCGTCGAGGTTCGTGAGCGCCTCGACGCGCGGGTCGTCTCGCACGCGGCGTTCGAACGTGTCGAGGTCGGCACTGTGGGTCGCCCAGAAGTAGGGCATGAGATCGCCGTCGAGCGGCACGAACTGCGTGAGTTCGATCCGCGTCTCGGTATCACCGGCGTCGAGCACGCGCCCGAGGGCGAAGCTCTCGGTGTCGACCGCGACGGCGGCGAGAACGCTCACGGACGAGTCCTCGCCCTCGCGGGAGCCGCCCCGGGGACGAGCGGTCGATCGCCCGGTCGGCTCGGCTCCGGTCGGTTCCGGTCGGGACGACTCGGGTCGAAGCGGTTCAGGACGGCCCGGGTCGGTTCGGAACGTGTCGGATCGAGTCGGATCAGGTCGGCGGTGTGCATGAGTGGTGTACCTCCGCGGACACTGGAATCCCGTGAGAGACGAGCTCACTCCTCACCGCGAATTCGGCTCGCACACAGCGGTGCGTGCGTCCCGTTGCGGCGCAGGTGATGGCAAAGGTAGCTCGATCGGCTCGACCGGCGCGACCGAACCCGATCGGATCGAGTCGGGTCGGATCGAGTCCGTGACGGCTCTGCCGCCGTGAGGACCGGGCATCACACCCGGTGAACGTATGTGACCTGTCTATCCCAAGACGGCCACGATATAAATGCTACTAGGGTGCACAGGTACCCATAGGAGCGTGTGGGTGCAACCCGAGGCCGTTCGCAAGCACCTGTCGAGCGGATCGATGATCCCCCGATGGACGCAACGGACCGCCAGTGGACGGCCGTCGGTGAGCCATCAAGGCACGGGTGAGCCGTGCGGCGACAGGGTGTCGTCGCATCGGGTCCGTGTCCGCCCGATAATACGGCTCGGAGCGATCCGTGAGGGGTGATCCGTGAACGACGGCCCGCGAAGGACGGTCCGCGATAGAAACGTTCGGATCCACGAAGTCGGAACCGCGGCGGCGATCGGGAGAGCGGTTCCCTCGGGGGATGTACTGTCCTGCTCTCCCGATCGTCACCGGGTACTACGGTGGCACACCGTGTTCGATCTCGGGGTTTCGCTCGTACCGGGTACGTCGTGCGGGATCGAACTGTCGCGGGGCAACGGAGACCACTGTAGGTATGCCGGTCGGGAGCGGTCGTTCCCCGGCGGCCCGAGACCGTATCCGAACCGTCGTGGTTCGTCGTGGTCTACTCTAAACGGTCACCGCCGTCTCGTTTTTCGACGAGACAGAGCCGAATCGAACGCATCGAACGGAGTGGGTACATGAGCAACGCGTAGAACTACACTGCCCCCTCGTACAGTATAGAACCCGCCCATGCCTACGTGTGAGAACTGTGGGGGGTTCGTCACGGACAGCTACGTTCGTGTGTTCGCCCCACCCGAACTGGATACGGTACGCGTCTGCCCGAACTGTGAGGACAAACTACGCGAGGGGGCCGAGGTCCGCGAGGCACACTCGCCGCGTCACTGATCGATGGAGATACCGATGCGATCAGGAACGTCCCGATCGAGCTCCCGAGCCCGAACCCGGGAGACGGAGCACGATCACGACCGGGACCACGAGCGAGAGCGAAAGCGGAAGCGGGATCGAGAGCGCGGACGGCGGGGCGAGCCGGAACGACCGGGAGGACAGCGCCGGGAGCGCCCCGAATGCGACTCGGCGGGGCTGAGAACGGGCGACCGTCACGAGCGCGTCTGTCCGGAGTGTGGACTCGTCGTCGAGGAGGGCGAGATCGATCGCATGGCGAGCGCGCTCGCGCTCCCGACGTCGATCCGCGAGGTAGCGAGCGTGCTCTACCGGCGCGCGCTCGCCGAGGACTTCGTCCGTGGCCGCTCGATCGAGGGGGTCGCTACCGCCTCGCTGTACACCGCCTGTCGACTAGAGGGAATTGCCCGCTCGCTCGACGAGATCGCCGCCGTCTATCCCAAGGAGTACGTCCCCCGGTTCCGGTCGGCGCTCGGGCTTTCGGAAGCGACCGGCAGAACGGCCGGCGAGGTCATCGACGCGGCCGCCGCGGCCGGGGCGCTCTCGGGTAAATCCCCGACGGGCTTTGCCGCCGGCGCGATCTACATCGCGAGCCTGCTCCGTGACGACGGGCGAACCCGAGCGGAGGTCGCGAGCGCCGCCGGGGTCACGACCATCACCGTCCGCAATCACTACCGGGCGCAGGTCGACGCGCTCGGACTCTCGATCGGCGACGACCTCTCGAACGGCGTTTCGGTCCTGCACCGCGAGGAGGGAGCGACTCGGGATCCCGACGGCCAGGGCCGCCGCCGCGACCGCGATCGCCCCCGCCACCACGACCACCACCGTTCCCAGAGTCACGCCGACCACGACGGCGAACCCGGCTCACGAACACCATGAGGACGACCACCGAAACCGCGGACGGCGAGGCCGAGACGGAGAGGAGCGCGGAAACGAATCCGGACCGGAAGACTGAATCGGACACGGACATGGAAACGGAGGCGACGGCCGAGGGCTCGGCGGTCGTCGCCGAGTTCACGGTACCGGTCGCGGAGTTCGCACTCGGGGAGACGATCGACGCTCTCGACGGCTCCGCGATCGAGATCGAGCGCGTCGTCGCCCACGGCAACGACTGTCTCACGCCGTTCGTGTGGGTGAGTGGAAGCGAGCGCGAGGCCGTCGCAACCGCGCTGGAAAACGACCCGAGCGTCAGCGCGTTCGACCTGCTCGCTGACACCGGCGACGGCAATGGCGACGGTAGCGAGGACGGGCGGGACCACGAGTACCTCTATCGAACCGAGTGGAGCGATCGCGTCGGTTTCCTGGCTCGTCTGCTCGTCGAGGAAGGCGGAACGGTCCTGGCCGCGATGACGGCGGACGACCGGTGGCGGTTTCGCATCCTACTCCCCGAACGCGGGGCACTCGCGCGAACGCACGAGGCCTGTTCGGAGGCCGGGCTGACGATGGATCTCGTCCGGATCTACGCGCTGGAGGACGGTCGGCAGGGCCGCTTCGGACTGACCGACGAACAGGAGGACGCGCTCACGCTCGCGTTCGAACGGGGATACTACGAGATCCCGCGCGGGACGATGGCGAAGGAACTCGCCGACGTGCTCGAAATCAGCCACCAGGCGCTGTCCGAACGGCTCCGACGCGCACACGGGAACCTCGTCGAGAACGCGGTCGTGCTCGGTCGCGGCGTCGAGCGAGAACGGTAGGGGCCATCGATCGCTCTCGGCGACACCCGACGGACGAGCGTGATCGGCCTCTCGGACCGTGTTCACGCCTCCGAGCACGCCTTGCTAGCGTACCCCAAGTCGTTATTCGGGTGTCCGTCGAGGCAGTCCCATGACGGTCATCGGGACGCTCAGCGTGATGCCGGTCGGAGAGGGCGATGCCACCGACGAGATCGCCGTGGCTGCGGACGTTCTCGACGAACACGGCGTCGACTACGAGATCAACGCGATGGGGACGGTGATCGAAGCCGAGGACGTCGGCGATCTGTTCGCCGCGGCCCGAGCCGCCCACGAGGCGGTCGACGCCGGTCGCGTGCATACGGTGCTCCGGATCGACGACGACCGCGATAGCACACAGGATTCGGCCGAACGGGTCGCCGCGGTCGAAAAAGCCCTCGGACGCGAACCGACGACGTGACCGTTCGAGGGGAGCACGGGAGAACGTCCCGAGCGAGGAACGGACACGTCGGAGTCGTACGGGAGAGGTCGCCGGCTGGACGATCGGTCCGTCCCCGCTCGTGAACGACCGCTGGGGCATCCAGCGGCCGAGGCGTTCGTCCGTCCCGACGGAACCGCTCGGGTGAACGGGCATCCCTGTCGTATGGCACCGTACGATCCGTACGTGAAACGGGCACACGACGAGGCCATCCAGCAACTTTTAACCGCCACAACCCGATACGAATCACCAAGATGGCGAGTAACAAGATTCTCGGAATCGATCTAGGGACGACGAACAGCGCCTTCGCAGTGATGGAAGGTGGCGACCCCGAGATCATCGTCAACGGCGAGGGCGACCGGACCACGCCCTCCGTGGTGGCGTTTACCGACGGCGAGCGCTTGGTGGGTAAGCCCGCGAAGAACCAGGCGATCCAGAACCCCGATCGCACGATCGGCTCGATCAAGCGCCACATGGGCGAGGAGAACTACGACGTCGAGACGGACGGCGAGACCTACACGCCCGAGGAGATCTCGGCGATGTTGCTCGGGAAAATCAAACGCGACGCCGAGGAGTACCTGGGCGACGAGGTCGAACGGGCGGTCATCACCGTACCTGCATACTTCTCCGACCGCCAGCGCCAGGCGACCAAAGACGCCGGCGAGATCGCCGGTTTCGACGTCGAGCGCATCATCAACGAACCCACGGCGGCGTCGATGGCCTACGGTCTCGACGACGACTCCGATCAGACGGTGATGGTCTTCGACCTCGGTGGCGGGACCTTCGACGTCTCGGTGCTCGATCTCGGCGGAGGCGTGTACGAGGTCGTCGCAACGAACGGCGACAACGACTTGGGAGGGGACGACTGGGACCAGGCGATCATCGACTGGCTCGCCGAGGAGTTCGAGTCCGATCACGGCTTCGACCTGCGCGACGATCGCCAGGCCCTCCAGCGGCTCAAAGAAGCCGCAGAGGAGGCCAAAGTCGAACTCTCCAACCGCAAGGAGACGACGATCAACCTCCCCTTCATCACCGCCACGGACTCGGGACCCGTCCACCTGGAGGAGAAGTTATCGCGGGCGAAGTTCGAGTCGCTTACCGAGGACCTGATCGAGCG
>PXQR01000042.1:24851-29242 GCA_003021235.1 Halobacteriales archaeon QH_6_64_20 | reverse complement strand
CGCTCGGCATCGAGGTCAAGGGTGGGCTGTTCGAGCGGCTCATCGAGAAGAACACGACGATTCCCACCGAGGAGTCGAAGATCTTCACGACCGCCGCCGCCAACCAGACCTCGGTCCAAGTTCGAGTGTTCCAGGGCGAGCGCGAGATGGCCGAATCCAACGAGCTGTTGGGCGAGTTCCAGCTCGCGGGGATCCCGCCCGCGCCGGCGGGCACGCCCCAGATCGAGGTGACCTTCAACATCGACGAGAACGGGATCGTCAACGTCGAAGCCGAGGACCAGGGCTCGGGCAACAGGGAAGACATCACCATCGAGGGCGGTGCCGGCCTCTCGGACGACGAGATCGATCGGATGCAGGCCGAAGCCGAGGAGCACGCCGAAGAGGACGAGCGCCGCCGCCGCCGGATCGAGGCGCGCAACGACGCCGAAAGCGCGGTGCGTCGTGCCGAGTCGCTCCTCGAAGAGAACGAGGAAAGCGTCGACGACGACTTGGAGGAGGACATCCGTGCGGCGATGGACGACGTCGAGGAGGTCTTGGAGGACGACGAGGCCGACGCCGAGGAGATCGAGGACGTCACCGAAGACCTCTCGACGGAACTCCAGGAGATCGGCAAGCAGATGTACCAACAGCAAGCCCAACAGCAGGCCGCCGCGGGCGGTGCCGGTGGCGCTGGCGGTCCCGGCGGTGCCGGCGGCATGGGTGACATGGGCGGCGGTCCCGGCGCTGGCGCTGGCGGTCCGGATGCCAGCGGCGACGGGGACGAGTACGTCGATGCCGACTTCGAGGACGTCGACGAATCCGAGGACGAGGACTCGTAGAGTCCAATAAGAACGAACGGAGCGATCCTTCGTTCCGCGGATTGTTTTTCCCGTTTCTCGAATCAGCCATCGAGCCATCGTCCACCGAGCGTCAGCGTGATACCCGCCACGATGATAGCAAGGGCTACTGGAACGGATGGTCCCGACCCGCCTATCGTAGCAATCGAGCCGAGCAACGTTCCGATGAAGAAAACGCCGAACGCGCCGATTCGATTCACTCCGGCCGATCCGTATAATCAGTAAATAGTTCTCGGGCTCGCTTCCGTTTCGCCGCCCGATCCGTGTTGCCGGATCCGCTACCGGCCGACGAACTCGGGTTCGTCCTCGGAGAAGAAGGCCTCGTGGCCGCGCTCGTAGTCTTCAGTGCGGGTCGCGCCGGCGATTTCGTCGGTCTCTCTCGCCATCTGCCCGGCCAGCCCGCGATCGAAGCTCTCGATCATCAGGCGCTTGGTCGCGCCGAAGGCTTTCGTCGGACCCGACGCGAGACGCTTCGCCATCTCGTCGACCCGCGAGTCGAACTCAGGTGCAGGAACGCTCTCGGTGACGAGGCCGAGACCGACCGCGTAATCGGGATCGATCGGCTCGTCGAGCAACGCGATCTCCCGTGCCCTACGGAGTCCGACCATCCGGGGCAACCAGAAAGTCGAACCGCCGTCACCGGTGAGTCCCACGCGGCCGTAGGCGTACTCCAGGCGCGCGTCATCGCTCATGAGGGCAGCGTCGCCACAGAGCGCGAGGGAGAAACCCGCGCCGGCCGCGACGCCGTTGATCCCGACGACGAGCGGTTTTTCGGCCTGATGCAACGCGAGTATCGCGTCGTGGAGCGAGGAGGCGAGCCGCCGAAGGCGAGGGGCGTCACTGGCGTCGCCGTCGAACCCACCCAGGTCGGCACCGGCACAGAACACCTCTCCTGCTCCCGTGAGGACGAGACAGCGTACCGAGTCGTCCTCGGCGAGATCGGTCGTCGCCCGAACGAGTTCGTGCGCCATCCGCGGGGTGAGCGAGTTGAAATCACTGGTGCTGTCCAGAACGATCCGCGCGACGCTTTCCTCACGCTCGACTCGCAGGTTCTCGAACTCGTCGCCGGTGTAGGCCATGGACGGCGTTCAACTTCAGTTGAGATAAAACAACCGGAGCGGTACTGAGCACGGACGGCCGACCGGACTCGGGACGAACAGCGAACGACCGATAGCGAGGATCGAAGACTCGATACCGAACGCCGGATGCCGAGGGACTGAGTCAGCGAGCCGGCGTCACTCGGCCTCGTGGAGGCGCTCGCCCTGTCCCAAACGGGTTGCGATCGAGAAGGTCCCTTCCGCCTCCCGGCGTGTCGGGAAGTGGGCGGCCATATAGCGCGCAGGAGCCATCAGCGCGAGGCGCTTTTCCCAGTCGTTCTCGGTCGCCTCGAAGCGCGCGAACCCGGCTTCGACGTTCTGGAGCGTATGGAAGTTCGCGTCCTCGCGCAATAGGCCGCGCCCGAGCGTCCGCTTGAGATCGGTCGAGTCGCCAGCTACGTCGGACGAGGCCCGACGAGCCTGCGAGTCGGCCGACTCGCAGACATCGAAGTGTTCGCTCACGAGCGCCGCCGCGCGGTTCACCTGTCCCTGTTCGTCGAACGCTTCGAGCAACTCCGCGCGGATCTCTCCCGGATCGCGCGTCGACTCGCCGGGATCGGGTAGAGGGGCGCGCGGTTCGTTGAGGAAGCGATCGAGGTAGACCGACATGGCGGCGTCGAAACAGCCCCGATAGAGCGCGTCGGTATCGGTCTTTTCGGTGGCGCGGTGGAGTGCGTTCGCGTACGTGAACGTGTGATGGACCGTGTTCCAGTCGGCGAACTCGTTGTTGGTCGCGAAGTACACGACCCGCCGGGTCGCCGCCCGTGCGACGGCGTCGGCCAGTTCAGTAGTGCTCGCGCCCGCCTCGATCGCATCAGTCAGCGCATTCATAATCACCCCGGGGTCGTCGCCGAGCAACGTCTCGACGAATCCGGAGGGCTCGTCCCACTCCTTCCCGTCGTCTGCGGCCACGAGGTCGGGTAACCGATCGGCAGCGTCGAAACACAGTTCGGCGATGTCGACCGGCCGACGCCAGGCCGACAGTTCCTCCGAGCGGGTCGCGTCGGTCAACTGGCGAACGGTCGACGCTAAGACCGCATCGGCGTGCTCGTCCCAGTCGAGATACGAGAGGGTCTCGAAGGCGGTGTTCAGGAAGTCGAGGGTGTGGCTCGCGTTCATGTAGAGGTGATCGGTCGCGGCGGTAAAGAGGATCTCCGCGACGTCTTCGGGCGGAAGGACGGCGATCGCCGTGAGCAGGACTCGCTCGGCACCGTCGGCGTCGCGCACCTCGCAGTTGTCCCGGAACCACTCCTTGAGGCGTGCCTTCGGAACGTCGTGGTTGTCGAAGGCGTACTGCCCGAACCGGGGCGGTTCGCCCGCACACTCGGCGGCGACGTCACGGACGCCCATGTACAACGCTCGGCGCTCGTCGCGCTCGCCGACCTCGGGACAGAGGTTCGCCATACAGCCGAGGGTGGTAAGTCCACGACCCCACCCCATGTCGCGGTAGCGTGTCCCGAAGTTCACCGCGGTTTCGAGCGTCGTGTGGAAGGCGTCGTTGCCGTCGTCCCCGGCGGCGTCATCACCGACGTCGTCGTCGATCGCGTGTTCGTGTTCATGGAGACCGAGCACGCTTTTCGCGAGCACCAGATCGAGGTTCTCCTGGAGACCGTCGGCCAGTCGATTGCGCCACCGGATCTCGGGGGGGACGTCCGGTTCGGGGTCGGGATCGACGTAGACCGCCCCGTCGCGGATCTCGACCGGAAAAGTCTGTACGTCGTCGGCCCAGATGTCGAAGGTGTCGCCCGCTCCCAACTCGAAGCGGGCGTGGTGCCAGTGACAGGTGAGCACGCCCTCGTCGACCGTTCCGCGAGCGAGCGGGAATCCCATGTGCGGACAGCGATTATCCACGGCGTAGACGTCGCCCGCGTGATGAAAGAGGGCGATCGTCCGTCCGTTTTCGCTGACCACCTCACGTCCGCTCGCTTCGAGGTCCGCGAGCGACGCGACCGCAGTGAACTTCGAGTCCGACTCCGAATCCGCGTTCTCTGCCGCCATGGGTGCTGTTAGAGTGCAACACACATAACGGCTCGCCGGACTCGGTTCGAGTGCGGGACGTGGGGGAAGGACACCGAGTCGAACGCGAACCGAAGAGGCCGATTTCGGTAGGCGTGTTCGGCGGAATAACTATCCTCGGCTACGACTCGGATCGAAAGCCCCACACCCAGTATCGATCGCGGAGCGTCGTTCTTTTGAGGGAGGCGGCCCCAGTAGAGGCAAGTGATCACGGAATGAGTGAGGACTTCTATTCGGTACTCGGCGTCTCGCGCGACGCCGACGACGAGGAGATCAAACGGGCGTACCGCGAAAAGGCCACGAAGTATCACCCCGACGTCTCCGACGAACCCGACGCCGACGAGAAGTTCAAGCAGGTGAAACGCGCGAAGGAGGTCCTGACCGACGAGGAAGCCCGTCAGGCGTACGACCGACTGGGCCACGAGAACTTCGAACAGGCCCG
>PXQR01000042.1:0-24757 GCA_003021235.1 Halobacteriales archaeon QH_6_64_20 | reverse complement strand
CTCGAAGACGCCTACGAGGGCACCGAAAAGCAGTTCACCGTCTCGCGCCCGGAGCGCTGTCCGGACTGCGATGGCGAGGGCCACCCGCCCGAGGCAGAGGCCGAGACGTGCCCGGAGTGTAACGGCCAGGGCCAGACCGCTCAGGTCCGCCAAACCGCGATGGGCCGCGTCCAACAGGTCCAGACCTGTCGGCGCTGTGAGGGCGAGGGCACCCTGTACGACGAGACCTGTTCGACCTGTCGCGGCGACGGCCGGGTTCGTAACGAGGCGACCCTTACAGTCACCGTGCCCGAGGGTATCCGGGACGGTCAGACCCTCCGGATGGAGGGTGAGGGCGCGCCCGGCGAACCCGGCGCGCGGAACGGCGACCTGCTGATCGACGTCCGCGTGGCGGATCACTCGGACTTCGAGCGCCGGGACGACGACCTGGTCTACGATCTCGCCGTGTCGTTCCCCCAGACCGTCTTCGGCGATACCATCGAAGTGCCGACTCTCAGCGGCACGGTGGAGTTCGACTTACCTTCAGGCACTCAAAGCGGCGAGACCTTCCGACTGCGCGGGAAGGGAATGCCCCGCCTGCGCCGGCGCGGCCACGGCGACCTGCACGTGAAAACGCAGGTCGTCACCCCCGAGGAGCTCAACGCCGAACAACGCGAAGCCCTCGAAGCGTTCGCCGAAGCCGGCGGCGAGGAGGTCGAGGTCGGCCAAGGGTTCTTCAAGCGTCTCCGGAACTCGCTGTAGACGCTGTGGCCACGCACGAGCGATCGAACGGGGTTGAGGCTGATCTCAGTCCGCAGATCAGATCGGAAGCGACTCCCAGAGGTCGGTTGCCGTGATCACGTCGACGTCCGCGCGGTCGATGTGAGCTATCACGTCCCGGAACTCGTCTTCGCCGATGCGATCGTCCTCGCTGTCGTCGCCGACGGTGTGGTACATGATCGCCGCTCTCTGAGGAATAACTGGGATAGTAAAGAGTCGTCGGGCATCGGATGTATAGAGTGCGTTCGCATCTCGTCGTCAGTACAAGATATAGATCTAAAGCGGTCGATCAGATCGAGTCCAATGGATGCGAGCCAACGTCAGTAGTCGGGCGGTTGACCCTCCTGTATACCGCCAGGCAACAGGAGAACGCTCGCATGAAGCCCGCAGCAATGCCGGCAACGCAGTCGTTTCGAATCCATTCGGTGTAAGAGGTTGTAATAGGTACGATACGAAATAGAAACAATCAGTGTGCGATGGGTCTCGGTAACCGAGTCTCGACTTCCGACAGTAGCAAACGTAGTTCGACCGACGCTAGTGATAGCCGAGGGCTTCGAGTTGCTGTTCTACAATGTCGTCGGCGACGGCGTCGGTGCCCTCATCGTCGACATCGACGACCGGTTCCGGATGATACGACTCGGTGTCGGTCGCCGTCGTGCGAGCCCAGGGGACGCGTTTGAGCTTCGGGTGGGGCAACCCGGTTAGATGGGCGTTCATGTGCCATTCGCCGAAGAGTTCGCCGTGATCGGCCGAGACGACGACCTTCTCTGCGTCGAAGTTCTCGACGAGTCGGCGCACCCATTCGAGCGTGTAACTCAGCGTTTCGATATACCAGCGCTTGATTGTCGCGTAATCGAGACCGTTCGATCCGAGTCTGTCAAAGGCGTCTCGCTCGGCGGCGGTCATGTCCCGGTCGTCGGCGATTGCCCGAGCGAGATACGGGACGTGCGGTTGCATGTAATGCACGATATACCGGTGTGCATCGGTGTTTCGGCCGACCTGGATCGCCGCATCGGTAAGGTCGACTGGCAGCACGACGTTGTACCGCTCGTCACAATGGGTTCGGGTCAGATTGTAAATCTGCTTGAAATCGGAGGACTTGACGGTATTGCGCTTCGGAAAGCCAAAAGGGGCAGCGTTCGGCGGCGCACAGAAGCCGTTGTCGAAGATCTTTACTGAATACGGGTTCGCCGAAAGGTAAATAGTCTCGGCGATCTCGTCCGCGTAGTCATGTGTAAATGTTTTCGAGAGCCACTCCGCCGATGCGCTTCCCAGCGACCACATCGAATCGATGTCCGATGCCGCTGGGAGAACGTCGAAGTCCGACGCGACGTGGCGAAGCGCGTCGATTCGGCAGGCATCTAACAGTATCAGGAGATCCCAGTCCCGATCGTAGACGTTCGTTCCCAGCTGGAGCCGCCGCCGGCTCGTTACCGTCAACCATACACCACAGTACGCGTAATAGCCGGCTTCGAACAGAGCTCGCTTCGGCGACGATCGCCACGTCTGCCGAGCGTCGCTTACCCACTGCTCGAAATCGATAGGCATTGCCGACTGCAACCACGATCGAGAGCTACTTAGCTTTCAGGGGTCAGCGATTGCAACTACCGAGAGCGTTTGTTCAGTCGCCGTCTCGGTGGGCCGTTTGTCCGTTGGCCGAAGTCTCGATCGGGCCGTTGTACCGGGACTCGACGAACTCTCCGGCAAAGTCGTATTCGTCTTTGCCGAATCTTATCAAACTGGCAGCTCTACTACCAGCGGTTTGATCGTCGCTTGCGGCCGCTTGGACCTCACCTTCGATCTCGAAGGCGTAGCGTACTTCGTCGCCGGAAGTTTCGATCGTGACGCAACTGGGTAGACCGTCGTCGCCCTCGTCGTCGTCAGCCATGTCGCTTGCTTCATCGGACGCCTCACCGCTCGACTCGCGGATCACCTCGCGCTTTCTCGCCGTCGTCATCTCGGGGACGGGCGTCCCGGTCTGAGGGTGGCTCACCATCTCCCAGCCGGCGTCTCGCATCTCGTACATTCCCTCTAAAGGGATGCGCGAAGAATCCCCAACGCCCTCTGCGATCACGCTGACGACGCCGGGAAAGCCGAACTCCTCGGTGATCGGAAAGGCCGTCTCGTACTGGGTGTCGTCGTTGTCGTCGAAGGTCAACATCACCGCGCGCCGCGTTCCACCCGCTCGGTCGTCCGTAGCGAATCGACCGACATCCCGAAGGGGCCGCTCCCCGAGTACGTCCGAATCCGTAGCTCGCGCACGTCGGCGAGGTCGGGCGATCCCTGTGTTTCGCTCGGCCCGACGTCGAGGCGATACCAGCCGGCGGACCTGACGACCCGCTCACAGGTGATCGAGTCCTCGGCGTCGGGGGCGAACAGTCGGACCTCGATGTCCTCGTTCTCGGGTCGTTCGAGATCGATCGCGAGCGAGAGGTCCCGATCGGATAGATCCACGCCGTCGGGAAACCGCCGTCGGACCGACAGGGACGGATCACCGGTCGTCGCCATGCGCAACGATCCCGTGCCGACGAAACTCGCCGAGGTCGCTCGCAGCGATCCCGAGACGTCGGCCCACGGTTCGAGGTCCTCGAAGGCGTCGAGCGGACGGCCGGCGCACTTGCGAAGCTCACGGCTGTTGCGATCGACTACTAGCGGGCCGCGTTCCGCGATACGCGGGTCCGCCGAACACAGGTTCGCCGGTTCGTCTTCGGTGTTCTCCTCGGCCGTTTCTTCTTCGGTCGTCTCTTCCTCGGTTGAGGTTTCCTCGCTCGTCGGTTCCTCAGTGGTCCGCTCTTCAGTGGTGGTTTCCTCGGTGGTCGATGCCTCCGTCGTCGGTTCATCGGTCGGTTGTTCCGTCGGCTCCTCGGAGGTCGGCTGCGCGGTCGTTCCGGTCGACGGTGACTCCGCCGGCGTGCGGGTCGTCGTTCGCTCGGTTGTCGTTCGGGTCGTCGTCCGTTCGCCCTCCCGATCGTTGCCCCCGAACATACAGCCGGCCAACCCGACGACGCCGAGACCGCTTATCCGGAGCAGATCACGCCGCGAGAGCGGTTGCCGTTCCGTAGTAATAGAGCATTAACCTATTGTGATAAGAGTTTATTAACTGGCCTCGTACCGTGAGACAGTCGCTGATCGGCACGCGGAGGTCTCGAAGCGAACGGAAACGACGAGCGAAGCGAACGGACAGTGTGGTGAAGTCGGGCAACGCTACTGAGACGGGCCAATCGAGCGAACCGATCAGGACTGTCCTTCGTCGCGCTCGCGGTGGGCCGCCTTCATTTCCCGATAAAGCTCGTCGCTTTCGACGCGTTCTTGCCAGGTCTCGTAGACGAGCGCCGCCTCGCGCTTGTCGTGGTCGGTCCAGAACGTCGCGCGCGCGGTACTCGCGGTACTTCTCGTAGATGGCCTCGCCGCCCGCGTCGGCACTCGACCGGTCGGCAAAGCCCCACAACTCCAGTAGCTCGTCCTTGTATGGCTGGACTTTGAACACGCCCTCCTCGCCGCGGCCGATCTCGTATCTTTCAGGGTTCTCGCGGAAATCGACGTCGTACTCGGGATCGTCGGTCACACGCGTTCGTCGCGGGCCCGGCGCTTAGCCGTGGCGCCCCGCATCGAGGGAGGTCGGGACCACGTTCGCTCGCGGGCGTCCGTGACACGGGGACGGGCTTCGCCGTGAGCGAGAGCGGTCAGTCGCTTGCCGACGGAGTATACGCGTCCCGAGAACGGGTACGACGCGACGAACACGCTCGCGAACGCGGCGCTATCGCTCGCCGGAAGCGAGCAACCGGTCGGAACGAAGGTAAAAGACCGGGCGGACCGATCGAAGCCCAAGCGGCCGGAAGGCCGGAGGACCGAACCGATCGCTACCACGAACGGAAGCGGAGAGCCGAGGGAGGGACCGGGGGATCGAAGCGCGACGGGAATCCGGCCATTATACTTAAAAGCGCTGGATAACACGGAGCCAGATTTATACCAGACAATCGTCACTCATGACATGGATTAGCCTACCAGAAATCGGGGGATCGATGCCGACGGTATGGTGGGTGCCGGGCGGCGGTCGTCGATCCCTTGCACGAAGGCAGAAACGCACCGATGAAAACGAGCACGAACGCACCGAACGACCGGAACACGCGGCACGGATGTGTTAAGTATACGGAACACAATGGATACGTGGACACATGGACACTAAGCACATGAGCGAAGTACGCGAAACCGGAGACGAGTATAGCACGGAGAAACACCATGTCTGAAGCTGAAGCTGATAGTACGGAACAGACGGGCGAGATGTCGGACGGACTCCAAGTGGAACTGTTCCATCCGGAATCCGATCGATCGGTCGGCGACACCAACAAGTTGTTACTGGGCGGGCGATTCGACATCCATCCCGTCGTCTTCCCCGGCGCGATAGCCCTCATCGCGGTGTTCGTCGCGGTCGTCTTCCTGTTGGGCGGCCAGGCCGAAGCCGCCTTCGCGGGAGCCAAGTCCTTTATCGAATCGACGTTCGGTTGGTTTTACCTCCTAGCGGTGAACGTCTTCCTGATCACGATCCTGTACTTCGCCTTCAGCAAGTACGGATCGATCAGGATCGGCGGTGTAGAGGCTGAAAAGGAATTCGACAACCTCTCGTGGATGGCGATGCTCTTCAGCGCCGGCATGGGGATCGGCCTCATGTTCTTCAGCGTCAGCGAACCGCTGTACTACCTCAGCAACCCGCCGGCCTTCTTCGGTGCCGAAGCCGGGACGGCGGCGGCAGGGACCGCGGCGCTGGCACAGACCTTCTTCCATTGGGGGCTCTCCCCGTGGGCGGTCTACGGACTGGTCGGACTCGGGTTGGCCTTCTTCTCGTTCAATCGGGGGCTTCCCCTGACGTTCCGGTCGGTCTTCTGGCCGCTGTTGGGCGATCGCATCTACGGCTGGCCGGGCCACGTCATCGACCTCGTGTCGGTGTTCGCGACGCTCTTTGGTCTGTGTACTTCGCTCGGCCTCGGTGTTGCACAGGTGAACACCGGCTTCTCGTACGTGGGCGGCGACATGCTCGGGCTCATCAGCGTCCCGACCGGGACGATCCCCCAGATCACCCTCATCGCGGGCATCACCGCCATCGCGACGCTGTCGGTCGCGGCCGGTCTCGACGGCGGGGTCAAGCGCCTGAGTACGATCAACCTCTACATCATGCTCGCGCTGCTCGGCTTCCTGCTCATCGTGGGGCCGACGCTCTACATCGCGGGCTCGTTCGCGGAGGGACTCGGGGCGTACCTGAATAACTTCCTGGCGCTGAGTTTCTTCACCGGTGCCGTCGGTGCGGGTGCCGGCGCGACGCTCGACGGGACGGTCTCGGCGTGGACCGTCTTCTACTGGGGCTGGTGGATCGCGTGGTCGCCGTTCGTCGGGATGTTCATTGCACGCATCTCGAAGGGCCGCACGGTTCGCGAGTTCGTGCTCGGCGTGCTCATCCTGCCCTCGCTGTTCTCGGCGGTCTGGCTGTCGACATTTGGCGGGAGCGCAATAAACAACTCGCTGTTCGGCAACGGCCAGGCGATGGCGGCCTACAACGAGGTCGGGCAGACCGTCGCGATGTTCGCCCTCTTGGAACAGTTCCCGCTCGGTGCTATTTCGGGCCTGCTCGCAACGCTGCTCGTGATCACCTTTTTCGTCACGTCGTCTGACTCGGGGTCGCTGGTCATCGACCACCTGACCTCGGGCGGCAAACACGACGTGCCGAAAACCCAGCGCATCTTCTGGGCGATCACCGAGGGCGTCGTGGCAGCGGTGTTGCTCCTGGGCGGCGGCCTGACGGCGCTGCAGGCGGCGGCCATCTCGACGGGGCTGCCCTTCGCCGTCATCCTCTTGCTCATGTGTTATACGGTCTATCTCGGCCTCGACCGCGAGTACGAGATCCTCGAATCCGAAGCCTTTGCCGACCGGATCGAACGGATGACCGAAGAGGGCGAGGTCGAAGTCGACACCACCGGTAGGGAGACGGTGACGGGCGTCACCGACGGCGACTCGACGACGAGCGACGACTGATCGCACGGCTCATCCACTTTTCACTCGGTTTTCGTTTCGGCGATCGACCCGCTTTCATCGGTGCCGATGATCCGTCTCTAACTTGCACGAAAGTCGTCTGCGCGTCAGGGGGGTACTGTCGGTGTCGGCCGGGCGTTCCGTTACGATACGAGTTCGTCAGGAGTACTTCCACTCGTCGTCGTGGCTCCGTGTGATGCCTTCTTCGTCGGCCCCCTCATCGGTCTCGTCGGGCCATTCGATCCCGCCGGTCAGACTCCGGTAGACGAACGCGCCAAAGGCCACGATCATGAGCACCAGTACGAGGCTGGCGACTATCGGTAACAACTCCACGGCGGGACCGAACACGCCGTTACCGAACGCTTCCCCTTGCAGGACGAGGTATTCCATGCTCGCTAATCGTTCGCCACAGGTATGAGCGTTGTCCCCACACCACAGCTGACGACGAGTGGACACGACGAGAACCGATCCGAACCGAACGGATCAGGCGTCCGGATCGGTATCGGCTTCGACGCCCCGCGAGTCATGAAACCACCGTCTCGCCGGACCGCCGATGCCCATCGAGACGACGACGGTCCAGGCCCCCAGCGCGAGGAGAACGGTCGGGAGCATCCAGACGGCCGCGCCGATCGCCGCGCCGATGGCCAATCCGGGCCACAGTTGACGGTCGCCGGCGGCGTCGGTGAGCGCCGATCCGACGACGACGAACCCGAGGCCGGCCAACAGTAGCCACGCGACGGCGATGACCGCCAGGCCAGCCGTCGTGAGAAGCGATCCGCCGACGCCGATCGCCGTGAGCTGGCTGAGACCGTAGAGTCCGAAGAAGGCGACGAGGCCTTGGGCCAACGCGCCGTACCCGAGCGATTTCAGGGGGTGTTCCATCGTGGCCTCGACCGACCGATCGACGAATCCCTCCGAACGAACCAGCAACGCACCGCCGAACAGCAGCACACTCACGAAAGCTACGACCACTCGGATCGGCGTCGCAACGTCGGCGATGGCGGTCGGATCGACGGGCTGTGCGACGGCCGTTCCCGGGAGTACCGCCAGCACCGCCGTCGTCACCGCTAGCCACCGCCGACGTGCCGATGTCATGGTAGCTAGTTACACGGTCCGCCGGGAAAGGCTGTCGAAAGACCCGACGGCCGTTCGTGTCCGAACGCAAGCGGCCGGCGGTCGGCTCGGCTATCCTGCTGTCGTCGTATGGATCCGTGCTGTTCCGGTGGCCGACTCGGGTATCGAACGGCTTCGAGATACGCTCGCTCCAGCGGACGACTTATACCGGTTGCGCTCGTCACTGATGTTATGTCCGGGAAGCGCCAGCAGCTCACTCACATGGCACACAGCCTGGCCGAAACGGCCAGACGTGTCGGGCATCTGTTGGTCGAACCGCTCAGGGTTGACCCGGACACGGAGTTCGGTTTGGCGATCCCGGACGCACAGACCACCGCCATGAGGGGCGACGTCGGGTGGTTCGACCGACCGCCTGCCGTGGTCGAATGCCAGGAGTGTGAGAGCGAGATCTACCAGCACCGACCCACGACCGACCTCGACTGCCCGGAGTGCTGGCGCGAGTTCCCCTGCGAGGAGTTCCCGGAGCTAAAACTCGTCCGCCTGGTCTGTCCCGTCTGTCAGGAACGAATGAAACACGGACGGCGTCATCCCCAGCAGTTCGACGTCCCCGAATGGGCGTCGTGTCAGAACTGTCAGTACCACTGGGAATTCGAACACTTCTGACCACCTATATTTCCCCCCTTCGCCTGCCCTATCGACGAACGGATCGGGAACCGTATCCAGAGAGGGCCGCCGTCGGTGTTTTCTACTGGACGACGGCGAAGCCAACCTATACGTTCTCGGGGTCCGTCCGGTGACGATAGAACAAGGAATCGATGTCGAGAAAAGTCACGCTACCGCTCGCGATACTAGCCGTCGCATTGATGCTCGTGGCCCTGGGGGCGATGACGGCGGGTGAGTTGGGGGTTGCCGGTGTCTGTTTTCTCTCCGCGAGCATCGTTATCTACCTGCGGGAAACGAGGACCTAAGCTGCACGGCGAGAACGGCGATCGGTTCGAGACCGCCGGTACGTAGCGCTTTCAGGTACTAGAGGATTCTTCTTCGGCCTGCTCGTGGAGGGATTGAGTCAGTCTGTACGCGTCCACTACGTCCGGGTCGTAGCCCAGCCAGACGGCGAGCACACAGGACGTGACGATGAATACCGCCGGGAGTACTGCCATGATGAGGACGACCCCGCTCAGAAGCGTCACGCTCCCGCTCCGGACCGCGAGCACGATGGCGAGTGCGGCGAGTGCAACGGCCGTCGCAAGGCCGAACGTGAACGCCGCGTCCGCGTCCGGCCCTGGGGTGGGGTTCGAGGTACGCATTACTTTTACATAGGTACGCGGGCCTTTTGAACCTCGCGGCGACCCGCCGGGAGCCTCTCATCGGTATCCGCGACGTCGAGCCGAGAAACCGGTAGCAAGCCGGACGGTAGCTCGAGTCCGTTCGTCCCCAGGTTGTGTTTCCGGCCTTCTACTCTCTCGACCGGACGCACACCGACTCCGACATCGTTCCGCTGAGGGAAACGCTCTCCGTCAGCGGAACTCGGCCCGTGCGCCACCCGATCGCGCCCCGTCAGCCGCCGCATCACTCCGTCGCTGGCGCGTTACTGACCGAACTCGGCGAGCGCTGGGTAATGGGACGGAACCACGCGCTGGTACTGCCCGTCGAGGACCCGCGCTCGAAAGAAGGGCGGTAGCCACCGAGCAGCGGGATCAGATCCGCAGATGGGCCGGTCGTTCGACGACTTCGAGCTGCTGGAGCAGGCCGAACCGGTCCTCTTCGATCCAGATCTCGGCGATCTCACCGTTGTCGACCCGGTACATCGCCATTCCCGTCCACTCGACGGTACGGCCGGTCGGCTCGACGTCCTGATACTCGCCGGTGTGGGTCCCGCGCACCGTGTACCGGACGGTGACGATATCGTCCTCGGCGATCACGGCGTCGGCGGTCCCCGAGTAATCGGGGAACGTCTCGAAGTGTGCATCGAGGAACTCGACGATCTCCTCGAAGCCGTGTAGCTCCTCGTGGGCGCCGTGTTCGACGACGTCCTCGGCCAGGACTGCCGAGAGCGCGTCCCGATCCTGTTCGTTGAACGCGTTCAAGTACTGTCGGACGACTTCCGTGTTCTCTTCGGTTGTTGACATCGTTTCACCTCTACCGTGGCGCTCCGCTCGTCCGTTGACCACCGTTTCGTCTCCTCGGGAGCGCCGTTCGTCCCGTCGCTACCAATCACAATAATAGTTACCACGACACTGCGTCGGCAGGGATGGGTACCACCTTATCCGTGGCGCGACGGAGCGCTGACTGGGGTTGCTGTTCGACGTCGGTGCATGGACTGCGATTCGGTTGCCGAT
This sequence comes from Halobacteriales archaeon QH_6_64_20, assembly GCA_003021235.1. Lineage (GTDB taxonomy): Archaea > Halobacteriota > Halobacteria > Halobacteriales > Halococcaceae > PXQR01. The sequence goes on along the minus strand of PXQR01000042.1, from coordinate 14,564 downwards.
GAATGCGTCGTACGGTGTCGTGTCCGTCGTGGGACCGGAGTCGGCACCCGTCCCGAACGGAGCTACAGTGAGGGGTCGAGTGCTACGGCGTCGTCGACGGACGGCGTGAGGTCGGGCCGATATCACTCGTCGTCTCGCATCCGAACCGTCGTCACTGGGACGGTCGACGTCCGGACGACCTTCTCGGCCTCGCCACCGAAGAGTGCGCCCACCTTCCCCCGGTAGGCGGTTCCAATCACGATCACGTCGATGTTCTCGTCCTCGGCGTAGTCGGCGATCTCCTCGTGTACCGAACCGCTTTTCATCGCAGTGACACACTCGATGCCTGCGTCGGCGGCGACGTCACGGACGTCTCCAGTCACCTCCCTGCCGTGTTCCCGGTACCGTTCTCGTACCTCCTCCTCGTCGTCCCTGAGCGCCAACGCACGGGGTACGCCCGGCAGGTCGGCAACGTACAGCGCGTGGACCGTCGCGCCGAGCGCGGCCGCGAGTTCGATGGCGTGGTTGGCACCTTTCTCCGCCGGCGCGCTTCCGTTGGTCGGGATCAGGATTCGATCGTACATATTGTTTCGTACCGTGTCCACCAGTCATAAGAACCCTGCGGATGGTTCACTCAACCCGTATAAATAGCGGCCGATCTAATACGCGCTTCGACGACGATCGCCGAACCGCTACGACGTGTTCGACCCGTCATGACGGCCTATCCGAGGACCTTCTCGCGGTCGGGGTCGTATCGCGGTTCCTCCCGTACCGTGGCATCGTACCGTTCGCCCTCGTACTCGATCGTCACGCCGACGCCGGGTTCTACGTACTCGGCCGGGAGGTAGCCGTACGCGATGGATTCGCCGACGCTGTAGCCGTAATCCGTCGCCGCGACGTACCCGAGGGCTTCCTCGCTACTGCCGCCACCACCGTCAACGATCGGCTTGCCCGAGTCGACGATCGCGCCCTCGTCGTCGAGCGTCATGCAGGCGAGGTTCCGGGAGACGCCCGTCTCCCTCGCGTCAACGAGCGCTTCTTTCCCGATGAAGTCGGTATCGAGGTCGACCGCGAAGCCCAGCCCCGCCTCGTAGGGGTCGTACTCGGGGGAGACGTCGGTCCCCCATAGTCGAAAGCCCTTCTCGATGCGCAACGAGCCGAGGAAGGCACCGTTACCGAACGCGATCATCCCATGGTCCTGGCCCGCCTCCCAGACCAGGTCCCAGAGCTTCCCGCCGTACTCGCTCGGAGCGTACAGTTCCCAGCCGAGTTCGCCGACGTACGATACTCGAAGTGCGGTCACCGGAATCGAGTCGAGATAGAACTCCTTCGCGCGGAAGTAGCCGAACTCCTCGGCCGAGAGGTCCTCCTCGGCGAGCGGCTGGAGAACTTCACGTGCCTTCGGCCCCCAGACGCCGAGCCCGCACTGATCGGAGACGTGTGCATCGATCGAGACCGACCCGTCCTCGGGGGCCTGCTCGCGGATCCAGCGCGTATGAAGGGTGGACGAGGAACCGCCGCCGGTCGTGAGGACGAACCGGTCCTCGGCGAGCCTGGTGACGGCCATGTCGGCGAGCACACCTCCCGTGTCGTCGCACATCGGCGCGTAGCGCACCTGCCCTACGTCGGTGTCCATGTCGTTCGTGAAGAGTCGCTGGACGAACGCGGGGGCACCGGGTCCCGCGACCTCGATGCCGGTGTACCGCGAGAGGTCGTAGATGCCGACGTTGTCGCGGACGGCGCGGTGTTCTGCCGCCTGGATCGGCGACCAGCCCGTCTTCTGCCACTCCGAGCGTTCGGGCAGGTCGAGGTCGTACTCCTCGAGCAGGGACTCGTTGGCCTCGTACCACTGGGGCACCTCCCACCCGCCCGACGAAACGAACTCCGCACCGAGCTCTTTTTGCTGTTCGTAGAAGGGGCTTCGCCGGAGACCGCGCTGGTTTCGCGGCTGTTCGTTCGGATGGATAAGTTGGTAGACCTCCTGGTACTGCTGGCCGCCCCGGTCCTTCGTAAACGCCCGACTGCCGGTATGGGGCTGGAAGCGCGAGAGATGGGCGCTTGATACGTCGAGGCGCTCGCCGTCGAGTTTCGGGACGCCTTCGTCCATCCACTCGGCCATGACGCTGCCGACGCCGCCGGACTGGGTGACCCAGACCGCGAGCGCCCACCACAGGCCCTCGACGTCCTCGGTCTCGCCCATGATCGGCATGCCGTCGGGGGTAAAGGAAAACATCCCGTTGAACGCGTCGTCGAACTCGACGCCCTCCAGGGCCGGCAACAACTCGGCGGTCGCATCGGCGGCCGACCTGTCGATGTCGGGGTGAGTGGGTTCGTAGAAGTGCTCGGCAGTGAACTCGCGGATCGAGGGCATTCGTTCCGATTCCTCGGGCGCGAGGATGTCCTCGGGGTCCACTAAGAGCGGATCGTGGTCGTACGAACCGATGCCGTAGGAATCGCCGTGTTGGCGGTAGTACAGCGAGAAGTCCTGGTGGCGGAGAATGGGCTGTTCGACCTCCTCGGTCGCGCCGGCGAGTTCCTCTAGGGGTTCGCTGACGAGGTACTGGTGGGCACAGGGCGTGAGCGGGACGTCCACGTCGGCCCAGTCGCCGAACAGCGGCCCCCAGATGTTCGTACAGATCAGCGCTTCCTCACAGTCGATCCGCCCCTCGTCGGTGACGACCGCCGAGATCGACCCGTCTTCGACGTCCAGATCCACCACTTCGGTCTCGCCGAAGAAGCGCGCCCCGCCTTCGCGGGCGTGCTCGGCCATCCGTTCGGAGGCGACGACGCCGTCCGCCCGGCCGTCGGTCGGGACGTAGTACCCGCCGTGAATGACCTCGGGATCGACCAAGGGGACCTCGTCGGCGACTTCTTCCGGCGAGAGCAGTTCGCCGCCCTCCAGACCCCACGCGCGGCCGTACTCGCGCTTTCGTTTCAGATAGTCCCACCGCTCGGGGGTATACGCGACCTCGATTCCCCCACACCGGTTGTAGCCCCCTAAGTCGGTGTAGAGTTCCTGGGTGTAGTTCGCGAGCTTGGTCATGAACTCGCTGCCGGTGGTCTGAAAGACCAGTCCCGGTGCGTGGGAGGTCGAGCCGCCGGTCTCGAACAGGGGGCCCTGGTCGAGGACGACGACGTCCTCGCGCCCGCGTTCGGCGAGGTGATACGCCGCGCTACACCCGACGCAGCCGGCACCGACGACGACGGTGCCTGCGGTCTCCGGAAGGGAACTCTCGGAACTCATGTGGTATGTGCCATCTAACCCGCGAGGCGGCTATAAACCCAAGGGTGGCACTGTGAATACCGGGGTGAAGAACGGAGCGGGCGACGGACGACCGGATGACGAACGACCGAGCGATGAGGAAGGCACAGAGCGATGAGGAAGGCACAGAGGGAAGTCACGGACCGCGGTGAGGTCGATCGTGTCGTCGGAGGCATACATACAAGGACCGGGGAGCACCGAGTAAGGGGTATGACATCGGTGGTAGCGGGACGAGAACCGAGTGGACGACGCGCGGCCGAGGAAGCCGGCGATGACGGCCGAGGGGGACCCTCGTGGGCCTGATCGTCGACGCGTACATCTCTCATCCGGACCTGGCGTTGACCGACACCATCGACGCGGTCCCGGAGGTATCGATCCGCGTCGTTCCTCACTCGGCGACCGACCCGGAGACGGGACTGTTTTTCTTCCGGGTCCGTAACGACGATTTCGATGCGTTCGAGGCGGCGTTGAGTTCCGATCCGACGGTCGCCGAATCGTCGCTCGTGACCGAGTCGGACACCGATCGGGTCTACCGGCTGCGTCACACCGACGACACCGAACTCCTCTCGCCGAAGGCCGCGAGGGTCGGCGGGCTGATGGTCGAGGCTCGAAGCCGCGATGGCGGCTGGATCGTCAAACTTCAACTACCTGATCGGGAGGCGCTGGCGGATCTGTGGGAGTTCTGTGAGGAACGGGGGATGAGCTTCAAGCTCGAACGGCTCTACCAGCAGGGCGACTGGGAGGCCGAAGGCGCGACGGGGCTGACCGCCGCCCAGCACGAAGCGTTGCTGACCGCGTTCGAGGAGGGCTACTTCGAGGAGCCACGGGAGACCTCCCAGCAGGAAGTCGCCGATCTCCTGGGGATCTCCTCGACGGCCGCTGGGGGACGTATCCGACGCGGGACGGCGAAACTCATCGAGACGACGCTCGCCGACCGGGAGCCCGGAGACGAGCGCTGAGGAACGCCGGGGAACGCTCGGCGTAGACGCCTCGTTTCGGGTTCCGGGTTCTGAGTTCCGGCTTCCGGTTTTCGATTCCCGGTCTTCGGTTTCTCGTCCCCGATCTCCAGTCCGGTCTCCGGGTTCGGTCTCGGGTCGCCGTTCGCGGTGAGGCGTCGTCCGGCACCGTCGGATAAAAACCTGCTCTCTGGGTCACACGAAGGTTCAAGACGCGCTCGGCGAAACGGCGGTGTATCATGGCGTCTATGGAGGAAGCCGACACGTTCCCGACCGACTACGAGATCGCCCAGCAGGTAGACAAGGACCACATCACGGATGTCGTCGGGGAGATCGGACTCGATGCCTCGGACCTCGACTTACACGGCGACTACAAGGCGAAACTCAAGTTCGACGCCATCGAGCGGATCCGCGCGTCAGATCGCGAAAACGGGGAGGTAATCCTCGTCACGGGCATGACCCCGACGCCGATGGGAGAAGGCAAGACGGTGACGACGGTCGGATTGAGCCAGGCGTTCAATCGGGTCGGGGAGTCGGCGCTCGCGGCGATCCGCGAGCCTTCCTTAGGACCGGTCTTCGGCGTCAAGGGCGGCGCGGCCGGCGGTGGGTACTCCCAGGTCCTGCCGATGGAGGACATCAACCTCCACTTCACGGGTGACCTGCACGCGCTCACCTCGGCGCACAACCTCATCTCGACGATGGTCGATAATCACATCAAGCAGGGCAACGACCCCCATATCCCGGTCAACTGGGTCCGGTGGCCCCGCGCGATCGACATGAACGATCGCGTGCTCCGGGAGACGGCAGTCGGGCTCGGGGGCGAGGTCACGGGCGTACCCCGCGAGGACGGCTTCATCCTTACGGCTGCCTCGGAGATGATGGCCGTGCTCTGTCTCGCTGATGGCCTCGCCGACCTCAAGGAGCGCATCGCCCGGATCATCGTCGCGTACGACGACGACGGCGAACCGGTCACCGCCGAGGACATCGGCGCGACCGGCGCGGTATCGATCCTCCTCAAAGACGCCCTCAAACCGAACGTCGTCCAGACGATCGAGGGCACGCCGACGTTCGTTCATGGGGGTCCGTTCGCGAACATCGCCCACGGGACGAACTCGCTGATCGCCGACGACGTGGCCCGAAAGCTCGCCGACTACCTAGTGACCGAAGCCGGCTTCGGCTCGGATCTGGGCGCGGAGAAGTTCATGAACGTGGTCTGTCGGCTCGGCGGGATGGAACCCGCCGCCGTGACGCTCGTCGCCTCGGTGCGCGCGCTCAAATATCACGGCAAGGACATGTGGCCGGCGGACTTAGACGCGCTCGAGGACGAGGACGTCGACGCCGTTCGCGCGGGATTCGCGAACCTCGACAAACACGTTTCGAATCTCCGCGGGTTCGGCGTGCCGGTCGTGGTCGCGCTCAATCGCTTCCCGGGTGATTCCGATAGCGAGGTCGATGCCGTGCTCGATCACTGTCGGAACGACTTGGGGATCGAGGCCGCCGAGTCCACCGTCTTCGAGGAAGGCGGGGCGGGCGGCACCGACCTGGCCCAAAAGCTCGTCGGAGCCATCGAGGGGAACGACGAGGACTTCGAGTTTCTCTACGACCTCGACGACGGAATCGAGTCGAAGATCGAGACCGTCGCCACCGAGATCTACGGCGCGGAGTCGGTCTCCTTCCAGAGCAGCGCGCGCGACGACATCGAGCGGATGAACCGTTTAGGATACGACGACGTCCCGATCGTGATGTCCAAAACCTTCCACTCGCTCAGCGACGACGCCTCGAAGAAGGGCGCACCCGAGGGCTGGAACCTGGAGATCAAGGAGATCTATCCCTCCGCCGGCGCGGGCTTTCTCGTTGCGCTCACCAGCGACGTCCTGACGTTGCCGGGACTGCCGGCCGACCCCGCAGCCGCGGGAATGGACATCGACCCCGATGGAACGGTCTCCGGGCTGTTCTGATTCTGGGAACGATAGCACGACGCCCGACACCCGACACGGGAGACACCTTGAAACCCACCCGACACTAAGAAGAAACCAACGATGTCACTGCAAACACCCGAAACGACCGCCGACGGCGTATCGACCCTGCTCGCCGAGCCGCGCTTCGAACTGATGCCGTTCGACAGCTTCGGCGAGCAGATGGAGCACCTCCCGGACGGCGCGGAGATCGCTATTACTACTTCCCCGTCGCTGGGCCTCGACGCGACGCTCGAATGGAGCGAACGGGCGACCGACCGAGGCTTCGAGGTCGTCCCCCACATCGCCGCCCGGTACGTCCGCGACGAGGAGCACTTGGCGGAGATCGCCGGCCGGCTCGCGGAGGCCGGCGTGACCGATATCTTCGTGCCGGGCGGCGACCGCGAGGAACCTGTCGGGAAGTTCGACTCCGCATACGAGGTGCTCGCCGCGCTCGACGACTCGGAGTACGAGTTCGAGGAGGTAGGCATTACCGGTTACCCCGAGGGCCACGACTTCCTTGACGACCGGACGCTCGCGGAAGCCATGGCGAAGAAGGAACCGTACGCGACCTACATCGTCACGCAGCTGTGTTACGATTCCGACGCGGTCATCGAGTGGATCGAGGGGATACGGGCACGGGACGTCGAGCTACCGGTGGAGGTCGGCATCCCGGGCGTTATGAAGTACCAACGGCTCATGGAGATCTCACAGAAGGTCGGGGTCGGCGACTCAGTGCGATTCCTGCGGAAGACGACCGGCATTCTGGGGTTCGCGCGCCAGCTCGTCGGGTCGCGCGGGAAGTACACCCCCGACGACCTCATCGAGGGACTCGCACCCTACGCCGACGACCCCGACTACGGGATCCGCGGCGTCCACGTCTACACGTTCAATCAGACGCCCGATACCGAGGACTGGCGGCGACGAACGGTCGGCGGGGATAGGTAACTCGTCGCTCCGAAGCTCCGGCAGGTACGGTATCGCCGCTCCGTGGCGATCGCGGGGTTCGGTTCCTACCCGACCTCGTAGCGAGCGACCGTCGGGGTCTCGCAGTGTGGGCACCGATCGTCGCTCGCGTCGAGCGTCGTCCCGCAACGACGACACTCATACACCGTCGTTTCCGAGCGTGACTCGGCCGACGCTGCGTCCCACACTGCTCCGAACAGTCGATCGACCCGCAGGACGGCCCTGTCGTCGTCCGTGGGGTGGGCGTCGTCGCTGTCGGCGTCGCCGTCGCTGGCGTCCGCGTTCGATCGCTGGTGGTGCTGGATCGCCACCTCGATCGGGCTGAGCACGCCGACGAAGAGGAGGACGACGGCGAAAAAGACCAGCGCGAACAGCAGGTAGGGGAGGCCGGGGACGTTCAGGTTGACCGGGTCGACCATCGTCTCCCCTCGTCGTCTGATGGGGTTGTCCCTTTCGGACGATCGGCCGTCGGACAGTGGGCGTTCCCGGTACGACGCCGGACGAACGTTCCGATCGCCGCTTTCGACCCTGTAGAGCGCCCTCGGAGCGGAACCGTACACCCTCGTGGAACGGGACCGTTCGCGGCGGCGCGCGTTCGTCGTGACCTCGTTTTCGTCCCCGGTAGGGCGGACGGAGCAGGGATATCATCCCAACTGTGACTTAACCTCGCCCGCCATGTAACACACATTCTTATAATCATCAACGGCGATTTCACCGAGGAGATGTCGGACAGTCAGCCACCGGCGACCGAGAACCGAGAGCACCCGAACCACCCGAGCGTCGATCAGTCCGATCGCGTACTGCCGCGCAACCTGCGCCAATCCGGCGATCCGGGCATTCAGATGCTCGTTTCGACCCGCGTGCGCAAATCGCCCTTCTTCCACAAATCGTTCAGCGAGAACGGCGCGTGGCGCGCGACCGTCTACAACCGGGTCTATCACCCCCGTGGGATGGTCGATCCCGAAGATGGCGGGATGATGGCCGAGTACGACGCGCTGGTCAACGACGTGACGCTGTGGGACGTCGCCGTCGAGCGCCAGATCAGGGTGAAAGGCCCCGACGCCGAAGCGCTCACTGATTACGTCATCACCCGTGACGCCACCGAGATCGACGTCATGCGTGGCAAGTACGTCATCCTCTGTAACGAGGACGGCGGCATCCTGAACGATCCTGTACTGCTCCGGCCGGGCGAAGACGAGTTCTGGTTTTCGATCTCCGATTCGACGCTGATGCAGTGGCTCCAGGGTGTAAACGTCGGGATGGACTTCGACGTCGAGATCGACGAGATCGACGTCGCGCCGATGCAGGTCCAGGGACCGAAATCAGTAGACGTGATGGTCGACGTCGTGGGCGAGGAAGTCGAGGATATCCCCTACTACGGGCTGATGGAAACCGAGATCGACGGCGTCTCCTGTCTCGTGAGCCAGACCGGCTTTTCGGGGGAGAAGGGCTTCGAGATCTACGTGCGCGAGGCGACGAAGTACGCGGAACGCGTCTGGGATCCGGTACTCGAAAGCGTGCGAGAGCACGGCGGGATGCAAGTCGCCCCCTCCCATCACCGCCGGATCGCGGCGGGCATCCTCTCGTGGGGCCAGGACATGGATCACGAGACCTCGCCGTTCCAGGTCAACCTCGCCTACCAGGTCCCCGACGACAAAGCGGGCGAGTACGTCGGCAAGGAAGCGCTCGAAGCACAGAAAGAACAGGTCGAAAACGGCGAGTACCCCTTCACCCAGAAGATGGTCGGGCTCAAATTCGCCGGCGAGCCCGTTCGGGACTACGCGCCGGACTTCTGGATCATCTCCGATCCGGAAACCGGTGAGGAGTGTGGGTACGTCACTTCGCCGTGGTACAACCCCGAATTAGAGACGAACCTCGCGCTCGGGTTCGTTCCCGCCGAAAAGCTCGACGTCGACGACCATATCGACGAGGTCTACGAGGGCGACGAGGAAAAGGAGTTCCAGATCCACCTGCCCGACGAGTACGCCGAAGAGTCGGGCGAACCGGTCTACGCGAAGGTCTCGGAGGTGCCGTTCAAGCAATCGGTCAATCCGAGCGCCCGCGAGCAGGCCAAGCTGAACGCGTCGGAAGCGGACGACTGAATCGGATCGATCGATCAGAATCCGCGATCGGGCGATAAGAGCGGAGGTTCGTTACTAACTGTCTTCATGTTCGGGAAGTGTGTACTCACCGAAGTCTTCGAGGGTACCGACCGGCGGCGCACCGACCATGATCCAGGTATGGACCTCGTCGGTTCGGTTGACGACGTTGCGGACCGACGTCGTACACCTCGCCGTCGATCTCGATCTGCCCACCGGTCAACGGAACGAACAGCTCCTCCTGGCGCTCGTGAGCGTGGGGCGTGACTTCCTCACCCGGTTCCAGTGTGAGGTAGTTCACCCGCGTATCAGTACAGCCGAGCGCTTCGGTGTACTTGCGATGGGAAACGTCGACCGTATCGAACGATTCGGGTTCCACGTCACCGGGCACGACGACGCTGAAGTCCTCGGACACGGCCGACCCGTCGCTCCGTACTCACATATACTGGCGGGGTCGATCGGGTCACATTTGCGAGCGCGAGGCTGTGAAACTCGTGGATGGCAGGTCGGGTGGAACGAGAGAAGATCGGGAGATCACCGATGCGAGTCAGGTGGGACGAACGAACACGCCGGCGACGGACCGATCCCCTGCGTTCAGTCCGCTCCGGCGCGTTCGGTGACATCGGTCGGCGGTTCGTGAGCCGCCGGTAGCGGTGACTCGTACGTCTCGCCGTCCGTTTCCGCTTCGAACTCCTCGCGTGCGCGATCGAGCGTTTCGGGGTCGTCGAACAGGGTGAGTGCCGCGCCGGCGAGCGTCTTCGCGGCGAAAATCATGCCTTCCGTGGCGAAGTCCCCGTTCGCGGCGACCGCCTGCCAGCTGTGTGGTGGCGTCCCGACCGGCCAGGTGGCCGCGCGGAACTGCGCGGTGGGACAACAGTGGCTCACGTCGCCGACGTCCGTCGAGCCGCCCGTCACCGTCCCCGCGTCGTAGGCGTCGAGCGGTTCGTCGTACAAGGCCTGCGAGCGGATCTCGTCTTTGCGCGCGGCGGGTAGCGTGTCGTCGGGCACGCTTTCGAGTCGGGTCTCGACGCGTTCCGGATCGAGCGTCGCCTGGAGGTCGGCGGCGAACTCCCGGTCGGCGTCGGTGTAGGAAATCGGCCCGACGGCGTCCATCACATCGCCGAGCACACCGGCGAGCACGGCGTTCGGAAGCGTCTCGTGGCAGCCGGTGACGTATCGTTTCTGCACTTCGGTCTGAGTCATCAGCGCCGCGCCCTCCGTGATGTCGGTCAGCCAGGCACTGAGGCGATCGACCTCGTCCCTGGAGGGCGCACGAACGTAGTACCAGACCGTCGCCGTCGGGGGAACGACGTTCGGCGCGGCCCCGCCGTCGGTGATCGAGTAGTGGATCCGCGCGTCGTCGGGGACGTGCTCGCGCATGTATTCGACGCCCGTGTTGAGCAACGAGACGGCGTCGAGCGCGCTCCGGCCCGATTCCGGGGAGGCCGCGGCGTGGGCCGAAACCCCCTCGAAGGTGAACTGGACCGAGTCGAGCGCGGTATGCGAGCCTAACTGCGGCGCGGAGAGGTCGCCCGGATGCCAGGTGAGCGCGGCGTCGAGATCGTCGAAGACACCCTCCCGAGCCATCGCGACTTTTCCATAGAGGATCTCCTCGGCCGGACAGCCGTAAAAGCGGATCTCTCCCGGGAGACCGGAATCGATCGCCTCTTTGAGCGCGAGCGCGGCACCGACGCCCGCCGTCCCGAAGAGATTGTGTCCACAGCCGTGGCCCGGCGCGCCGGTCTCGACGGGTTCGCGTTCGGCCGATACTGCCTGGGAGAGACCCGGCAGCGCGTCGTACTCGCCTAAGATTCCGATCCGTGGTTCGCCCTCGCCGTACGAAGCGACGAAGGCCGTTTCTATCCCGCCGACCCCGCGTTCGGTCTCGAAGCCGGCGTCTGCGAGGGGTTCTACGAGCGTCCGGGCCGACTCGTGTTCGTGAAGCCCGAGTTCCGGGCTCTCCCACAGCCGGGTCGCGAGATCGACGAGCCGGTCGCGCTCGGTGTCGATCGCCTCGAAGACGGAAGCGTGATCCATACGATCGGTTCGACGGTGCGTGGTATAAATGAGTGCTGATAGCGATGGCTTTGTTAAGAAAGTCGGATCTGTTTAGGAAACTCCGCAGTCCGGCAGACGCAGCCTGCGTCTAAGCGGCGCTATCACTGGAATTCGTTCCTGTGATAAGAAAGTCGGCTCGGAAACGGACTTCTCTAACAAAGCCGATAGCGATGGAAGCGCTGCTACTGGCCGAGACGACGACACTGATCGAGACGACGGTGCTCGGATCGAAGCGCGATGCGGACCACGGGAGTTTCCAAGCACGGACGGCCCGATCGAACGGATCAGTTCATCCGCCGCACTTCGTAGCCGGCCTCCTCGACCGACGCGGTGATCCGGGCGGCGTGTTCGGTCCCGCTGGTAAGGACCTCGAAGACGAGATAGGCCTCCCCGACGTCGAGTTCGTCGACCGCGCGGTCGTGACGGACGGTTCGGATGTTCGCGCCGTGCTCGGACATGAGCCCCGAGATCTCGGCCATCCGGCCCGGCTGGTCGGTGATACGGACCCGAAGGCGAAGCAACTGCTCGCGGCCGACCAGCGCGTGGGTGAGTACGGTCTGGAGCATCGACATGTCGATGTTCCCGCCACAGAGCAACGCCACGACCCGTTCGCCCTCGACGTCGAGGTCGGAACTCAGGAGGGCGGCGACCGACGCCGCGCCGGCCCCTTCGACGAGCTGTTTCGTCCGTTCGAGGAGGACGAGGACGGCCATCGCGATCTCGTCGTCGCTCACGGTTACGACCTCGTCGACGTGGGCGTCGATATGCGCGAGGGTCCGCTCGGAGATGCCTCCCGTAGCGATCCCGTCGGCGATCGTTTGCGGCGAGGCCATCGACTGTGGTTCGCCCTTCTGCAGGCTATCGGGGACGGTGGCCGCGCCGCCGGCCTGGACGCCGATCACTCGTACATCGGGGTTGAGCCCCGCGAGCGCCGCCGAGATCCCGCTGATCAATCCGCCGCCGCCGATCGGCACGATCACCGTCTCGACCTCGCGCATCGCCTCGTAGATCTCGAGTCCCAAGGTGCCCTGCCCGGCGATGACGTCGGCGTCGTCGTAGGCGTGGACGAACAGGGTTCCCTCCTCGGCCGCGAGGTCGCGGGCGTGTTCCATCGCGGCCGGGAAGTGGTTTCCATGCAATTCGACCGTCGCGCCGTAGCCTCGCGTCGCGTCGATCTTGGTCTGTGGGGCGTCGGTCGGCATGACGATCGTCGATTCCAGTCCGACTTCGGTCGCGGCCAGGGCGACTCCCTGGGCGTGGTTGCCGGCGCTCGCCGCGACCGCTCGCTCGACGCCGTCTTCCTCGCCGACCTGCGAGAGCTTGTTGTAGGCTCCCCGGGGCTTGAACGAGCCGGTCCGCTGGAGGTGTTCCATCTTCAGATGAACCTTCGCGCCGGAAAACGCGCTCAGCGACCGGCTCGACTCGATCGGGGTCTCTCTGACGACCGCCGGGTCGTCGAACCGACGGCGAGCCGCCTCGATTTCGGGAAGCGTAACGAGATCCATGACGAGCCCTATCGATGGCGGCGCTTAAAACGTCACGCGCCTCATCGAAGGCGATTAAACGATCGGAACCGGCCTCGGCGACCACCACGTAGTGGTTCGTCGAACCTCCACAGCGGTGTCTACTCGTGCGAACAACCCGACCCGCGTCGAGCTACCGATCCGATCGACGAGGGAGACACGGTAGGAGGACCACTCGACTCACGGAGCGCGAAACGTTATCACGCCGGACGCGGACGGACCGTTATGAACGCCGATCGAGTCCTGATCGACGGCACGGTAGTGACGCTCGCGGACGACGAATCGGGGACCGCATCCGAGGCGTCGGCGCTGGCGTGCTACGGGGACCGGATCACGGACGTCGGGGACACCGACGAGATACTCGAACACGCCGGACCGGAGACCGACGTGCTCGATCTCGATGGGAGAACCGCTCTGCCGGGCTTCATCGACACGCACCTGCACCTGCCGCTCGCGGGCCGGCGGATGACGTTCGTGAACTGTCGAGCGCCGCCGAACGAGTCGGTTTCGGACGTCTGCGAACGGATCGGCGCGCGGGCGACGGAGACCCCCGACGACGAGTGGGTGATCGCCACTGGTTATAATCTCGGGCTCGTCTGGGAAGACGAGGGGAGACACGTCGACCGGTGGGACCTCGACGACGTCGCGCCGGACAATCCGGTGCAGGTGAACAGCGTCGGTGGCCACACCGGGAGTATCTACAACTCCGCGGCGCTCGCGCTGGCGGGCATCGATCGCGAGACGCCCGACCCCGACCCGCCGGCGGTGATCGAACGCGACGAGGACGGTAGACCCTCCGGACTGGTGAGCGAGGACGCCGAACTTCCCCTTCTCGACGCGATCGGCGAGCGTACGCGCGACGACCGCAAGGCGGACATCGAGCGGGCTATGGAGCGACTGGTCGCGTGGGGCGTTACGTCCGTCCACGACGCGCGCACGCTTCCGGGCGATCTCCGGATCTACCAGGAGCTACGCCGGGAAGGAGCGCTTCCGGTTCGAGTGGGGGTGATGCTCGCGGGCGACGCAGGGCCGGATCTGGGTCCCGAGGGAACGGACGTGCTCGCGGCGCTCGCGGATGCCGGCATCGAGACGGGCTTCGGCGACGAGTGGCTCTCGGTGGTCGGGGTGAAGTACTTCATGGACGGGGCGTTCACCGGTAGAACCGCCGCGATGACCGACCCCTACGAGGGAGAGGAGGTTCCCGCCGACTCCCCGCGCCATCGCGGCCTGCTCCACATCGACCCCGAGTACTTCACCGAACGCGTCGAGCGTGCCCACGAGGCCGGGCTCAGAGTCTGTGTCCACGGCCAGGGCGACCGCGGGATCGATCATATTCTGGATGCGTACGAGGCCGCCCTCGATCCCGACGAGGATCACCGCTACCGGATCGAACACGCCGGGCTGACGACGCCCGCACAACTCGAACGGATGGCCGATCTCGGGGTCTGTATCTCCTCGTCGATCAACTTCTTGGGGACCGACGTCTCGCGCAACTGGGTCTACTGGGGCGAGGATCGCATGGACTGGACGTATGCGCTCGGCTCGCTCGCGGAGTACGGCATCGTCGCCGGCGCGAACGGCGACTGGCCGGTGTCGAGCGGCGACCCCCTGCTCGCGCTCCGAACGGCGGCGACCCGGCGCACGGTGACGGACGAGGTCGTCGGTCCCGACCAGCGAATCGGGATCGAGGATGCACTCCGTCTGTACGGCCCGAACGCCGCGTACCTCGGGTTTGCCGAAGAGGAAAAGGGGACGCTCGAACCGGG
>PXQR01000041.1:20257-21127 GCA_003021235.1 Halobacteriales archaeon QH_6_64_20 | reverse complement strand
CTAAGATCGTCGCAAACGTAATATGGCTTCCACTGAAGCGATACTGGGGACGAAGCGTTCCGGCGGATTTCTGGTGACAGGAGATGTGAAAGCCGGCCGAACACGGCCACTGGCAGCACCCACACTTAAAGTGCAGTCAGGTCGGAATGGCGCTCCTGAATCAACGGAACAAGCCGTCTGTTGAGTGCTCTTACAACCTGTTTCAAAGGTTGCGACGATCACTATCGCGTCTTTTGAAGAATAACGAGTCGCGGGAGCCGAGCGTGCCGGGGGATTTCCAACCACTCGGCTCGACTCGCTGTCCTTGTTTATGTGCTCGCTCTTCTGTAGGCGATTGTTGATACCGTGTTCCCGCTCGGGAGAGGAGCGGTGATCGGTGCGTAGAGTAGGTCGTAAGATGGTTCTCAGTTCACCGTGAATTCGACAGAATCGCAAGACAGCTCTTCATCAACAATGTGCTACACATGAGCGTATGCGCTTAAGAGGGTGTCACAGAAAGCGTCACACATGAATACGCAGAGAGTGGAAACTGTGTCCACCAGTTCCCAGACCCTGCAAGAAGAGGCTTTTATCCACGAGTTCTTCGACCTCGTGGCTACAGAAACGCTCGCGCTGTTCGAGCATCTTGAGTTCGGATTTCTCACTGAGTACGACGTGTTCGCCCCCGCTCGCCGGGGGCGAACACGAGATCACAAACCTCTGGAACTCTTCTGCGGCTTCTTGCACTGCTACTACAAGAACATCTACGGCATACGGCCTGTCACCCGCGAACTCCGCAACGATCCCATCTGGCTTGGCTGTGGGTTCGATCGACCGCGTCTCGTGACGGCGGTCGATCGGTTTCTCACCGACCTCGGACACGTCGTTGAG
>PXQR01000041.1:18836-20224 GCA_003021235.1 Halobacteriales archaeon QH_6_64_20 | reverse complement strand
ACATGACCTATCGTATCGATTCGACTGATGTGGAGGCGCTTCCATGAAACGACGATACCTCGTGGAACTACGATCCAACTGCTGAGGAGTACTACTACGGCTTCGGCTGTACGGTCGTGACGACTGGACCGAAGCTACCGATCGCTGCGGAGTTCACCGACGCAAAGCGTGCGAAACAGGAGACGGCAATGCGCGTCACGCGTGACGCGCATCGCCGTCGAGCAGCCGATCTGGATGGTGGGCGATGGAGCCTACGACCTGCTCGAGTAGCACGACCACCTGCTGGAAGCAGGGGTCGTGCCGATCGCTCCGTACAACCCGCGCAACACCGATGAGCCGCTGGATATCGAGTACAGAGTCGAAGCCCCCAATCAAAGAGTACAGCGACGACGTTCAGCTGAAGCAATCGATCTTGGAGGAGACGTACGACCGGCGATCACAGGCCGAACGGACGATTGGAGCCTGTAACGACTGCGGCCTCGGGCCGCTGCGCGCCCGAGGCCACGTCCATGCACGAACACAGTGCTACCTCGCGCTGTGTCTTCGCCTCGTCGTCGCGGTCACCAACTACGATCGTGGAGACAATCCTGGGAGCACCGTCATCACAGTGTGAGATTGATTCTATGACACCCTCTCCTTAACTTAACACTGCCGGTGAGCGTGTCGCCGGGTCACGCGCTCGGACTATCACGGATGCAAATGCAACCATTGGTCTCGCTACCCGGTCGCCGGGACGGGTCCTCGCATCAACTCCCGGCGACCGCTCGGAGCGCGAACAGGGCGTTTTCCTTGCGCTCGCGCATCCGACGGTAGAAATACGACGGCCACCGGTTTCCATAGGGCAGGTATTGGTTGACGTCGTAGCCCTCGCTCGCCAAATCGAACTGAGCCGCGGTACGCACGCCCATCAGCATCTGTATTTCGAAGTCCGTTCCGCATTCTTCGTACAGCTCCCTCGCACGATCGATCATCCGCGGGTCGTGACTGCCAACGGCGATCCCCCCGTCGAACTCGCGAAACATGAACTCCAGTCGGTCTTCGTAGGCCTCGTTGACCCGATCCCTGTCCCGGTAGCCGATCTCCGTCGGCGGATTGTACGCGCCCTTGACTAGCCGGACCTTCCCGGGAAGGGCGGCGAGTCGTTCCAAGTCCTCCGGCGTTCGCTCGAGGTTCGCCTGGATACAGACCCCGACCCCGCCGTCGGTTTCGGTCGCATGGCGCTCGTAGGCGTCGAGCGTTACGTCGGTGGTGGTGTGGTCCTCCATGTCGATCCAACAGAAGACCCCCTCTTCATCGGCGCGCTCGACGATCCGGGCAATGTTCTCCTCGAAGACCGCCTCGCCGACGTCGAGGCCGATCTGGGAGGGTTTGACCGAGATCGATCCGCT
>PXQR01000041.1:1539-18816 GCA_003021235.1 Halobacteriales archaeon QH_6_64_20 | reverse complement strand
CTCGGCGTAGTGTTCGCCGAGCAGATTGACGATCCCGCCGACGCCGCCCCGGTTGATCTCCCGGACGTGTGAGACGGCTTCGGCTGGCGACTCCCCGGCGACGAAATCGCTCGCGATAGGTGGAATCATGGCTGCAATACGAGCGCACGACATCTAAAGGCCTGCCCTCGGCACGATCCGACGTCCCGGATCGCGAACGATACCCGCTTTGTCGTCCCTGCATCGGTGGACTCGGTTCGATCGCTCGCTATGAGGTGTCGCTCGTTGCGTCCGCGACGTCGGTAAAGCGCGTCGGCGAGAGCCGCCGTAGGTCCTCCGGGGTCCGCCCGGTTTCGAGATAGGTCCCCAGCAGGTCGGCGATCGCCGGCGCGCGCGTTATACCCAACCCACTCGGTCCACACGCCACAACGAATCCCTCCGGTCCCCCGTCCTCGACGTCGCCGACCAGCGGGAGCCCGTCGGGCGACACAGTACGTATCCCGACCCAGCCTTCTTCGAGGGACGAACCCGCCAAGTCCGGCACGTACGTTTCGAGCAACTCCCCGACTTCATCCCGGAACTCCTCGCCGGTCGAATAGTTGCGATCGGGGTCGAGCACCTCGCCCGACTCGTAGTCCGTCGCGTACCGACCGGCGTAGACGCCCGACTCGTGTGAACGCAGGTAGCCGGCCGGTCCGTCGGCGCGCTCGAACAGGGTGAACGGCAGTCCCTCGATACGATCCTGTACGTCGAGGATCGGGCCGCGCGTGCGCCGGAGCGCGAGCGTGAGACCGACGAGATCGTTTACCGCCGGTGCCCACGGGCCGGCGGCGTTCACGACGACGTCGGTTTCCGTCGCTCCGTCCGGCGTCTCGATCGCGCTTACGGCTCCATCCTCGGTTTCGATCCCCGTGACCTCGGTGTCCGTCTCGATCCTGACGCCCGCCTCGGCCGCACGCTTCGCGTAGTGGGCGACTACCTCGTCGGGATCGAAGCAGCCCTCCCGCTCGGTGTAGAGCGCGCCGGTCACCGCGTTCGGCACGATCCCGAACGCCGCCACTCCCTCGGGATCGAGCGTTTCCGCGTCGACGCCCAGTTCGCGCAGTTTCTCGGTTGCGTCGGCGATCGCCTCTCGCTTTTCCGGCGTGGTTGCAACGTCGAGCGCCCCGGTGGGCGTGAACTCGATACGTCCCTCCTCGACGAAGCGCTCGTATTCGGCCCACGAGCGCCGGCGGAGCCGGTGGTCGAGCGCCGTCGGGTGTAGCGACTGCCAGGAAAACACTGCCATCGAGGCCGCGGTCGCGCCCTCACCGAGTTCCCCGCGCTCGTAGAGGGAAACGTCGAGTGCCGTCTCGCTCAGTCGGTAGGCGAGGCTCGCCCCGGTGATCCCGCCCCCGACGATCGAAACCCGCTCCACGTCGGCGGGGGGAGTCACGGTATCGACCCGAGCGCTCGTCGTTCGTTCGATCGATCCCGTATCCCGTCGGGCCGAGAACGGGCGGGCGATGCCCGCTTGCTTTCCGTGTCCCGCTTGGCGATGCTTCCCTCGGGGACCGCGACGGCGATCGTATCGACCGTCGGATCGGCGCTGTCGGGCGCTATCCCGGGCGTCCCGGTCGCGCTGGCCGCGTCACCGAACCTCGTGGCGGTGGTCGTGGTCGTCCCGTTCGAGACGTTCGTCGCGTACCACGCCGGCGGGGAAACGGTCGCGTTCCCGATCGCGGTGTACCGGAAGGTCACGACCATCCTGACGTCCTCGTTCGGGAGCTCCCGCTCGGATCGGAGCCGGTGGACCATCCCTTCCGAGTCGACGACCGCGCTCGCCCGCGCGTTCTCCGCGCCCGGGTACGGGTCGCCGGCCGTCTCGATCAGGTACTGTGTTCGGTTCCCCGCCTCGCGCACGTCGGCGATCGACGACCGCGACACCGAGAGGTACCACTCGATGTACGTCGCCGCCCGGTCGGCGAAAGCCGCCTGACCGAACCCCAGGCCCGCCGTGCGGACGTCGTCCCGCGATCCGGAAACGCGGATCGGCTCGTAGCGGTGCTCGCCGTCGGCGTACGCTTCGGTGTCGGCGAACAACAGCGGATCGAGCGTCGGGTCGCCGCGGCGCTCGATGTCCACGGTATAGACCCGGGGTCGCTCGACCGTGACGGTCTCGCGTACCGCGCCCGACGGCTGGCCGTCGACGAACTCCTCGTAGGTCACGACCCAGCGGTACGAGCGGTTCGAGAGCGCCCGCTCGTGGGCGTCCGCCAGCTCGTCGGCGTCGGAAATCCCCGACTCATCGAGGCCCGGCGGCAGTACCCGGAGGCTCTGATTGGTTCGTCCGAGCCGTACCTCCGGTGTCGATGTCACCGCTCTCGACGGAGCCGGCGTCACCGAGAGGTCGCCTCCGGCCTCTCTCCCCGGTCCGGGTGCGTCCCCTCCATCGCTCGCGCCCACGCCGCCGGGAACCCCAGAGGTATCGAACCCATCCAGGGTGGCGGTCCCGACCATCGCGGCCGTCAGCACGGCGACGAGTACGGCTACGGCGGCAAGTACCTGCCACCCACCGGGTCGACTCAACTGACCCGGCCGATCGACAACCGATTTCAAGCGCTCGCCCGCCGTATCGGTCGTCGACTCATCCTCGATACTTCGCTCCGGCGTCGAGAGCGGCCGGCCGAGGTGGGTCCGTGCGACTTCGGTCGCGGTCTCACGATCGAGCGCGTACAGGAGGGTGTGATACAGGTCCCCGGCGTCGATGAGGTCGGCGGTGAGGTCGGCGGCGAGCGCCCGTGCCCGATCGTCGTCGCGTCGGCTCGTCACGACGACATCTACCGATCGGTCGGGCGGCGTCGGCGAACGTATCCGGAACCGACCGGGATGGTAGAGCAGAAAAGCTCGCTGGCGGTCTCCGTCGCTCGCGAGGACGGTTCTTTCGTCCGCGGAATCGACGTCGTGCCCGCGCGCCGCGAGGAGTTCGCGAACGAACTCGGAAAAGGCCGTCTCGTCGAGGCCACGGAGGGTTCCGGCGAACTCCCGAACGGAGACGACTGCCATTCGGCGATGGTATGGCCACCGTCGGTTCAAGGGTTTCGCCGGCTGGGCGGTGATTCGTCAACAAGTGTCGGAACCGGACGTTGACCGCGTTTTCGGTAGCTTGCGTACATTTCCGGCTACCGATCCATTGATCGACGTTGCTATTAGCTCTGATGTCGACAGTGTTAATTTACGCAATTGCTCGCCGAACAATCGCCACGGGCTGGATTGAAAGGGGCTGGCACGGTCGGCGAACCCCAACGAAGTAAGGACCGCAGGCCGAAGGCCGAGGACCACAGCGAGCCGTGGGAGCCGACCGCGCCGGGGGCTTTCGATCGTTCTGTACTGCTCCTCTGTCTCGTTGTCGCTAACTTAATACCGCCCCGATGTCGAAGCCAGACGTTAGGTACCCGGCGGCCGGACGGCAAGCGAGGACCGACCGATGAAGGAGTTTCCCTCGATCCCCCGGCTCGCGGACGCCCCGCCTGACCTGCTCTCGGGCGGGCACCTCTGGGTCCAGGAGAAGGTCGACGGGGCGAACTTTCGGTTCGAGGTCCGCGAGTCCGGCCTGCTCGTCTTCGGCACTCGCGGCCGCGTCTATGAAGGGGGCGTTCCCGAGCCGTATCGCCACGCCGCCCGTCACGTCCGCGAGCGCTTCGATCTCGATGGGTTCCGGGCCGCCGCCGAGG
Source organism: Halobacteriales archaeon QH_6_64_20 (assembly GCA_003021235.1). Classification (GTDB taxonomy): domain Archaea; phylum Halobacteriota; class Halobacteria; order Halobacteriales; family Halococcaceae; genus PXQR01. The sequence continues at coordinate 15,124 of PXQR01000041.1, read as the reverse complement.
ACGTCGAGGCGATCACCTTCTTCGGCGAGGCGACCCATCACCACACCATCGAGTACGACTTCGATCGGCTGCCCTCCTTCCTCGGGTTCGACGTCTGGTCCGCGGGGCGAGAACGGTTCTTGCCGCCGGATGCCGTCGAGCAGGCGTTCCGGGCGCTAGGACTCGAACCGGTGAACGCCCTCGCAAAGGAACTCAGGGCCACGGACTTCGACCCCGATAGCTACGAGATCCCCCCGTCGGCCTGGTACGACGGGCCGGCGGAAGGCGTCGTCCTCCGGAACAAGACCGGCGCGCGGGCGAAGCTGCTCCACCCTCGGTATCGAGAGGTCGACGAGACGATACCAGTAGAGGGCGATCCCGAGAGCCTCGCCCGGCGGTACGTCACCGAACACCGTGTGGCGAAGGTCGTCGCAAAGGTCGAAGATCGGAACCGGGCTCCCGAGTTCGATCGGGTCTACGAGCGCGTCTTCGAGGACGTGGTCCGCGAGGAACACAAACGCCTCTTTCACGGCGACGAGTCGCTCGACGAGCGGGCGTTTCGATCCGCGGTCGCCGCGCAGGTTCGACGTCACCTCAACGACGCCTGATGCTGAAGGAGAGCGTCGATCGGGTGACTCGAGTCGGCCGTTCGTAGGCGACGTCGGTTCGCGGCGAACGACCGACGAGGGGTCAGTTCATCCCCGCTTCGATTACGAACGAGTGAGCGACGGTACGCAACCCTTATGAGTGAACGACCACTCTACCCGAGTGCAATGGCGACAGGTACGGTCGACTTCTTCAACGACACCGGCGGTTACGGCTTCATCGACACCGAGGACGCGGACGAGGACGTCTTCTTCCACATGGAAGACGTCGGCGGCGACGACCTCGAGGAGGGCCAGGAGGTCGAGTTCGACATCGAGCAGGCCCCCAAGGGTCCGCGCGCGACGAACCTCACCCGGCAGTAAGTCGACCCACGTACGGAGACGGTATCGGGCGATCGACTATCAGTTTATTACTTCTTCGAGCTTTGGCTCCTGCCATCGGCGAACAGGACGGTGGGGAACGAACGCGAACCGACACTACGCTACTCCATAGGGGCAAGCTTCGTTGGATGCAGTACTCGTCAGTTGCTAGTCAATTGTTCGTCCTGTCGTGCTCGCGCCAATATCCCGAACCAATGTACGTCACAGTGTTCGCCGTCGATAAACGCCTGTTCGCGCTGCACGCCCTCTTCGGTGAAACCGAGCTTCCTTAAGAGTCGCTGTGATGCCTCGTTGAACTCGTAGGTTCGGGCCGTGATCTTGTGCAGTCGGAGTTGATCGAACGCGTACTGCACGATCAGTGCGGTCGCCTCCGTTCCGATCCCCTCACCCCAGCGATCCGGTGTGATCCAGTACCCGACTTCGGCTACGCCGGCCTCCCGATCGATCGGGGCCAACCCGACGGTGCCGACCGGCGTCTCCTCGGTCGATACGAGCAATTGAACGGTGTCGTTATCGGAGACCATCTCCTCGAAGAACTCCCGCTCCTGTTCGAGATTGTAGGGGGTAGAACTCCCGATCGGTCTCCAGACCCGCGGATCGTTGACTCCCTCTTGAAGGAATTCGATGTCTTCCTCTTCGATCGTTCGCAACACAACGTGGTCGCCCTCGATGAATACAGGTCCTGGCATATCGATTCGACAGAGCCCGAGTCAACTAACTCCCTTCGGTCGTTGACTGCTCTTCGGTAAGGCGACCTGCTTCGAAACATGACGTCCTCGTCCGTCGTAAGCAGTGGGCCTTCCATCACAGTCGAAACCCGGCCGGCCGACCATCCGGTTCGGTCGCTGAAAGACGGTCGCGGACGTCACACTCTTATTATACACCGAATAGCAACGAAAACCACTCAGTCGGCCACGCACTGGCCCGAGACATCCGAACCGGCGTTTCGATGTCGGCCCTCACCGCTTCTGTCCTGTCTCGAAGCATCGAAACACCGATCGCTGGCCCTTTGTATCGCGATAGCACCCGATTCGTTAGTCGGTCCAGCCGGTCGGAACGCGAAACTCGACCCTGTTCTCAGCCATTTCCTCAGTCGTCGTTGCCCGCTCGATACTCTCGATCGCTTTGGTGACTGCCGTCCAGTCGTACTCGGTGTATCGGATCACACCGGGATGGGTCTCGTCGCTTGGATTGGCGCTCCCATCGACGAAGTGACGATCGTTCGTGAGCACGACCCGACTGTTCTCAACGGCGTGCCGCCAGACGTCCGTGTCGTCGGCTCTCGAACCTCCCCCTTCGACATCGCGGACTGATTCGACGTCGAGCCTGTCGCTTGCGGACAGCCGCTCGTAGAGTTCGCCGCCGGCGTGCTGATCGAGTACGAGTCGGAGCACTGCTTACTCCGAGCGGAGTTCGGATGGGAGATCGTCGGGGCCAGTGATTTCGTTTTCGTAGACCTGCTGGTTCGCCCGCCGAATGTCCTCGATCTCCTCACGGTTTTCGGCGTAGTAGGCGAGCGCTGAGAGCACGTCATCCTCCGAGAGATCGGGGTAGGTCACGGTCACGATGTGCTCGATAGTATACTCGTCTTCGAGTACAAGCGGGACGACGTGGTGTACTCCGATCCGAGTGCCTTCGATTCGAGGATCACCGCCGAGCACGCTATCGGTGCGAACGATTGGACGACCTTCGGTCTCGCCGGTCGCCATCACTCCGTCGTTGCCCCCGGGATCAATAAGGGTTCGTTCGCCCCCGAACGGCGCGCTGGGAATCGAGGCCCGACCGAGCGGCGTCCCCGAAACTCGAAGCCAACTCGCCGATCGCGGTCGATCCACTGGACGACCGATAGTTCGTCCATCGGCTACACCGGTCTCGTCAGCAACGGAGTTGTCGAGAGAATGCCGTTCGAAACAGCGCGACGCGCAACTCAGAGGTCCCGATCGAGATGCCTCGCCGCCTTGAGCGCGAGCGCGGCGATCGTTAAGGTAGGATTCATCGCGCCGCTCGTCGGAAACACGCTCGACGATGCGATCGTGAGATTGGATACGTCGTGCGTTCTGAGTCGAGCGTCGACGACGCTTGCAGTCGGATCGGTCCCCATTCGCGTCGTACCCATGTGGTGATAGGCCGGGCCGGTGTTCTCGGGACCCACAGTCCAGCTGATCTCCGCGCCGAGTTCGTCGAGGATCGCGCGCTGAATCTCGTTCGCTCGCTCGATGGTACGTTTCGTCCGATCGTCGATCGACCACCGAACGTCGGGCACCGGGTTGCCGTGGTCGTCGGTTCTCGATCGGTCCAGCGCCACGCGGTTTTCCTTCCAGGGGAGCTGGCCGACGAGACCGCCAATCGCGATGTGGGTGCCGTAGTCGTCCCGTAGCGAACCGGCGAGATCGTCGCCCCAACTCCCGTTGCCGAGCGCCACGCCGACCGGCGAGGGACCCGCGTAGTTGAGGAATTCTAGCTTGATCGGGCCGAAATCGCCCTCGCTCGCCAGCATCCCTCGGGTCGCGGCACTCGTAGCGTTCGTGCCGTTCGTGCCGCCCGTCCCCTGCCCGGGGTCGTCGTAGAACTGGTGGGTTTCGCTCGTGATGAAGCCGACGTGTTGCTGTCTCGTCTCCCGGTCGAGCGTCCCGCCTACGCCGGCGAACAGGTGGTCCATGAAGTATCTCCCGACGAGGCCCGAGGAGTTCGCGAGACCGTTCGGGTGCTGATCCGACCGCGAGAGCAACAGCAGTCGGGGGGTCTCGACGCCGCCACAGGCGACGACGAACTGCCGGGCCTTCTGCACACGCTCGCCGTCGGGCGTCGCGTAGACCGCTCGTTCGACGCGAGCGCCCGAAGAATCGGTTTCCAGGCGTTGCACCGGCGCGCGATCGATCACCCGTGCGCCCTCCTCTTCGGCCGCTTCGATGTGTGTCGAGGCATCGTACTTCGCGCCGGAGGGACAGACCGGTTGGCAGGTACCATAGCCCACACAGGCGGAGCGATCGTCGTACGGCTCGGAGTTGCGGGCGTTACCTGCCGAATGGGTCGTGATCCCGAGGCGTTCACAGGCATCGGCGAAGATCGAGTCGCTATAGGAAGGTTCGAACGCCGGCAGGGGGAACGGCTCCTCGCGCGGGGGCGAAAAGGGGTTGTCCGTCGCCCCCTCTACTCCTAATTCCCGCTCCGCGCGGGCGTAGTAGGGCCGGAGGTCCTCGTAGGAGATCGGCCAGTCAGCGCCCACGCCGTCACGGCTTCGGCGCTCGAAATCGCTCTCGTGAAGCCGCATCACCATCCCCTGCCAGCGAAGCGTCGATCCCCCGATACCCTTCGCGCGCGCGGCGTTGAGCGGGTACTGTCGTTCCCCGGAACTCGAAAAGGCGTCGCGTTCGCCGCCCATATCCCACACCGAATCGTTCGATCGCCCCGGCCGGAGCGCCCGCTCCATACGCTCGGGTCTGGAGTCGAAATCGAACCGCGGCCCGGCCTCCAAGACGACCACGTCGTAGCCCCGACCCGCGAGATCGTGTGCGATCAGCGCGCCCGCCGGTCCCGAGCCGATCACGCAGACGTCGGCCCGCTTCGAAGGACTGCGATCGACCGCATCGGTTCTCGAATCGGGACCAGCCATCGGCCTCGATTTCGGTGAGCCTAAACTTATAGCTTGTCTCATCGATCGGAGCCGTGGTCGTCGATCCCCGGTGAGGCCCGTCTCCGGTAGCGAAGCAGTGTGCTCGGTCGCTTCGTCCGATTCCGCCGTCTCAGGTCTCGATGCGCCGTTCGAAGACCGCCCGGTGTTCCGCGGAGGTGACGACCTGTTCGATCGTGCCGCGCCGTTTCGCCGCACGCGCAGTGCTTCGAGCGCGCCCAACTCGACGCGCTCGGTCGCCCGGTAGGTCTCCCTGGCCGGCAGGTCGCCGACGGGTCCCGGCGCTCGCGCAAGGTCGTGCCGCCACTCGCGAGTTCGGTTCGCACCACCACGTCGATGCTCATCGAGCGACACTACGCCGAGATCGGCGACCTCGTCGACCTCACGCGCGAACATATGACCTTCGAGCGGGCGGTTCTCGACAACGTTATCGAGGCACGCGAGCGAGCCATCGACGCCCAATCGCCGCGAACGGCCGCCCTCGCCGATCTCAGGGTGCGCGAGGTGGTCACAGAGCTCATAGCCTTCCGAGGAGTACCCCGGGCTCCGAACCGACGAGGAGTTCGCGAACCGCCGGGAGACCGTCTCGCTCGTCGAACAACGGATCGAGAACCGGTCGACGTCGTTACATGAATCGAACGCCTCACCCGACGCGATCGATGCCCCAACGACCGGATTCTCTTCGGCGACGGCGGCCCGTCCCCGACTGGAACGTTCGACGCGCCTGCGAACGAAAGGCGTGTGATTTTACAAGGCCGATGAGTGTTCCCGATACGATGGTCGGACTCGGAACCGGATTGAAACTCGCATCGAAAGGGTACAAACGCTACGGGCTCAAAGGCGTGGTCGCCGCCGGGGGCATCGCGCTCGTCGGTTACATCGTCGTGAAACGCGCGCTCAACGCCGTGACCGGCCCACAGGACGACGAGGAGGACGTCAAAGAAGCGATCGACGAGGACCAAGTCGAACAGAAGGTCGAAAAGGAGGGCGTCGAGGCCGCCGCCGACAAGGAAACCCTCGACGAGGCGGTCGACGACGACCAGCTCGATTCATCGGTGAACTTCGACGAACTCCAATCGGAGGCAAAACGACAGCTAAAGAAGCTAGGCCCGGGCGGCTCCTGAAAGGAGTGATCGGTGGCCCCCGGTCGAATGTAGCCTATCGGTCGCCGTCGATCGAACACTGCCGACCGGAGGCTCTTCGACTATGTGGTATCAGCACGTAACCGGATCGACGGTAGCCATGAGTTAAGTAACCGACGCGAGTACGGTGAGGCGTAATGGAACTCACCTGGCACGGTCACTCGACCTGGCACGTCACCGTCGACGATACGAGCCTGTTGATCGACCCCTTCTTCGACAACCCGCAGACGTCGCTCGAACCGGCGGACGTCGAGGAACCGGACTTCCTGTTGCTCACCCACGGACACCCCGATCACGTCTCGGGGGCGGGCGAGTTCTCCGGGGCGACCGTGATCGCCACGCCCGAGATCGCCGCCTACGCCGAAGAGGAGTTCGGCGCGAGCGAAACGGTGGGGATGAACATCGGCGGTACGACCGAGTGCGGCGACGCCCACGTGACGATGCACCGGGCGGATCATACCAGTGGATTGGGCATGGGCTACGACCGGGAGGTCGGCATGCCCGGGGGCTTCCTCGTGAGCACCGAGGGCCCGAGCCACGACGGATCGGGGACGTCCTTTTATCACACCGGCGACACTGGATTGATGAGCGAAATGAAGGACGTGATCGGCCCGTACCTCCAGCCGACGGCGGCGGCGGTGCCGATCGGCGATCACTTCACGATGGGGCCCTGGCAGGCCGCGATCGCAACCGAGTGGATGGACGTCGAGCACGTCTTCCCGATGCACTACGACACGCTCCCGCCGATCGAACAGGACCCCTCCGAGTTCGTGAGCGAGGTCGAACACACCGACAGCAGCGCCGAGGTTCACGTGCTCGACGGCGACGAGTCCGTCGAGCTGTAACCGGCCGGCCGATCGTCGATCGATCCGCGCTAGACCGCTGCTTTCGGCTTTTTTCGCCGCTGACGATCGACGAACGGCGACGTACTCGGACGGTTCGTGATCGACCGTAACTCGGTACTATGCGTCGGCGAATAGGCCACTTCTCTAGTTTCGCTTCCGGCAGTGTGGGTAACTCCGCATCGAGGACAACGCTGATAGCGCTCGCCGTCCACGTCGAGGTATGTCATCGCGTCAATGGACCGACCGCATCGTCGGCGACCGCATGGCCGTCGACCGCGAGTTCGCCGATCGCATCGAGAACTCCCAGTTCTCCCGCCAGGAGTGGGGTCTCGTCATGACCGCGACCGAGTTCGAGATCCAGTCTCCCGAGGACGACGAGCAGGCACAGTTGGTCGCCGACACCGAGAAGCTCCCCGCCGTGATCCCCGAACTCGATCGCATCAGCTCGCAGGCCGGCGCGATGGGAGCCGGTGGCGGAGGCGGCGGTAGTAGCGGCCGATCCGGAGGAGGGGACGGCGTGTTCGGCTCGATCAAGAGCGCGCTCGGACTCGGCTCGGGCGGCGGCGGAAACGACGACGAGACGATCGAAGCGGCCGACCAGCTCGCCCAGGAGTACGCGGCCGAACTACAAGGTCGCCTCGAAGACCAGGGCAAGTGGAACGAGATCAGGCAACTCGCAAGCGAGTAGAGCACGTACCTTCCGGACCGAAGACGGATTAAAGCCAGTCCGAAGGAGAAACTACAATTACAACGGCCGGACCGTTCCGACCGAGGGGGGTGCTTCCCGATCGACCGTCCTTACCCACCGCCGCTGTGAAAGAGGGTGCGTTCTTCGGCCTCGTAGATATCGATGAGTTCGGTGACGATCTCGTCGTACGATTCCTCTTCGACGCGGAGGCGGTCCAGCCGCTCGATCGTCTCCTCTTCGAGGTCGATAGTCGCCATAGCGAGTGAGGAAAAGCGATCCGGCGTCTTAACCCGCCGCATCGCTGATGTCGGCCGACGATGTATAGCGCGGGTAGCGTACCGACGATACGACGATACACCGCGTGTCGAGGTTCCCGACGGGTTTCTCTCCTGCTCTCACAGCCGCTCGACGATCGCTGTGGTGACCGCTTCCGTGCCTGCCTCCCCGCCCAGGTCGGGCGTACGCGGTCCCTCAGCCAGCGTTTCGGCGACCGCCTCTCGCACGCTCACACCCGCCTCCTCGTGTCCGAGGTATTCGAGCAGGTGCGCCCCCGAGAGGATCGCCGCCGTCGGATTGGCGATTCCCTCGCCGGCGATGTCCGGCGCACTGCCGTGTACCGGCTCGAACAACGCCCGCTCGGGACCGACGTTCGCGCTCGCGAGTAGGCCTAAGCCGCCGACGAGTCCCGCCGCCAGGTCCGAGAGGACGTCGCCCGCGAGGTTCGGACAGATCACGACGCCGAATTCGGCGGGGTCGCGCACGAGACGAGTAGCGAGGGCATCCATCAGCGCCGTCTCGCACTCCGTGCCCATCTCCCCGGCTACCCGCTCGACGCTCTCTAGGAACAGTCCGTCGGTTTCCCGCATGACGTTCGCCTTGTGCGCGACGGTCACGTCGTAGTCGTGTTCGGCGGCGTACTCGAACCCGAAACGGGCGATCCGTTCGGAGGCCTCGGCAGTAATCACCCTGGTAAGCGTCGTTACTCCGGGCGCGAGTTCGGCCTCGTGGCCGGCATAGACGCCTTCGGTGTTCTCGCGGACGAAGACCAGATCGGTCTCGGGTTGGAGTGCGTCGACGCCGGGGTACGCCCGGGCGGGTCGAACGTTCGCGTAGGCGTCGATCGCCCGTCGGAGCGGGATAACCACCTCGACGGACGTCTCGCCCGTCGCGCCGAACAGCGTCGCGTCGGCCCCGGTAACCAGCTCGCGCGTCCCCTGGGGCAGTGCGGTCCCGGTTCGTTCCTTGACCGCATCGCCGGCCTCGCCGTCGGTGAACTCGAACTCCAGTGTATTCCGCCCGTCGGCGACGGCTTCCAGTACCTGCTGGGCGGCAGGCACCACTTCCCGACCGACGCCGTCACCTGGAACGACGGCGACCTCGTGGGGTTCGGTCATCTCAGTCGTAGCCCGCCCTGTCGGTTGCTCCGGCTTCGGTTTCGGTATCCGTATTGCCGCCACGCCCGCCGTCGGGAGCGCCGGGCGCGCTCTCGATGCTCGCCGACTCGACGTAGGGCAGTGACCGGGCCGTCCCGTGAATCGTCTCCCGGTTTGATTTCAGCAACGCCGTCGTGTCCCAGACCCCTTCGACGAGCGCCGTTCGCTGGGCCGTATCGACGTTCGCTTCGACGGTGCGTTCGCCGTAGGAGACGGTCTCGGCCGCGACGTCGACCGAGATCTCGGTGTCGGGGAACTCGCTAACGTGATCCTGAAGCTGTCTGATCTCCTCTTCGTTCGCCGTCACGGTCGGCATTCCGAGCGCGAGGCAGTTGCCGGCGAAGATCTCGGCGAACGATTCGCCGACGACCGCGTCGATTCCCCAGCGCGCGAGCGCCTGGGGGGCGTGTTCCCGGGAGGAGCCACACCCGAAGTTCGCGTTCACGACCAGGATCGACGCTCCCCTGAATCGGTCGTCGTTGAACGGATGGTCGGTGGCCTCGCCGTTTCGAAAGCGCTGATCGTAAAAGGCGTACTCGCCCAACCCGTCGAAGGTAATCGCTTTCAGGTATCGGGCGGGGATGATCTGGTCGGTGTCGATGTCGTTCCCGCGAACCGGGATTCCGGTTCCCGAAGTTTCCTCGATGATCTCGACCGGTTCGGAGTCAGGGTCGGTATCGGCGTCACCACGGGTCCCCGACCCTGCTTCGGCGCTCGACTCGCCGCTCATGCGGCGGCCACCTCCCGGAGCGTCCTGACGTCCGTGACCTCCCCCTCGATGGCGGCGGCGGCGACCATGACGGGACTCATGAGCACGGTCCGTCCTTCCTTCGAGCCCTGTCGACCCACGAAGTTCCGGTTCGACGAGGAGGCACACCGTTCGGAACCTTCGAGTTGGTCCTCGTTCATCCCGAGACACATCGAACAGCCCGCCCCGCGCCACTCGAAGCCCGCCTCGGTGAACACCTCGTCCAGCCCTTCGCGCTCGGCGGCGGCTTTCACCCGCTGGCTCCCGGGTACGACCATCGCGCGTACGTCGGAGTGGACCTCCCGACCCTCGATGACCTCCGCGGCCGCCCGCAGGTCCGCGAGCCGGGCGTTCGTACACGAACCTAAGAAGACGACGTCGATGTCGTAGCCGTCCATCCGATTACCGGGCGAGACGTCCATGTGCTCCTGGGCGCGTCGTGCGACGTCGCGCTTGCCCTCGGGGAGGTCGGCGGGGTCGGGTATTCGTTCACTGATCCCGATACCCTGGCCCGGGGTGGTCCCCCAGGTCACGACCGGCTCGATCGCGTCGCCGTCGATTTCCACGACGTCGTCGTATTCTGCCGTCTCGTCCGATCGAATCGACTCCCAGTAGGACTTGCGTCGCTCGAACTCTTGAGGACTATCGCGGAAGGCGTCGGTCTCCCGCAGCCACTCGTAAGTGGTCTCGTCGGGGTTCACGTAACCCGCCCGCGCGCCGCCCTCGACCGACATGTTACAGATACTCATCCGGCCTTCCATGTCGAGCGCGGAAATCGCCTCGCCGCCGTACTCGTAGACGTACCCGACGCCGCCGTCAGTGCCTAAGGTACGGATGATCGTGAGGATCACGTCCTTCGCGCCGACGCCCGGGCCGAGTTCCCCGGTCACCTCGATACGTCTCACCTTCTGTTTCTCCATCGCCACGGTCTGTGTGGCGAAGACGTCTCGGATCTGACTCGTCCCGATCCCGAAGGCGAGCGCGCCGAACGCACCGTGGGTCGAAGTATGCGAATCCCCACAGACGATCGTCATGCCCGGTTGGGTGAGGCCCTGTTCCGGGCCGATCACGTGGACGATCCCCTGATCGCCGGTATCGGGATGGTCGAACGTAATACCGGCCTCGCGGACGTTTGCCTCCAGTTCGGCCATCATCTCCTCGGCGGCGTCGTCGCCGTACGGTCGGGACTGATCGGCTGTGGGAACGATGTGATCGACCGTCGCGTGCGTGAGTTCGGGGTAGGCCACCTCGATGTCCCGTTCGGCGAGCATGCCAAAGGCCTGCGGACTCGTCACCTCGTGGATGAGGTGGAGTCCGACGAACAGCTGGGTCCGTCCGGTCGGGAGTTCGGTGACCGTATGGCGATCCCAGACCTCGTCGTAAAGCGTACCCGAACTCATTGCCCGCCTCGGCCCTCGCCGCCGCGCTCGTAGACGTGATTGATGTCGTACCCTTCGGATGGGGTGTGCTCGACGTCGCCCATTCGCTCGTCGACCTCCTCGTCCGCTTCGGCAATGTTACCGGGTTCGGAGCTGGCTTCGGTCTTCGTCGCCTCGCCGACCGCTTCGCGTTCTCCACCGTCGACTGCGACGGTCGGCCCGCGCTTGTACGCCATCGCCGCACCGAACGCCTCGTCGGTATCCGGGTGGGTGTGGCTGACGTCCTCGATCGTCGGCCGATACTCGACGTTCGTCGCTGTCACCGAGGTCTCGGTGGTGGTCGGCTCTCTCATGCGCGTACCTCCTCGCGTTCGCTCTCGTCTTCGTCTTCGTCTTCGCCCTCTGCCTCGGCCCAGGCGAACAGTCCCCTGAGTCGTTCGCCGACGGCCTCGATCTCGTGGGCTTTCTCGCCCTGACGCAACTGTCGGTAGGTCGGCCGGTTCGCCTGGTTCTCGGTGATCCACTCGCGAGCGAACTGGCCGTTTTGAACGTCCGCCAAGACCTCCTCCATGTTCTCGCGGGCGTGATCGTCGACCACGGCCCTACCTCGGGTAAGCCCGCCGTATTCGGCGGTATCGGATACCGAGTCGTACATCGCGCCGATCCCGCCCTCGTACATGAGGTCGACGATGAGTTTCATCTCGTTCAGACACTCGAAATAGGCCATCTCCGGCGAATAGCCGGCGTCGACGAGCGTCTCGTAACCGGCCTTGATGAGTTCGGCGATCCCACCACACAGCACCGCCTGCTCGCCGAAGAGATCGGTCTCGGTCTCTTCCTGAAACGTCGTCTCGACGACGCCCGCCCGCGCACAGCCGATCGCCTGGGCGTAGGCGAGCGCTTCCTCGGTTGCCTCGCCGCTCGCGTCCTGATAGATCGCGAGCAGTCCCGGGGTACCCTCGCGGTTCTCGTAGTTCCGTCGCACCAGGTGGCCGGGGGACTTGGGCGCGATCATCGTCACGTCTACGTCCTCGGGTGGGCGGATCTGCCCGTAGTGGATGTTGAAGCCATGCGCGAACTGGAGGGTGTTTTCCGGTTCGAGTTCCTCGCGGATCGCTCCATATACACTGGCCTCGGCGGCCGCCTCTCTGGGCGTCTTCACCTCCAGACCGTCGTCTTCAGCGGCGCTCCGGGAGGCCGAACCCTCGCGTAGCCCCACGATCACGTCGACTCCGCTCTCGGCGAGGTTCTGTGCGTGGGCGTGGCCCTGACTGCCATAGCCGAGCACCGCGACGGTTTTGTCGGCGATATGGGTAGTATCGGCGTCCTCGTCGTAGTAGATCGTTGCGTTCCCTGCGTCGCTGTCGGGGTTGGTGTCGGTCGTCGTGGTTGTAGTCGTGTTTCCGTTAGTCATCGGCTGCTCCGTTCGCTGGCTTACCCGCGGTAAGTCGTTCGTAGCGCTCCTCTTCGGCTTCGGTCGTCCACTCGTCGCCCCGGGCCAGCGCGGTCTGACCGGTGCGCGCGAGTTCCCGAATGCCGAACTGCCGGTAGGCGTCGATCGCGTCGTCGATCTCCTGTTCGTCGCCGGTGATCTGCACCGTGATCGTCCGCGGTCCCGCGTCCAGGGTCCGGCCGTCGTACATCTCGGTGATCGCCTGGACTTTTTCCGGGCAGTCGCCATGGACCTTGCAGATCACTAACTCCTGGCGGATCGCATCGGACCCGAGTTCGCGCACCGAGATCACAGGGAGGAGTTTGTTCAGTTGTTTTTCGACCTGGCGGATGCCCGGGTCGGCCTCCTCGATGACGAGCGTGATCCGCGAGGTCTCAGGGTTCGTCGTCGGCCCCACGGTCAGGGACTCGATGTTGAACTGCCGCCGGCTCACGAGCCCCGAGACCGTCGCGAGCACGCCCGGCTCGTTCGCGACGAGCGCGGAGATGACCGTCCGCCGTGGGGGATGGGACGCTTCCGCCCGCGGGTCGATCCTGATCCCCTGGGAACTGCGTCGCCCCTGCGGACGTTCGCGGTCTTCTGGTCGAGGCCCGTCGAGGCCCTGTTCGTGGCCCTGCTGTCCACCTGTGTCCGAGCTGGTGTCCGGATCAGTCCCGTCGGAGCCGCCGCCCTCGACACGATCGGAACTCATAGCTGGTCCTCCGCGAGGGCGAACTGAGCGTTGTCGCCGCCGCTCGCGACCATCGGGTAGACGTTCTCTGCCGGGTCGATGTGTGCGTCTACCACGGCCGGCCCGTCGTATTCACGGGCTTCTTCGAGGACGTCGGCGACCTCTTCTTTCTCCCTGAGTGTGAACCCCTTCGCGCCGAAGGCCTCCGCGAGCTTCGCGAAGTCGGGGATCCAGGGGTACATCGAGGCCATCCGTCGGCGCTCGAAGAAGGCGTCCTGCCACTGGCGGACCATCCCGATCGCCTCGTTATTCAAAACGATCACCGTGACGTCGAGGTTCTCGCGCACTGCTACGGACAGCTCCTGGCTGGTCATCAGGAAGGAGCCGTCGCCGTCGAAGCAGACGACCTCCCGATCGGGGGCGGCGACCTTCGCGCCGATGGCCGCCGGTAGCCCATAGCCCATCGTCCCCAGTCCGTGTGAGCTGATCCACGTCCGCGGGTGACGGAACGTCCAGTACTGGCTCGCCCACATCTGGTGCTGGCCGACCCCGGAGGTGACGATCGTGTCCTCCGGACAGGCCTCACACATCGCCTCGACGACGAACTGTGGCTTGAGCGGCGCGTCGTCGG